>JAZUJK010000001.1:0-2659 GCA_045642705.1 Acutalibacteraceae bacterium
ATAGCGGTTTCAGTTGTACTGAGGGAGAACTTCATTCCCGTATTTGCCAAGATAAAAATAAAAGGCCGAGACATGCTTGGCCTTTTATTTGGTGCACCTGACAGGAATCGAACCTGCACCCCTCTCGAGACTAGATCCTAAGTCTAGCGCGTCTGCCAGTTCCGCCACAGGTGCATGTGACTTGACTATTTTAGCAGAAAAGCGATGTGTTTTCAATAAGAAAAATGGGGTTTATTAGTTGTACGATTTATGGTACTATATGGTTGTAAAGGGGGAAGGGAAATGGCAGGAAATTCAGGATCAAAAGCTAAGGTTTTGGCTATCAATGATATCCTTCGTGAGTATACTGACGAGGATCACCCTATCACAGCAACTACGATAGCGGATATGCTCAAAAACTGTGGCCTTAGCGCAGAACGTAAAGCTATCTACAGCGATATCGATATGCTCATTGATTATGGTTATGACATTATTAAGAATCCTCCACCAGCAAAGGGTTATTACCTTGGTGAGCGCGATTTCCAGATAGCGGAGGCGAGATTACTTATAGATGCTCTCCAGTCTGCTCAGTCGATAACTGAGAAGAAGACAGAGGAGATAATCGAAAGTGTCGAGAAGAGCTTGTCAAAGTATCAGCGCGATACCTTGCATAGACAGCAGGTCTATGTTGAGCATAAAAACAAGAGCTCTAATGAGATGCTCTATTATTGGATAGATGCCCTCTCAACAGCTATTCAGACCAAGAAGAAGGTTTGTATCCATTATATTAAAAGACGCCTTATTGCGGGTGAGGAGCCTAAAAATGAGGAGCATATCTATAATGTAACTCCATATGCTCTTATCTGGAATGATGGACATTACTATTTGGTATGTAATAATGCAAAGTATCAGAACCCTATGCATCTGAGAATTGACAAGATTACCAAGGTCAAGGTATTAGATGAGCCAGCAAGGCCAATATCAGAGGTATTTAAGTACAAGGACCATTTTGATGCTGCTGATTATCTCTCAACTCAGTTTAATATGTTCTCTGGTTTGCCAGAGAGAGTAACAATTAAATGTAAGAATGGTGCTTGGGATATAATTGCCGATCGTTTTGGTGAAGATGTAGCGATTATTGAACACACAGAGGATACATTTACAATCGCTGTAAATGCAGTTGTATCAGGCCTTGTATCATGGATAATGCAGTATGGTGATTCCATGGTGGCATTATCTCCTCCGTCATTTAGGGAGCAAGTAGAAGAAAGAGCAAAAGCACTTGTAAAGGCGTATAAAGAATGAACTATCAACTAGAACTTGATAAGTTAATAGAAAATCTTGGCGACAGGCGTCCAAAGCTACTACTTCATAGCTGCTGTGGGCCTTGTTCGTCATATGTAATTACATATTTAAATCAGTATTTTGATATTACTGTGTTGTACTTCAATCCGTCTATTGCGCCGGATAAGGAGTACTACCATCGTAAAGAAGTACAACTGTCACTGATTTCTCAGTACAATGAGACAACAGAAAATAAAGTGTTGTTTATGGACTGCGACTATGACCACCAGTCATTTCTTGACTTGGTTTTGGGTTTTGAGTGCGAGCCAGAGAGTGGCGAGCGCTGTCACATTTGCTATCGTCAGCGCCTTGAAGCAACCGCTTCGCGCGCACATGATGGTGGGTTCGAATTCTTCTGTTCAACACTGTCTGTTAGCCCATATAAAAATGCAGTTGTGCTCAATGAAATAGGAACGGAATTATCCCATACTTACGAGGTTTCTTGGCTGCCATCAGACTTCAAAAAGAGGGAAGGATATAAGCAATCAATTGAACTAAGTAAAGTATATAACCTTTACAGACAGGACTATTGCGGTTGCGAGTTCTCGAAAGGGGAATAAAAATGAAGTATAGGAAAGACAAAAACGGAGTAGAGATTTCACAACTGGGATACGGTTGCATGAGGTTTACAAAAAAGGGCGGATCCATTGATTATGAAAGGGCCGAGCAAGAGGTGATGTATGCTATCGAACATGGCGTAAACTACCTAGATACGGCATATTTGTACTCTGGAAGTGAGGAGTGCCTTGGCAAAATTCTTGCAAATAACAATCTTCGTGACAAGGTTATGATTGCGACAAAACTTCCTCAGTATTTGATGCACAGCAATGCTCAAATTGAGAAGACTTTTAATGAGGAACTCAAGAGACTCCAGACTGATCATATTGATTATTACCTTATGCATATGTTTACCGAGATAACCGAGTGGGAAAACTTGAAATCCCTTGGTATTGAGGACTGGATTGCAAAGCACAAGGCTGATGGAAGTATCAAAAATATTGGTTTCTCATACCATGGCGACTCTGCAATGTTCATACGCATACTAAAGGCGTATGATTGGGATTTCTGCCAAATTCAGTACAACTATCTTGATGAGAACACTCAGGCAGGCCGTGTCGGTCTGGAAACAGCTGAAGAAATGGGTATTCCTGTAATCATTATGGAGCCTTTGCGCGGTGGTAAACTTGTAAATTTACCAGATGACGCGCAAGAGGTTATGAAAAAGGCCAGACCGGACTACACTCCTGCCGAGTGGGGACTTCGCTGGCTTTGGAATCAGCCAGGTGTTACGTGCGTACTCTCTGGTATGAATTCAATGGAAATGGTTAAGGAGAAT
>JAZUJK010000002.1:0-68698 GCA_045642705.1 Acutalibacteraceae bacterium
TTCGTCTGTGTAGCACTTGAATGTTGGGTCTTCCTCTGCAAGCTTTGCAAGAGCAATGCCCATCTTTTCCTGACCAGCCTTGGTCTTAGGCTCAATTGCTACGCGGATAACAGGATCAGGGAAGTTCATTGACTCAAGGATAATTGGGTGTTTAGGATCACAGAGTGTATCACCTGTTGTTGTATTCTTAACACCTACACAAGCAGCGATGTCACCAGCATAAACTGTGTCAAGATCCTGTCTGTGGTTTGCGTGCATCTGAAGAATACGTCCCATACGCTCGCTCTTATCCTTAACTGAGTTAAGAACTGTAGCACCAGCATCTACTGTACCAGAGTATACACGGAAGAAACAAAGCTTACCTACGAATGGGTCAGTTGCAATCTTGAATGCAAGAGCTGCGAATGGCTCATTGTCTGTTGAGTGTCTTTCTTCTTCATCATCTGTCTTAGGGTTAATACCCTTGATAGCAGCAACGTCTGTTGGAGCTGGCATATAATCAACAATAGCATCGAGAAGTGGCTGAACACCCTTGTTACGATATGATGTACCGCAGCAAACTGGTACCATCTCGTTTTCAATTGTTGCTTTACGAATAGCTTTCTTAATCTCTGGGATTGTAAGCTCTTCGCCTTCTAAGTATTTTTCCATGAGCTCTTCATCGAGTGTAGCAACAGCTTCGAGAAGTTCATCATGATATTTCTGTGCAAGTTCCTTCATATCGTCAGGAATGTCTTCATCACGAACATCCTTACCCATGTCGTCGTAATAAACTTCGGCACGCATATTGATGAGGTCGATGATTCCCTTGAATGTAGCTTCAACACCGATTGGGAGCTGAATTGGAACTGCATTACATTTGAAACGGTCCTTGATCATATCAAGTACGTTATAGAAATCTGCACCCATGATGTCCATCTTATTAACGTAAATCATACGTGGTACAGAATATTCATCAGCCTGACGCCATACGGTCTCTGACTGAGGCTCAACACCGCCCTTAGCACAGAGAACTGTTACAGAACCATCAAGTACGCGAAGTGAACGCTGTACTTCAACTGTAAAGTCTACGTGACCCGGGGTGTCGATAATATTGATACGATGATCTTTCCAGAAACATGTGGTTGCAGCAGAAGTGATTGTGATACCACGCTCCTGCTCCTGAGCCATCCAGTCCATGGTAGCAGCACCATCATGTGTTTCACCGATCTTATGGTTTACACCTGTGTAGTAAAGAATACGCTCTGTTGTTGTAGTCTTACCAGCATCGATGTGAGCCATAATACCGATATTTCTGGTCATTTCCAAAGATACCTGTCTAGGCATATTTACCTCCTATAGTTGCAAATGCTATGCACAGATTAATATCTGAAATGTGCAAAAGCCTTGTTTGCTTCTGCCATTCTGTGCATTTCTTCTTTTCTCTTGAATGCGCCACCAGACTGGTTAACTGCATCAAGGATCTCATTTGCAAGTCTCTCCTTCATTGTTCTTTCAGAACGCTGACGTGAGAAAAGAGTAATCCAACGAAGACCGAGTGTCTGTCTTCTCTCTGGACGTACCTCGATAGGTACCTGGTAAGTAGCACCACCGATACGGCGTGCTTTTACCTCAAGTAAAGGCATTACGTTTTCCATAGCCTCCTCGAAAACTTCGAGTGGCTCTCTGCCTGTTTTTTCGTTTATGATAGCAAAAGCGTCGTAGACAATTTTCTGAGCTACACCCTTCTTACCATCAAGCATAACATTGTTTATTAAACGTGTTACGAGTTTAGAATTGTAAAGCGGATCTGGCAAAACATCACGTTTTGCGATTTGGCCTCTTCTTGGCACTTCGCTTCCCTCCTTCATATTAATGATATCTTAGGTACTCGAGTGACAAATTCCCGTGGCGCCAATGAAAGAGGCACATATATATATGTACACTCTTACATTGGTTGCGCAATATTACGCAGCCTGCAAGAAGATTTGTCCTTTAACGATTTTAGGCTTTCTTAGCCTTAGGTCTCTTAGCACCGTACTTAGATCTAGCCTGCATACGATCTGTAACGCCCTGAGTATCAAGAGTACCACGAATAATATGGTAACGAACACCAGGAAGGTCCTTTACACGGCCGCCTCTGATAAGTACAACGCTATGTTCCTGAAGGTTATGACCTACACCTGGGATGTAAGCTGATACTTCAATACCGTTAGTAAGACGAACTCTGGCGATCTTACGAAGAGCTGAGTTAGGCTTCTTAGGTGTTGCAGTTTTAACAGCTGTGCAAACGCCTCTCTTCTGTGGAGAATTAGTGTCAGTCATGACATTCTTCTTAGAGTTGAGACCCTTACCGAGTGCTGGTGCAGTTGACTTCTTAACAGATGTCTGTCTACCCTGACGAACAAGTTGGTTAAAGGTTGGCAATACTTTCACCTCCATTAATAATATAACCTATTATATTTATAAGAAAATATGCGTAGGCAAGATAGTATTTTACCCTATTGGCAAGTCAATGTCAATAGGGTAAATTTACTTAATTTATGCGATTTATCAGTCTTCTACAGATGCGTCAGCGGCGTCATCTACATCAACATCCAAGAACATGTCTGCATCAATGGTGTTGAACTCTGAGCCAACCTTCTTTACGTCAACTTCGCCATATACTTTCATACCTGTACCGGATGGAAGCAACTTACCGATGATAACGTTCTCCTTGAGGCCCTGAAGTGTATCAACTTTGCCCTTAATTGCGGCATCTGTGAGTACACGAGTTGTCTCCTGGAATGAAGCTGCTGAGAGGAATGAATCAGTTGCAAGAGAAGCCTTAGTGATACCAAGAAGCATTGGAATACCAGTTGCGAGTGCAGGCTCTCTGCCCTCTGCCTTGGCAAGCTTCTTAACTCTACGGTTTTCAGCGTAGAAGTCAGACTTATCAACAACTGTGCCAGAGAGAAGTTCTGTCTCGCCGACCTCGTCGACCTTAATCTTCTTCATCATCTGACGGATGATAACCTCGATGTGCTTATCGTTGATATCAACACCCTGAGTACGGTATGCTGACTGAACTTCACGGATGAGGTAATCATAAACTGCATCTACGCCCATGATGTCAAGGAGGTCGTGTGGGTTGAGTGAACCCTCTGTGAGAGCCTCACCCTTCTTAACCTCAGCGCCATCCTGGATGCGCTGACGTATACGTAGACCATAAGGGATGAGATACTGCTTCTCTTCGCCTTCGTCTGCATTTGTGATAATTACATACTTACTCTTCTTGATCTCCTGAATTGATGCAATACCATCGATTTCAGAGAGAATAGCAAGTGTCTTAGGCTTACGCGCTTCAAAGAGTTCTTCTACTCTTGGAAGACCCTGTGTGATATCTGCAGCAGATGCTACACCACCGGTATGGAATGTACGCATGGTAAGCTGTGTACCAGGCTCACCGATTGACTGAGCAGCGATGATACCTACTGCCTCACCAACTGTAACAGGACCACCTGTTGCAAGGTTACGGCCATAGCAGTGCATACATACACCATGCTGTGACTGACATGTGAGAAGAGATCTGATTTGGATTTCTGCTCTCTGTCCCTCTGGTGTGTGTGACTTAACATATGCTTCTACACGTGCAGCATCATCCTTACGCATCATCTTGGATGCAGACTGGATGAGCTCGCCTGTCTTCTCATCAACGAGATCGTCGAGGAGGTAACGGCCTTCGAGACGCTCAGAGAGTTCCTCGATTACACGGCCATCTGCTTCGATATCATATACTGCGATACCATCGTGACATCCACAGTCCTCTTCACGAACAATGATTTCCTGTGATACGTCAACAAGACGACGTGTGAGGTAACCAGAGTCAGCTGTACGAAGAGCTGTATCTGCAAGACCTTTACGAGCACCACGAGATGAGATGAAGTACTCGAGGATGTTAAGGCCTTCACGGTAGTTAGCACGAATAGGAATTTCGATTGTCTTACCTGATGTATTGGCAATAAGACCACGCATACCAGCGAGCTGGTTAAGCTGTGAGTCAGAACCACGGGCACCAGAGTCGATCATCATGAAGATTGGGTTGTACTTACCGAGGTTGTCCTTAAGACCTGCAGATACTTCACGGGTACATACGTCCCAAGCACCGAGTTTAAGTCTTCTTGCCTCAGCATCAGACAACATACCACGCTGGTAGAGTCTGTCAATCTTATCAATATGAGCTTCTGTCTCAGCGATAGAAATCTTCTTAGATTCAGGAATCTTAGCATCGCAGACAGCAACTGTAATACCAGAAAGTGTTGAGTACTTATAGCCCTGAGCCTTGATTGCATCAAGTACTTCTGATGTCTTGGCTGTGCCATGAGTCTCAATACAACGATCAATAATCTTACCGAGTGACTTCTTAGTGATGAGCATGTCACACTCGAGAAGGAACTCGTTGCCAGGGATTGTTCTATCAACAAATCCGAGGTCCTGTGGAATAGGATTATTGAAGATAATCTTACCAAGTGTTGTATCAACGAGAGCAGACTTTGTCTCGCCATTAATTTCCTTGGTCATACGTACGCGAATCTTAGAGTGAAGTGTAATCTCGCCCTCGTCAAAGGCCATCTGAGCCTCGTTGACATCGCGGAATACCTTACCCTCGCCGATTTCGCCGTCCTTATCAAGTGTTAAGTAATAAGAACCAAGAACCATGTCCTGGGTTGGTACTGTAACTGGACGACCATCAGATGGCTTGAGCAAGTTGTTAGCTGCGAGCATGAGGAAGCGAGCCTCAGCCTGTGCCTCTGCAGATAGTGGTACGTGAACAGCCATCTGGTCACCGTCGAAATCGGCGTTGAATGCTGTACATGCAAGTGGGTGGAGCTTGATAGCACGACCATCAACAAGTACAGGCTCAAATGCCTGGATACCAAGTCTATGAAGTGTAGGAGCACGGTTGAGCATTACAGGGTGATTCTTGATTACAACTTCAAGAGCATCCCATACCTCATCCTTAGAGCGTTCTACCATCTTACGAGCTGACTTGATGTTGCCGGCAACGCCAGTTTCAACAAGACGCTTCATAACGAATGGCTTGAAGAGTTCAAGTGCCATCTCCTTAGGGAGACCACACTGGTACATTTTAAGTTCTGGACCTACAACGATAACAGAACGTCCTGAGTAGTCAACACGCTTACCAAGGAGGTTCTGACGGAAACGTCCCTGCTTACCTTTCAGCATGTCTGAAAGAGATTTAAGTGGACGGTTGTTAGGACCTGTTACTGGACGGCCACGACGACCGTTATCGATAAGAGCATCAACTGCTTCCTGAAGCATACGCTTCTCGTTGCGGATAATGATATCAGGAGCACCGAGTTCAAGAAGTCTCTTGAGACGGTTGTTACGGTTGATAACTCTTCTGTAGAGGTCGTTAAGGTCTGATGTTGCGAAACGACCACCATCAAGTTGAACCATAGGACGGATGTCTGGTGGAATTACAGGAATTACATCGAGAACCATCCACTCTGGCTTATTTCCAGAATTGTTGAATGCATCAACAACCTCAAGACGCTTTAAGAGTCTTGCCTTCTTCTGACCGCTTGCAGTCTTGAGTTCCTCACGGAGCTGCTCTGCAAGAGCAGGTACATCAATTTCAGCAAGAAGCTTCTTGATGGATTCTGCACCCATTCCTGCTTCGAACTCATCCTCATACTTCTCGCGCATATCCTCATACTCTTTTTCTGAGAGTACCTGATACTTCTCGAGAGGTGTAGAACCTGGATCAGTTACGATATAGAGTGCGAAATAGAGAACTTTTTCAAGGTTACGTGGGCTGATATCAAGCATAAGTCCCATACGTGATGGAATACCCTTGAAATACCAGATATGTGAAACAGGTGCTGCAAGTTCTACGTGACCCATACGCTCACGACGAACCTTGGCCTTAGTAATTTCAACGCCGCAGCGTTCGCATATCTTGCCCTTATAGCGGATTCTCTTGTACTTACCGCAGTAGCATTCCCAGTCCTTAGTAGGTCCGAAAATACGCTCGCAGTACAAGCCGTCACGCTCAGGCTTGAGTGTTCTATAGTTAATTGTTTCTGGCTTCTTTACTTCACCATATGACCATGAACGAATAGCGTCTGGAGAAGCAAGGCCGATTTTAATAGATTCAAATTCGATTTCTGTTGAACCGATTGGCTGAATATCTGTCATTGTGCTTCCCCTCCTTATTCTTCAATGCCCATCTCAAAATCAGATGGACCTTCAATATCATCAATATCGTTAGAGAACTCTGCGTCTTCATCAAACATAGGTTCAATAACTTCTCCGTTCTCATCAACTGTTGTTGCGAAACCTTCTGCGCCCTCAGCATCGTTTACAATCTGTGGCTGGAAGTTTTCGTTTTCAACGAGACGGAAGTTTACATCATCTGTATCGAAGTTCTGGCGTAGGTCAATTTCATTGTCGTCTTTATCAAGAACCTTAACATCAAGACCGAGGGACTGAAGTTCCTTGATAAGTACCTTGAATGACTCAGGTACGCCTGACTTAGGTACGCTCTGGCCCTTAACGATAGCCTCATAAGTCTTAACACGACCAACAATATCGTCTGACTTGATTGTGAGGATTTCCTGAAGAGTATAAGCAGCACCATATGCTTCGAGTGCCCATACTTCCATCTCACCGAAACGCTGACCACCGAACTGAGCTTTACCACCAAGTGGCTGCTGAGTAACGAGTGAGTAAGGTCCTGTGGATCTCGCATGGATCTTATCATCAACAAGATGATGGAGCTTCAAGTAGTACATAACACCAACGGTTACAGCGTTGTCGAATGGCTTACCTGTACGTCCGTCGATAAGTTTTGTCTTACCAAAGCGATATTCATAAGCAGCATCAATAAATTCATGCTCCTCATCTGTCTTAGTGTTTGCCTTGAGGAACTCGATGAGGTCTGTAAGAACATAGCCGTTCTTCTCATTCATATCCTCATACTTTAGAACAAGTTCCTTAATCTTGTCGTTGCCCTCGGACAAGAGCTTAGACTCTGAAAGGAAGTACTGAACGTCCTCCTCATGAGCACCGTCAAATACAGGTGTCATAATCTTCCAGCCCTTGAGACGAGCGGCCATGCCAATATTAACCTCGAGTACCTGTCCGATGTTCATACGTGAAGGTACGCCGAGAGGGTTAAGTACGATATCAAGTGGAGTACCATCAGGAAGGAATGGCATATCCTCCTGAGGAAGGATGCGGGATACAACACCCTTGTTACCATGACGACCGGCCATCTTATCGCCGACTTGAATCTTTCTCTTTTGAGCGATATAGCAGCGAACTACCTTATTAACGCCTGGTGACAATTCGTCTGAGTTCTCTCTTGTGAATATCTCAACGTTTACAACGATACCATATTCACCGTGAGGAACACGAAGTGATGTATCACGAACTTCACGTGCCTTCTCACCAAAGATTGCACGGAGAAGTCGCTCCTCTGCTGTGAGCTCAGTCTCACCCTTTGGTGTTACCTTACCAACAAGGATATCACCTGAGTGAACCTCAGCACCAATACGGATAACACCAAACTCGTCGAGGTCTGCGAGAGCATCGTCGCCGACATTTGGAATATCACGTGTGATTTCTTCTGGTCCAAGCTTAGTGTCACGAGCTTCGAGTTCGTACTCTTCGATATGAATTGATGTGTAAACGTCATCACGTACAATCTTTTCATTGAGGAGAACAGCATCCTCGTAGTTGTAACCTTCCCAAGTCATGAAGCCGATGAGTGCATTCTTACCAAGTGAAATCTCACCGTGGTCAGTTGCAGGACCATCAGCGATAACCTGCTTTGCTTCAACCTTCTCACCAAGAGATACGATTGGGCGCTGGTTTACACATGTGCCCTGGTTAGATCTCATAAACTTGATGAGTTCATATGTATCGATAGAACCATTCTTGGTTTCGATTTCAATTGTTGTTGCGTCAACGCGGATAACCTTACCAGCGTTCTTCGCAAGAACTACAACACCTGAGTCAACAGCTGCTTTGCGTTCCATACCAGTTCCAACAAATGGAGCTTGTGTCTTCATAAGAGGTACAGCCTGACGCTGCATGTTAGATCCCATGAGGGCACGGTTAGCATCGTCGTTCTCGAGGAATGGGATCATTGCTGTAGCAACAGATACGAGCATTCTTGGAGATACGTCCATGTAATCTGGTACCATACGGTCAACTTCTGCGAACTCGTCACGGTAACGGATAGTAACCTTTTCTCTTGCAAAGCAACCATTCTCATCGAGTGGTTCGTTTGCCTGAGCAACTCTGTAATTATCCTCAACATCAGCTGTCATATATACAACTTCGTCGAGAACCTTACCTGTCTTCTTGTCAACCTTGCGGAAAGGAGCCTCGATGAAACCGTACTTATTGATACGAGCAAATGTTGCGAGGTAAGAAATAAGTCCGATGTTAGGACCTTCTGGAGTCTCGATAGGACACATACGACCATAGTGGCTGTAATGTACGTCACGAACTTCGAATCCAGCACGGTCTCTTGACAAACCGCCAGGACCGAGGGCTGACAGACGACGCTTGTGAGTAAGCTCAGCAAGTGGGTTTGTCTGATCCATGAACTGTGAAAGTGGTGATGAACCAAAGAACTCTTTTACAGCTGCAACTACAGGTCTGATATTAATGAGTGCCTGTGGAGTTGCCTTCTCTGGCTCCTGTGCCTGGAGAGACATACGCTCACGTACAACTCTCTCCATACGTGTAAATCCAATTCTAAACTGATTCTGGAGTAATTCGCCGACTGAACGAATACGGCGGTTACCGAGATGGTCGATATCATCAATTGTACCTACATTTGATGCAAGGCAGTTCATGTAGTTAATTGATGCAAAGATATCGTCGATAATAATATGCTTTGGAATAAGGTCGTCGCAGCGCTCTGCGAGAGCAGCGAGTACGTCCTTCTTCTTAGAGTTCTCTGCAAGTACTTCCATGAGTACTGTGTAGCGAACCTTCTCATTGATTGCGATTTCTTCAAGCTCGTCCTCTGTGATTTTGAGACCCTTGAGGTATGGAAGAGCATCAACCATGCCATTTGAAATGACCTTGATTTCTCTGCCATCGCAATCAAGCCAGCAAGACATTACGCCTGCCTGCTCAATTTCATAAGCCTTATCTGCTGTGATGATCTCACCAGCGTCAGCGAGGAGTTCACCTGTTGACTCATTGATGATAGGCTGAGCGAGCTTATTGCCAATAAGACGAGCAGAAATTGCAAGCTTCTTGTTGTACTTATAACGGCCAACGCGAGAGAGGTCATAACGGTGAGCGTCAAAGAACAAACCATCGAGATGAGCCTGAGCTGTTTCGAGCGTTGGTGGCTCACCTGGACGCAACTTCTTGTAAACTTCAAGAAGAGCTTCTTCGGCATTCTTAGTTGTATCCTTCTCAAGAGTTGCCATGATTCTCTCATCTGCGCCAAAGAAATCGAGGATTTCCTGGTTGGTACCAAGACCAAGTGCACGGATGAAAGTTGTGATATAGAGTTTTCTGTTCTTGTCGATACGAACATAGAACAAATCGTTCTGGTCTGACTCATACTCAAGCCATGCACCACGGTTTGGAATAACAGTTGAAGCATAGAGCTCCTTACCTGTCTTATCGTGTGTCATGTCAAAGTAAACGCCAGGAGAACGAACAAGCTGAGATACGATAGCACGTTCTGCACCGTTGATTACGAATGTACCGCTCTCTGTCATAAGAGGGAAGTCACCCATGTAAACGTCAGACTCTTTTACTTCGCCAGTCTCCTTGTTGTAGAGGCGTGCAGTTACACGAAGAGGAGCTGCATATGTAGCATCTCTTTCCTTGCACTCCTTAACACTGTACTTAGGATGCTCATCCATCTTGTAATCGATGAACTCAAGTACAAGGTTTCCTGTGTAGTCAGTAATCTCAGAGATGTCACGGAAGACCTCTTTGAGACCGACATCAAGGAACCACTGGTAAGAATTCTTCTGAACTTCGATGAGGTTTGGCATCTCCATAACCTCTTCGATTTTCGCGAAGTTCATACGAGTGGTTGATCCTAGCTGGGTTGGTTTAACCTTTACCATACTGTCTAATCACTCCGTTCATTAGTTTAGAAATTTGTTTAGAATTGTCTCGTTTTTCCCTTTATATATATAAATAAATAAAAGAGAAAAAAGCGAAAGTGGTGGCATTATATCTAAAAAACAAGTACGAGTCAATATATTTTTTAAAACTATATAATACACCCAGCCTGGCGTTTTGCATTTTATGTTATTATTGCGCCTCGTTTCATTATCTGTTAAAATAGTTCCGTTATAAATTTTTAGGAGTTGAAACATAATGGAAAGAACATACATTATGCTCAAGCCAGATTGCGTAAAACGCGGTCTCATGGGCGAAGTTATCAAGAGAATTGAAAACAAAGGATTTAAGATTGTTCGCATGGAAATGAAGAACCTCGACGAGGCAATTCTTCGCGAGCATTATGCACATGTTGCAGACAAGCCTTTCTTCCCTGGAATGCTTGAATATATGACATCTGGCCCAGTTGTAGCAATGATCGTTGAGGGCGAAAATGTTATCTCTGGTATGCGTGGTCTTATGGGCGCAACTAAGTATGAAGATGCTCTTGCTGGCACAATTCGTGGTGACTATGCAACATCTACAACTTACAATATCATCCATGGTTCAGACGGCCCAGATACAGCTGAAATTGAAATCAAGCGTTTCTTCGGTCCAGAGGCATAAACAAGACAAAAAATTTGGGAGTTCAGCGATTTGCTGAACTCCCTTTTTTTATCTAAACAATACGATTTTCGCTTCCATATCATGCGTCTTGCAAAAGGCTTCGCATTCCTCTTTTGCGATGCGAAGTGCATCGTCCTTTGGATAGCCATATACACCTGCTGAAATCAGTGGAAAAGCTATGCTATGACAGCCATTTTCGGCTGCAAGAGCAAGGGATTTTCTGTAGCAAGAACGAAGCAAGTTTTCTTCGTCACTTTGGCCTCCCCTCCACACTGGTCCCACAGTGTGAATGATATATTTACAAGGCATATTATAACCGCCAGTTATCTTGGCATCGCCTGTCTTGCAGCCGCCAAGTGTACGGCACTCAGCGAGCAGTTCTGGGCCTGCTGCACGATGGATTGCGCCGTCAACTCCGCCACCTCCGAGGAGGCTAGAATTTGCAGCATTTACAGCAGCATCGCAAGCGATTTTAGTGATATCACCATGTACAATTTCTACAGCCATTTTAGTCACCGTATCCCTTATAATTCTCTGTGTAAGAACTCCATTTCGCCACTGTTATCATCGATATTAATAATGCCATATCGACCATCTTTTACAGCTCCTGGATTGAAGAGATATACCCCTTCTCTATCCTCAAAAAGTGGCTGATGAGTATGGCCAAAAAGCGCTACATCGCGCTCATTGTTTCTTGCATCAACATAGAGATTATCGCGTCCAGCAGCGGATCTTACGCCCTGTACATAGCCGTGAGTTACATAGAATTTATGGTCGCCAATATTATCAAATGAGGTCACAGCCTCATTGGAAAACATGTCACAATTTCCGCGAACTTTTATAACTCTCTCAACCTTCAATGGACGGTCATTTGCAACATCTCGCACAGCTTCATCGACATCATCTACGCCATCACCGAGATGGATAATGATATCGGAATCCGCATTATTAAATATGATACTATATATATACTCATATCTGCCGTGCGAATCGGAAAGTACTAATATTTTCATAGAAGTGCCTCCTCTATAAGAATTTTGGAATTACAAAAGGTAATATTGAAACTACAAACAAAAGCGCTATAAATACTATTGCTACAACTGCTTTCAAGGCTATAAGTTTGGTCATAATAACGATAAGATAGCCAAAGAATAATGCGAAAATGAGTGCCATTCCCTCTAGCATATATTTTATCGCAATAAATGTCTTAGCATCCATTTTAGCCTTACCTGGTACATTCCAAGACTTAGGAAAATTAGAAGCTAACAGAATAGATAAGGCCACAACAATATCCATTACATATGCGGCAATGATATTGGTCTTGCCACCATAAGATGTAATATTGCCAGAAAAATCATAGTTGGTTGGAATCTTATCTGGTATAGAACCCCAGACAATAATCAGATATATTCCTACAGCAACAAGAGCAACTATTGTAAGTGCAATCAGTACCCAATCGGCTATTGATTTTCTCATGATATCACCTTATTTCCTTCTGCCCTTTTTCTCGTCACGTTCACGTATAACAAAGCGTGTTGGCGTACCCTCCAGTCCGAAAACTTCACGGATTTGATTATCAAGATAGCGCTGATAGCTATAATGGAACAGATCCTCTGAATTTACGAAACATACGAACGTTGGTGGGCGTGTTGACGCCTGAGTCATATAATAAATTTTGAGGCGCTTGCCCTTATCCGTTGGTGGCTGAACACGTGCGGTGGCAGCAGCAAGTACGTCATTGAGTTTACCTGTTGAAATACGCATAGCATTCTGATCATCTACGAACTTGATAAGTTCATAGAGTTCAGGAATGCGCTGACCTGTCTTGGCAGAAATAAATATGATTGGAGCATAACTCATGAATGAGAAATCGTTCATGAGTTTCTTTCTCTCCTTCTGCATTGTCTCGCCGTCTTTTTCAACTGCATCCCACTTATTTACAGCGATAATGCAAGCTTTTCCGAGTTCGTGGGCGATGCCAGCGACCTTGGAATCCTGCTCTGTAAAGCCTTCGGTTGCATCAATCATGATGATGCAAACGTTGGCGCGCTCAACGGACATACGAGCGCGTATTACGCTATATTTCTCGATGGCATCGTCTACCTTGGACTTGCGGCGTAGACCCGCAGTGTCAATAAAGACAAATTTGCCATGCTCATTCTCAACAATTGTATCAGTTGCGTCACGAGTCGTGCCGGCAATATCTGATACAATGGCGCGGTTCTCGCCGCATATTTTATTTACGAGGGATGACTTACCAACATTCGGTTTGCCGATAATGGCAACCTTGATTGTGTCATCCTCGTAATCTTCACCTGCATCAGCAGGCAAGAACTTTAATACCTCGTCGAGGAGGTCGCCAGTGCCACGTCCATGGGATGCGGATACAGCGATAGGATCTCCGAGACCGAGGTTATAGAACTCATAAAAGTCAGGTGGCAACTCGCCCGTTGTATCGCACTTGTTTACACAGAGCACGATAGGCTTGCCACTCTTTTGAAGCATGGTTGCAACCTCCATATCTGTCGCAACTACGCCATCTCTTATATCTGTAACGAGGATGATGACATCAGCAGAATCAATAGCGAGTTCTGCCTGACGTCTCATTTGAGAGAGAATAATATCATCTGAATATGGCTCGATACCACCGGTATCAACGAGCAGCATATTATGACCGAGCCATTCACAATCGCCATAGATACGGTCTCTTGTAACACCCGGTGTGTCGTCAACGATAGCAAGACGCTTACCGATAAGTTTATTAAAAAGTGTAGACTTTCCAACATTTGGTCGTCCAACGATTGCAACAACTGGTCTAGACATTATTCCACCTCCTCGAATTTATTGCATATTTTATCGACGAAATCATATCCGTCATTTGATACAACGATAAATGGTACATTAAACTTCTTCTCAAGGTCAGAGACTGTCACATCATCGAGGAAAGTCTCATCCCCAGCGCGAAGCATTGTCTCTGGTATAAACACAGCCCTGCCGAGGTCCTTGCCCTCAAGTTGAGCCATAATATCTCCACCAGTAATAAGGCCTGAGACAGTTATATTATGGCCAAAGAAATTGTTCTTAATTCCCAGTACATTGAGTTTTAATGCGCTTCCATAGAGGCCCTCTACCGTGCATGACAACTTGCCAATCATAGGCAGTGCTGCCATACCCGTCACAATAGTGAGGCGCTTTTTCTTATAGTCACGAACATCAAAATACTTGAGATCCTCTGCACGCTTTTCTGCAGCCTCTTTTACCTCTGTCTCCATGAGACGAAGTAGGCCGACGCCATTGTCGAGTTGAGGATAATCATCATAATAATCCTCATCTGGAATAGGCATCTCGCCAAGCAGATAGAACTCATCTGCTGCATAGCAGAAACGTTTGCCAAGCTTTGGCTTGATATAGGACGCAAGACCATCAATTAGAGCGACAGTCTTTCTCGCTTCCTCCTTGGTAAACATACGCAGTTCTGGCAAGCCCTCACGATATTTTGTGAGACCAACAGGAACGCAGGCCACGCTCTGGAGCGCAGGCGACAGCTTATATAGCGCCGCAACTGATTTGCACAGTTCCTCGCCATCATTGATGCCCGGACAGAGCACCAGTTGCGCATTTATTGCAATTCCTGCATCTGCCAACTGTTTCAAATATTCGAGGCTCTCGCCTGCGAATCTATTATTCATCATCTCGCAGCGGAGCTCGGGATTCATTGTATGAACTGATACATTAATCGGGCTGATATGCATCGCAATTATGCGATCTATATCCTCCTGCTTTAAATTGGTAAGTGTCACATAATTGCCATAGAAGAATGACATGCGTGAATCGTCATCCTTGAAATATAGACTATCCCTCATACCTTCTGGCAATTGATCGACAAAGCAAAAGATACACTTATTATTACAACTGTGTTGCTTGTCGATAAGATAGGTCTCAAATTCAAGTCCTAGATCATCATATTCATCATCCTTGACGATTCTTTGCAACATGAACTTACCGCTTGGTGTCTTGTATGCCACTTTAAGCACATCTTCTACCATGTAGAAGCGATAATCAAGCACATCAACGATATCATGACCGTTGATTTTGAGTAGTGTTGAGCCTGGCTCAATGCCATATTTTTCTGCGAGCGAACCCGCCTCAACTCCTGTAATAACAGCTGACATACATACACCTCCCTAAAACGACTAAAAGGTGGGGAAGGTTCCCCTTCTCCACCTAAAATCTCAAGAAATTTTGATTAGTCCTTTACGATTACCTGCTTGCCATTGTAGTAACCACATTCCTGGCAAACTCTGTGTGGTCTCTTATATTCACCGCACTGTGGGCACTTTACGAGCTCTGGAGCGTCCAACTTCCATACGTTTGAACGTCTCTTATCGCGACGAGCCTTAGAAACTCTTCTTGCTGGTACTGCCATTTAGGAAACCCCCTATCAAAATTAAAGTAAAGAAAGAAGTGACTCGAGTCTCGGGTCTACTTCAGGTTTACAATCACATGGACCGTCATTTAAATTCTTACCGCATCGAGAACAGATTCCTTTACAGTCCTCGGAGCACAAGAATTTCTGAGGTAGAAATAGCAAAACATCTTCTGTCGCCAGTCCTTCCAAGTCGAATTTCATGGTTGGCACGAGTATAAACTCGTCGTTTGTTTCGTCATTCAACTCGGTCACAAAAGTATGTTCCATTGAAACCTGGTATTGCTTTTCCACCGGTGTCGCGCACCTATCACAATTTCCGGAATATAAAACTGTAATGGTAGCATCTATTGTGACAATATCTGTGTCGTTTCTAATCTCTCCAACAATTTTAGCTGGAGTCTTGATTGGATACTCACCAGAAAAATCAATGTCTGACAAATCGAGATCATGCTCGACTGTAAGTTTAGAACCAGTTTGGTTGAATAGAGGTTCCAAATTAATCTCAAACATATAGTCACCGCCTTTGCGCGTATTAAGAATTATAATACTAATAAGGCATGAAGTCAATAAAATTTTAAAGGGCGAAAAGCAAGCACTTTTCGCCCTAAAATTTTGTCTTATTATAACTTCTGAGCTACTTCAAAAATCTCTGCTGGGAGGTCTGTCTCATCAGCCGAAAGTGTGAATACAAACTTAGTATCTGTAGAATCAGAAAGAGCAGCAATCTTCTGGAAGAAAACTACGAGATCTGGGCCGATTTCTCCGCCAATCTTGAGTGTTCCATCAGCAAGAATATCTGTAATATCTGAGTCGCCAGCGCACATACCTGCAAGGAAACCATAATATGAATCATAACCCTTGATTCCATATTCATCAGCAGATACAAGACGAACTGATGACTTTACATCATATGTAAGCTTGTTGCCTTTTTCTACGCAGATAACGTTACCGTTTGATGCTTCGCGTGCAGCGTTTACCTCGTCGATAAGGTGCTTAGTTTTACCTGTGCCTTTGTGTCCAATAATTAGTGATACCATATGTATCAACCTCCTTGTATAAATATCTTAAGTTAGATTAAATTCCAAGTCTCTTTTCAAGAGCTTCTTTCTCGCTCTCATAACCCGGTTTTCCAAGAAGAGCAAACATATTCTTCTTGTAACTCTCAACTCCTGGCTGATTGAAAGGATTTACTCCCAAAATATAACCAGAAATTGCACAAGCTTTTTCAAAGAAATAAATCATATATCCGAGTTCATACTCGTTCATCTGTTCTGCCTCAAGAACGATATTAGGAACTCCACCATCATTGTGTGCAAGTACTGTGCCCTCGAAAGCCTTGCGGTTTACGAATGACATTCCCTTGCCAGCGAGGAAGTTAAGACCATCAACATTGTCCTTATCTTCCTTGATGAGATATTCTGCATTTGGTTTCTTGAAAGTAACAACTGTTTCGAACAAGATGCGCTGTCCGTCCTGGATATACTGACCAAGTGAATGGAGATCAGTTGAGAAAATAGCGGATGCTGGGAATATACCCTTGCCATCCTTGCCCTCGGACTCGCCATAGAGCTGCTTGAACCATTCATTCATCATAGTGTAAGAAGGCTCATAACTTACCATCATTTCAACTGTCTTGCCGCCACGTGCCAAAACATTACGGATTGCTGCATACTTGTAGCAGTCATTTTTATTAATATCAGGATCCTGGAATGCTACTCTTGCATCCTCTGCGCCCTGCATTAGCTTGTCGATATCAATACCTGCAACAGCGATTGGAAGAAGTCCTACTGCTGTCAAAACTGAATAACGTCCACCGACATCATCAGGTACAACAAATGTCTCATAACCCTCACCATCAGCGAGTGCCTTGAGTGTGCCGCGAGCCTTGTCAGTTGTAACAAAGATATGATCCTTGGCACCATCAATTCCATACTTCTCGATTGCGAGTTCACGGAATACACGGAATGCAATAGCAGGCTCAGTTGTTGTGCCAGACTTAGAGATGACATTGATTGAGAAATCCTTGCCATCGATAAGTGACATTATTTCATTGAGTGTTGTCGAACTGATTGTATTACCTGAGAAGATAATCTGAGGTGTATCAGTTGCGAGCAAATTGTAGTTCTGTGACTTACAGAATTCGATTGCTGCACGAGCTCCGAGATAAGAACCACCGATACCGATAACGATGAGCACCTGTGAATTCTTCTTAATTTTCTCTGCAGTAACCTTAATGCGAGCGAACTCCTCCTTGTCATAGTCGCGAGGGAGATCAACCCAACCTATAAAATCATTTCCAGGGCCCTTGCCTGTATGCAAGAGTTCATGCGCAGCCGATACCTCGGCCTGCATTCCCTGGATGTCTGAATCTGATATAAAATCTGTCAAATAGTTTGTGAACAATTTGAGTGGCAAAATAAAACACTCCTTCTATATAATAGCCTAGTTATATTCTATACTATAGGCCTCACTTTTTCAAGTCGTAGAGGGAGTGTTAAATGTCAAATTTTCAGTTCAAATCTAGGTCATATTGCGCAATTCTTGCTGCCTTCTGCCTATCCTCTATAACATCTCTTATATCGCACATCAGAAAGCCCTTGCGATATAGGTGTGTCACAATTTTATTACACTTATTCTCATCGAGAATATCATAGCTGGCAAAGCGAGTATCTATGATATGACCAATCTCATCATATGGATTAATTGACATCTCATCAATTACCATTGATGTTATATCGCGAGAAATGCCCTTGGCGGATAGAGCGGCGCGCAGGCCAGCCACGCTTACATGCTTCTTGCTGACAAGCTCAGCTGCATAGATACGGGCAAAATGCTCGTCATCGAGCAGCCCGTTCTCTGCCAGCTTGTCGCATACAAACTGCGCCTGCGAGCGCTTATCCCAGCCAAATTTCTGGGTAAGCTTATCCAGCATTTCTCGCTGTGAATGATCGCGCATATCAAGCAAATCGAGAGCGCGCTCATACATCTTTTCAAAATTTATTTTATCGCAGAGAGTGGTCCATTCCTCTTCCGAAATCTCAGTATCATTATGAAATCCGGATGTGAGCCAAACCTTATCTGTCGTGGTGATAGAATACTCACCATCTATAGACAAATGGACCTTATTTCCCCTGCCATGTTTCGCTGTTAATAGCATGATTAATCATCTACCGTAATGTCGAGTACAGCCTTAGCTGATGCAGCAGTTGTAGGAGTTTCTGGTGCTGCAGGTGCAGGTGCTGCTACAGGAGTGTCATGTGTCTGGCCACCCTTGTAAGAAGCCTTCATCTGGTTAGAAAGATCACCTATGTGCTCCTTGACCTTGGCCTCTACCTCTGCCATAAATTCAGGATGAGAAAGAAGGTATTCCTTAACATTCTCACGGCCCTGACCGAGACGCTCATCGCCATATGAGAACCAAGCGCCACTCTTGTGAATAATATCAAGAGATACAGCGGCGTCGAGGATCTCGCCTTCTTTTGCAATACCACGTCCGTAGATAATATCAAATTCTGCCTCTCTAAATGGAGGAGCTACCTTATTCTTAACAATCTTAGCACGTGTACGAGAACCGATAAACTCGTTACCTGGTGCCTTGAGCTGCTCAATACGGCGAACATCAATACGCATTGATGCATAGAACTTAAGAGCACGGCCACCTGTTGTAACCTCAGGGTTACCATACATAACTCCAACCTTCTCACGGAGCTGGTTGATGAAGATAATAATACAATTTGACTTAGAAACTGCACCAGCAAGTTTACGGAGTGCCTGAGACATAAGACGTGCATGGAGACCTACATGGGAATCACCCATCTCACCCTCTATCTCTGCGCGAGGAACAAGAGCTGCAACAGAGTCAACTACAAGAATATCAATTGCGCCTGAACGTACAAGTGACTCAGCGATTTCAAGTGCTTGCTCACCATCATCTGGCTGAGCAACAAGGAGTGAATCTACATCTACACCGAGATTAGCTGCATAGACAGGATCAAGGGCATGCTCTGCATCGATGAAAGCGGCCTCACCGCCAGCCTTCTGTGCCTCAGCTACAGCATGAAGTGCAAGAGTTGTCTTACCTGATGACTCTGGTCCATAGATTTCAATAATACGTCCCTTAGGTAATCCTCCGATACCAGTTGCGATATCGAGTGTAAAAGAACCTGTTGAGATAGCAGCAACGTTTAGACTTGCATTCTGTCCAAGACGCATAACTGCTCCCTTACCATATTGTTTCTCAATCTGAGCTATTGCTGTTTCAAGTGCCTTATTCTTATCTGCCATGTTAAGTTCCTCCAATCAGAACATTACAATACAAATGTTCGGTTTGGTTTCATTATACATAGAGAAAAACATAAAATCAACCCATATTTTCAAAAAATACCGCATATGTACCAAAATTGGGACAACCGGCAAATAAGTTCGTTTTTTAGAATAAAAAAAAGAAAGAGAAGTCATGTGACTTCTCTTTCTTCATGGCAGCGGAATAGGGATTCGAACCCCAAATAACTGAGTCAGAGTCAGTCGTGTTACCGTTACACTATTCCGCTATATTTAAGGAGCTACGACTGTAGCTCCTACGTTTGAAAACTTATGCGCGCTGAACCTTACCTGAACGGAGACAACGTGTGCAAACGTATACTCTCTTTGGAGAACCATCAACGATAGCCTTTACTCTCTTTACGTTTGGCTTCCATGTTCTGTTTGAACGTCTGTGTGAGTGAGAAACCTTAATACCAAAGGAAACGTCCTTACCACAAAATTCGCATTTTGCCATTATGTCTGCACCTCCCTATAAAGATATGCGGCTACGCCGCTTCAAATGCAACAGAGATAGTTTAGCAAAAAGCATATTAAAATGCAAGCATTATTTAAAAAATCTTTAAATACTCCTCTGGGTTGTTGACGAAAATACCCGTTGCGCCTTTTCTTTTGAGAGAATCAATGTTGTGTTTTGGATTAAATAGAGGATCTTTTGGATAGAGCGGATCTCTTGTCCAGACACGAACATCCATCTCTTCAAGTGCAAATTTTGGACAATCGAGATTTCTAATATATGGATGAATAGCATTGCAATGAACATTGTATGTTGCTGCATTTAGGCAGTCTAGTGCAGACTTGCCAAGGACAGCAACATTTGCATCGCTATTCATCTCTTTCATAAGACGCATTGAGTCTGGATTGAAAGATGAATAGACTGTCTTGTCCTCCACACCATACTTATTTATCATGTCGAGCACTTTCTGCTCCATTCCCTCGTATGGTATCTTGCTATTCTTGAGTTCGATATTCAAGTGCAAACCCTCAGCCATATAAGGTTTTAAGAAATCAAGTACCTGCTCAAGGGTTGGTATTTTGCTAAATCTTTCCATCTCTGTAAAGGTAAAATCCTTTACGTTGCCAAATCTTGCAGTGGTTCGCTCTAGTGTCTCGTCATGAATTACTACAAGTTGGTCGTCCTTGGAGAGCTGTACATCCAGCTCAATTCCATATATACCAGGAAGTTTTGCTGCGGCTTCAAAAGCCTCTATTGTATTTTCTGGATATTTAAGGCTACAGCCTCTATGTGCCCATATTTCCACGGCTGTCCCTCCTTTTCTATGTATGCCATTATACAAAAAATAATGAAAAATGCCAAGTTTCAGTATATAATATTTGCGAGGTGAAAAAAATGGCAATAGATAATTCTTGGTACAAGGAACAGGTTGTTTATCAGATCTGGTGCCGTTCTTTTAAAGATGGTAACGGCGACGGAAATGGCGACTTGCTCGGCGTACTTGAAAAACTAGATTACATCAAGTCACTTGGTGCAACAGCAATTTGGTTCTCCCCTATATATCCATCCCCTAATGCAGACTGGGGCTATGACATTTCAGACTACAAGGATATCCATCCAGACTTCGGTGATCTTGAACTCTTCCGCAAGGTTCTCGATGAGGCACACAAGAGAGACATGAAGGTTATCATGGATCTCGTTGTTAATCACACATCTTCCGAGCACAATTGGTTCAAGGAGAGTATGAAGTCCAAGGACAATCCATACCATGATTATTATATATGGAAAGACGGACGTGGCGGCGACTCCAAGGGAGGTACTAATCCTCCTAACAACTGGTCTTCCCTCTTTGAAGGCGGCGCGTGGGAATATAACGCAGACCTCGACCAGTTCTATATGCATGCATTTGCCAAGGGACAGCCTGACCTCAATATGGACAATCCAAAAGTCCGCGAAGAGGTCAAGGATATCATGCGATTCTGGCTAGACATGGGTGTTGACGGATTCCGCGAGGATGTTATCACGTTCATCTCTAAGGATCCTAAATTCCCTAATGGCTTCCCACTTCCTATCGCTTGCGGAATCGAGCACTACAACAAGGGTCCTAATCTCATGCCATATCTTAGAGAATTCCGTGAGGATGTCCTCAATCATTACGACTGCTTTGTTGTAGCCGAATCGCCTATGACAGGCGCCAAGGACGCCTTAAAGTTCACTGTCGGTGACGACAGAGTCTTTGATATGATGATAAACTTTGAGCACATGAACGCAGACTGCTTCATGACAGACACAGTTCATCTCCCATTCTCATTAAAGAAGCTTAAATCTGCACTCACATCTTGGCAGACCAAACTCTATGGCAAGGGTTGGAACGCTCTCTATATAGAGAACCACGACCATCCACGTGTTATCTCCCGCTACGGCAGTGAGAAATATAGGGTTGAAAGTGGCAAGATGCTCGCAACAGCTGCCTATATGATGAGCGGAACACCTTATATCTACCAAGGTCAAGAGATTGGTATGCTCAACAACCATCTTGATTCTCTCGACAAGTTTAAGGATGTCGTAACATTCAACAACGAGAAAGTATTCAAGAAATTTGGCGTGCCATCCTTCATCTATCTCAAGATTGCAAATCTTACCAGCCGTGAAAATGCTCGCACACCTGTTCAATGGGATGCGACCAAGAACGCTGGCTTTACAACGGGCACACCTTGGTTCTATATAAACAAGAACTATAAGAAGATAAATGTAGCGCACGAGGAAAAGGATCCTGATTCAATCCTCAATTACTACAGAAAACTCTTCCAGGTACGCCAGAATAACAAAGTATTTATATATGGTAAATATAAAGAATATTATAAGAACAGCAGCAAACTATATTGCTATGAGATGACAGACGACGAGCATAAGGCTCTTATCGTCTGCTCATTCAGTAGCAAGAAAGAGAAGTTTGTTGCCCCAAATGGATATGTTTTAAATGGCAAGAATATTGTTCTTAATAACTATAATGATGCAATAGATCACCACGAGGGCAATGAGATTACGCTTCGTCCTTATGAGGCCATAGTTTATCTGTATTAATTTTAAAAAATAAGACCTTCACCAAACGGTGAAGGTCTATTTTTATATCTTCTTATAACGCTCCTCTGCGAGCTTGTCATATTCCTCGACGAAGCGCTGTGCAAGCACTGCATCAGACTCATAAGGATAATATTCTGTTCCACGCTTCAGTGTAGTCTCTGTGCCCTTACCAGTGATACAGATTACACGTGAATCCTTCTCGTCAAGTATTGCATGACGGATGCATTCTTTTCTGTCCTCGATAATCTCATAAGGACATACGATATGTTTTACAATCTCTGCAACGATATCCTCAAATGCTTCCTCACCTGTATCGTCCTCTGTCACATATACAAAGTCAGAATATTTTGAACTTGCAGCAGGCTTATCGATACGGCGCTGGAGAGCTTTGCTACCAGAGCAGCCGAAAATTGTTATAAGTTTCTTGCCAACATACTCCTGCTTGGCCGAGCTGCAGAGTGCCTCCATACTCATCTTGTTGTGAGCATAGTCAACGATTACTACAACTCTCTTGTCCTTGCTTTCAAACTGCTGCATTCGGCCAGACACGCGAGCTTCCCACAGTCCGCTGCGAACGAACTGCTCTGGTACATCCAGCGCCATGCAGATTGAAATTGCTGCAAGGGCGTTCTCCACATTGAAGAGACCTGGCATACCAATTGCAAATTCGCCATTATACTTTGGTGATACAACATTGAAATAGATGCCATCTGCCTTCTTGGTATATGCGTCACAATATACTGTGCAATTCTCATCATATCCAAAAGTGATTACTGTATCACATTTTGATTTCGCATAACTTAGTATCTCATCTGCATGGTCTGCGTTCATATTGACGCAGGCCTTATTAGATGCATCGAAAATCTTGAGTTTTGATGCGAAATAGTCCTCAAAATTTGGATGCTCAATTGGGCTGATATGGTCCTCACCGATATTGGTGAAACAACCAACCTCATATTTCATATCACGGACACGGCCATATTTAAGAGCCTGTGAGGATGCCTCCATCGACATGTATTGGAGGCCGTTGTCATAGGCATTTTGGAAGTGCTCATAAATCTCAAGAACCTCAGGTGTTGTAAGGAGAGATTCCTGTGTGCTTGCACCATCATATATATCAATAGATGAGAGAATAGCGCAAGGCATCTTATCAAGGCTTGCCTGCCACTGATCAATAATCTCTTTTACGAAATAATTGGTAGTTGTCTTTCCCTTGGTACCTGTGATACCGATTGTTGTGAGCTTGTCTGTTATGTGGTCATAATGAAGCATTCCAAGTACAACAAGAGAATAACGAATATCAGATACAATAACATATGGCGCATCGACATCATACTTCTTATCAGCGACATAGAGAAGCGCTCCGCTCTCTATTGCTGACTCCAGATATTCCTGCTTGAAATGAGCGCCCTTAACAATAAATATGGACTTGCCATATATCTTGCGGGTGTCATAAGTTAGGCAATCAACCTTCTCATCAAGTATAGAATCTGGAATACAAGATTCTACAAGAATGCCTGCCTTATCAAGTGCCTCAATATAAGATTTTACTGCAACAGTCTGTCTCATCTTAATTCTCCAATTTATTCTTTATCTTTACTATCTGAAACAATTTTACCGTCCTGGAAACGTACGATTCTCTTGGCGGTTGCTGCGATACCATCATCATGGGTGATGAGGATAACAGTTCTGCCCATCTCGTGGAGTTCATAGAGCATCTTCATAACCTCAGCGCCAGATGCCGAGTCGAGGTTACCTGTCGGCTCATCGGCGAGGATGATTGGAGGCTTGGCAGCAAGCGCACGTGCAATTGCAACACGCTGTTGCTGACCACCAGAAAGCTGATTTGGCAAGTGAGTCATACGATGTCCCATGCCTACTCGCGCAAGAGCTTCCTCTGCAAGTCTTGCGCGTTCCTCTTTCTTGACGCCACGATAGATAAGTGGGAGTTCAACATTCTCTTGAGCTGTAAGTGAAGAGATCAGGTTAAATCCCTGGAAGATAAATCCTATCTCACGATTTCTAATATCTGAGAGCTCATCATCTGTCAGTTTCTCAACATTCTCGCCCTTTAGCAGATATTCACCTGATGTTGGAATGTCAAGAAAGCCAATCATGTTCATCATGGTTGACTTGCCTGAGCCGGACTGACCAACGATAGCGACAAATTCGCCATCATCAATTGTGAGATTTACGCCGTCAAGTGCGTGAACCTCGTTCTCGCCCGGATTATATATTTTGTATAAATCTTTTAGCTCGATAAGATGCATTGCAAACTCCTTATAATAATAACTTATATTATTATATAGCAAAAAACGGCATTTGGCTACCCAAATACCGTTTAGTAAAGCAAACTAACTTATTTTGCTGCGCGCTTTGTAAGAGCTGACTTTTTACGAGCTGCATTATTCTTATGAATAAGACCCTTAGCCTCGGCCTGGTCGATTCTCTTAATAGCAGCCTTTACAAGCTCATCCTTATCTGCTGCATTTGTCTCAATAGCAAGATTAGCCTTCTTGAGAGCAGTCTTAAGTGCTGTGTTTGCTGACTTATTTCTCTGAGCATTTTTGTTATTAACGATTACACGTTTCTTAGCTGATTTGATGTTAGGCATAGGTTACACCTCCTCTTGTCGTTACAGTCAAATATAATAACACTATTATTTATAAAAAGCAACTATTTTTTAACCGATATTTTTATAGGAAAAGTCCCTATTTTCAATGCCTTTTACGATGTATCCAAGGCCCGGTTTCGGTTGCCATTCATAGATGTTTTTCATATCTGTCTCAAACAGTCTGTGCATTATTGTAAAAATTGTTCCTGAGTGACATACAACAACATAGTCATCGTATTCCTTGTCCATTAACCACTCGTGCTCAAGTTTTACATACTCGTGGCTGATTCTGTCCTCCATCTCAGCAAAACTCTCGCCATCCTGAGGAACATTGGCATAATAATCTCCGCTTATCCATGCCTGATAGTCTGGTCTATCTTTAAGTTCATCATAGGCATGCATCTCAAAGATACCAAAGTTTATCTCACGGAAGTTTGGAATCACCTCGTGCTCTGGGACAATACCATCGTGGCCAAATAGGACCTCGAGTGTCTGTTCCGTTCGCACCATACCAGTTGTAAAGAACTTGGCAGGTCCTGGAATAAGTTCCGCATAGAGCTCGCGATATTTTGCGAGTTCATCGAGACCACGCTCGGTCACAGGCAGGTCTGATGCGCCATAGTAAAGTCGGTGTTCTGTGGCATATGTATCACCATGGCGAATTAGAAAGAGGCGCTTCATTTGAGCCTCTGTGGAAGGCCACAGAACACGCGAGTTACCGTATCAGCCTCAGCTGATAGGTAGGCGCATAACCGACCTGTCATCTCGCGCCACGCGCGATAATCTGCCTCGATTGGGACAACGCCACAGAAGATATCCTCACATATTAGGATACTGTTTTCCCACTCAGACCTGTGATCGGCAAAATATTCCTTGGCTTCCACGCCCTGTCTCACACAAGCGAGGCAGAACTTCTCAATTCCATATATGCAAGGTACGGAGAAATCTATATCCATACCCTCACAGACAAATATATCATTTACACCATATTCAGTTTTAGCATAATCCAGTTTGCCCTGATAAGCACCGCCGATTATAAACTTCATAGTGTACTCCTCTTATTTCAAGAATCCGATTGCAACAAGTGTATGATAAAGCGGTTGTGCAAGTGCGAACATTGCAACAGCAAATGTCTCAGCATGTACGAGCGCATATCCAGCAACATCACCATTCATGCCTTCCATACCCATATAACCCTTGTAGAGGCTGTATGCATATCCGAGAAGGAGTGCAACAATTGAGAGACCATAGAGGCCACAGAGCAATGCGCCAGCATAGGATGCAATAATTCCAACAATTACGATAAAGATTATCTGCTTCTTGCCCATGCCATTCTTGAACTTGCCAGAATACTCACTTGTATTCATCGTAGGAAGAAGTGATACAGCAAGTGCTGAACAGCAACGAGAAATTATTGGGATAAATAGGAATGTATGGAACTTCTCGTTCTCATAATCAAGGCTCATACCAGCTGCGAACCAGATAATAAATACCATGATTGCTGAGATTACTGCGAATGCGCCTACAGTTGAATCCTTCTGTATGCGACGACGCTCAGGCAGTTCTCTCATTGATTTTAGAGCATCGGTTGTATCCATCATTCCATCCATATGAATACCACCGGTAATTACAAATGGGAACAATGCAAATATTGCTGCAGCAAGTGGTTTCGGGAAAAATCCACCTGTGACAAGAACCTGTAAGCAGAGGAAAACTGCTGACCAGATAATGCCGATTATAACGCCCACAAATGGAAGCGTTGTAATCATGAGCGGTCTATCTTCATCATTCCACTCGTGAAATTTTCCTGGGATTATCGTATACATTGTGATTGCTTTTCCAAAAGCTTTTAAATACTTTTTCATTCCCATTCTACTCCTTTGTAATATGTTTTATTGGTTGCCGATACCTCAACAACCGAATCACAGAGGCTGGCAAGCGTCCTGTCACATAGGGCCAGTGCCTCTCTAAACTTCTCTGTAAACTCATCATATTCCGCAGCGTCGGAATAGATAAAATCGCTGACAAAGACTACATTCTTGACACGCCTCGCAAATTCTGCCAACTCACCAGCACATTTGCTGCCATAGTCAGAATCTGAAATCTCATTCATGAGCAGCGCTGTCACGCTGTCGAGAAGGAAGGTGCCATCAGTATCTGCGCCATCCAGCGCATTCAGGATGTCCCGTCCGCATTCTATTGTAGTAAAGCCCATGCCATCCCGCTCAGTTAGATGTCGCTTGATACGGGCTATGTCCTCATCATCAGATGGGATCATAGTTGCGACATAGTAGAGCGGACCGTCACCAGCCAGTTTCTTCGCAACGCGCTGACCGAACATAGACTTTCCGTTTTTACATCCACCAGAGATAAAAACTTTCATATCATTCTCCAACAGTGAATTTTTCTTTATCAAATGAATTGCCCACACGTAAATCATCGAGATATCCATCATCAATTTCGCAACTTGCGAAATCTGACATCTCATTTATTATTGTGCAAGCACAATCAAGTATATGCATAGCGATAGGACAGCCACTGCCCTCTCCGAGTCTCATACCGAGAAGGAGCATAGGCTCAAGTTCCAAGGCATCAATTGCATATCTATATCCAACTTCATATGAAGCATGGGATGGTACGAGATAGTCGCGCACTGCCGGGCATATACGAGTGGCAACAAGAGCTGCAACCACACCTATATATCCATCGATAACAGCAGGTATACGCCTTGCTGCAGAAGCAATATATGCGCCTGCCATAGCGGCGATATCAAATCCACCAACTTTTGCAACAACATCTATTGCGTCATTGGCATCTGGCTTATTTATCTCAATCGCACGTGTGACACATTCCTTCTTGCGGAGGAATGTAGTCATATCCGCACCCGAGCCCTTGCCAGTTACACATTCTGCCGGCAAGTCGAGGAGTGATGCGAGCACTGCTGCAGATGTTGTCGTATTGCAGATTCCCATCTCGCCTACTCCCACAACATCTGCGTCACTGCAATAGGTGTCAACCATTTCGACACCTGTCATCATCGCATTGACGCATTGCTCGCGTGTCATAGCAGGACCTTTTGTAATATTGCCCGTGCCATAAGCGATTTTTCTATTTATTACTTTTGGATCAAGTATATCCTCATTTACACCAACGTCACAGACATGGAGATCAATTCCATAGTGTGCGCACAGTGTTGCGGCTCCTGTCTTGCCCCTTGTCAGATTGATTGTCTGCTGCATTGTAACAGACTGAGGACAGGATGATACTCCCTCCTCAAATACACCATTATCAGCGGCGAAAACAAGTAGCACTCGCTTGTCCATATGATTGTTTACCTTGCCCGTAATACCGGCAAGTCTTATGGACAATTCCTCCAGCTTACCAAATGAGCCTGGAGGCTTGGCGAGTTCTGACTGACGCTTTTCTGCCGCGTCCATAGCATCCCTGTCAAGCGGTTCTATTTTATTCAAAAGAGCACTGAGTGCTGCTTCTGTCTTATCAATCATCAAGTAAGCCTTCTCTCATCAGCCATTCCACATTGTCCTGGCCATCATGAACTTCCATTGTATATGTGACATTTCTATCACATTTATCCTCTATGAGACGCAGGAGTCTTGGCATATCAATTGTGCCATCATATAGCGCATTATGTGTATCCATAACTCCGCCATTGTTGTGAATATGGAAATGCGAAATATATGGTGCGGACTCCTCTATCCACTGATATACATCTCGGCATCTGTGGATGTCCTCACCTACTCTCGTTGATGGTAGGTCCTTGCTGTATCCAATAGCAGCATTTACATGTCCCACATCGATACAGAGTTTAAATCTGCTATCATTCACGCCTTTTGCGATATCAATCATTGTATATGGGTCGGTCTCAAATACATTTTCAAAGACGATTATATAATCGCCTCTATGTGCATCAAGAAAGTCTCTCCAGAAATTGATTGCGGAATCTGCAAACCATTCCTTGAAATACCAGTCCCCTGAGTAACCCGTATGTACAATCACCTTGCGCGCGCCGTATGACAGTGCAAGTTCAACCGCTTGGGCATAGCGTTTCTCTGTGATTTCTAGAATGAGTGGATCAATTGCAGCGGGGCTCACCTCATTGAATGGAGCATGGAGAGTGAGATTTTGAACACCCATGATTTCACTCGCAACAACCTCTTTCGTTGTTTCGAGTTCTCTATCCATATTCCACGCTGTGCAATATTCAGCTATTTCAACGCCTATACCATAGCGCCTTGCAGTGTCACCCGCGTCGCGCGCCATAGTAGATATATATAGCTGATCTCTTCTCATATCATAGCCTCACAATTATTTGTAGTATGAATAATCAAGGTCAATAGCTGCACTCTGGCAACCATAATCAGAGCCCTTACCGCTCTCTGTGAACTGCCACATATCCAGTCTTCTTGTATATTTACAAGATGAACCATATTCAGCAATCCATACGACATAACTTTCAAGCTGACGTACGTCAAGCTTCATATATTTCTCTGCTCCAGGAGTCATCCATGAGCGGCTGCCATATACGCCCGCTCTGTATCCTGCAGACTCAACTGTCTTGCAGAATGCGACAGCAGCTGCTGTTCTACCAGCAAGTGTTGTCTCATGGACACGATAATTTGTCTTATCAATTCCTTCCATGTCGAAGAAAATTGGGAAGTCAAGTTTGGAACCGCCGAGCTGCTGTACGCAATATGATGCTTCCTCAACAGCCTCAACTTCATTTATTGCCTGGGAATAGAAATATATACCAACCTTAATTCCGGCAGCCCTCGCGCCAGCGATGTTGGTTGCGAAATTAACATCTGCATTGATAAGTCCTGTGCCATATCCGCGATATCCACAACGGATAATAACGAACTGGATACCAGCCTCTTTCATCTTCTTGAAATCGATCTTGCCGTTGTGCTTTGAGATATCGCAGCCGAGATTCTTGGCGAGTGCGCCGGTCTTGGAATCAAGATCATATTGAACTCCCTTGATTACCTGCTTACCCTTGACGATTTTACCGTTCTCATCATAGTAAAATCTGTCGCCATTTTGGTTCTGCCAACCAAAGTACTTATATGTTTCAACCTTCTTATAGAAAGTCTCTTTTGAACTGTAGTCAGTATCATATGCCTCTACATATTTTGTGCCTGACTTCTTATAGAGTGAATTACCAGATGAGTCCTTGAGTCTGGTCTTGGAAACCTTGGTTGTTGATGTTGTACTTGACTCATCATCACTCGTTGGCTCAGTGGCCTCTGTAGTCGTAGTTGTTGTAGTAGGTTTCTTGATGCTATCAAACTTTACTTCAACATACTCTGTGCTAATAAGTTTCTTGGAGGACTCAACATATTTTACTGTGTCCTTTAGTACTTCCTTCTCAACATCCTTACCAATATCGGCCTCATCATTTGTCTGCTTTTCAGCGACTTTATCTGCGACATCGATTACTTTCGTCGCAACTTTATCTTTTACTGTTATCGTAGTCTCTGAATTCTCAAACTTATAGAAGTCAGATACTGTTGTATTTACTATCTTGTAATTGCCAGCTTTTAGACCTGTGATATTGATAGCACCATTCTTGTTATCATCCTTGTACTCGGTCTCAGTGCCATCTGGAGCAATTACTTTAATTGCAAATTCATAGCCCTTAATTATCTTCTTGCGATGATTATAGAACTTAACACGAAGGTCATTCTTAACTGTCTCAACTGAGAGTTTTACACGTGGGTCTGGTGCTGTTGTTGTGACAGTAGTAGACACCTCTGATGTAGATTCCTCTGTTGGGATTTCAGATGTGGTCTCAGCCTCTGTTGTAGAAGAAGCAGTCTCTGGCACAGGCTCAACCGGAGCTATAGGCTTGATTGTCTTGGTCGCAATAATAACAGCAACCGTTATCACTGCAACTGACAATACAGCAAAGATAGCTCTTATAGCATTTGCTTTTGATGTTCCCAAATTACTTAGAAAGTCCTTCATTTATAATCCTCACTAAACAATATATGCAAAATTCATATCTACATTGCCACTGATACCTGGCACTTTTCCGCTGTCGGAATATTGCCAGAAATCATATCTGCCACTGTAATTGGTTGTAGTAACCCAATGTGCAAGCCAGATAGAGCAAGACGATGGTAGCTGTCCTACATTTATGTTGCTAGTAAGATAGGACTTATTAGCATATAGGCCCGCTCTATAACCGGAGTTTCCAGTTATTGTCTTGCAGAAAGCATTTATTACCTTGGTCCAAGTGGCCTTGGAATTCTTATCAGCTCGGCCGTTCTTGCCCGTGTTTTCCACATCGAGGAAAACAGGATAGTTTAGAGATCTGCCACCGAGTGCCTCGAGGCAGAAACTTGCCTCTTCAACCGCCTCGGCCTCGCTTGTAGCCTGTGAGTAGAAATAAACGCCTACTCGAAGGCCAGCCTTCTTGGCACCCTCAAGATTCTTATAGAACTGTCCATCCAAGTTGAGATTTCCCGAGGCACCATATCCTCTATATCCCAAACGGATGATTACGAATGAAACGCCTGAGTTCTTGACTTTATTCCAATCGATGGTTCCCTGCCATTTGGAAACATCGATACCCATCGTGCTCTCTAGCACGCCGTTCTTGTCAAATGTATATTTGCCACCGCCAATAATTTGCGTACCGGTTACTTTCTTGCCACTCTTGTCATAGTAGTAAGTCTTACCGGAAATCTTTTGCCATCCTTGGTAGTGAACTGTCTCGGCGCCCTGCTTATAGAACTTAGTGCTGTCACTATAATCAGATTCCTTTGCCTCGACATACTTGTCCCCGCTCTTGATATAGAGTTGATTGCCACTCTTGTCACAGAGTTTCTTATTGCTCGGTGCTGTTGTGGAAACAGATGTTACGTCACTACTATCAAGCTCTGTGGATGGAACCTCTGGAACGTTGATGTCTGAATGTGATACTTCAATATATTCGAAAGTGCTCCACTTCTTGGACTCCAGATAATCAATTGTATTCTTAGGGGTGCTGGTCTTGCTTGACCTCATCTTGCCCTTGTCCTCAGCCTTGCTGCTCTTATCAACGAGGATGTCCTTAACAGGCTTGTACTCAACCTTGTCACTTACAGTTATTGTACGAGGACCTGGCACATCCCTATCATCGAACTTAATAAGTTTCACAACATACTTTCCGCTTGCAAGATTCTTAAGATTAATACGGCCATCCTTATCCTGGTCAGTTACCTTTTCAGTCTTGCCATTTGGATAAGAAATTTCTACTTGATATGGAACACCAGTAACGAGTTTCTTACCGGTGAGAAGTTTGATTCTAAGATCGCTCTGTACAGTTGACACTGATAACTTATATGCCGTAATCTCAGGTACAGTTGAAGGCTCTGTTGACGGCTCAGTCGATGGCTCCTCTGTTGTAGTTTCAGGTACAACAATAGATACTGGTTCTGTCACTACTGGCTCCTTTGTGGAATAGTCAGCCACGCCACCAATTGGAACAATGACAAGAATCGTCGCCATTATCAAATATGCAATTCTGAGTCGCATACCGTTCATATAATTACCCCTCTAATATTAGTAACCAATTCAATATATCACAAAATGCCATATTTTACAAACGCTACATTGACAAAAGTCGAGCCCATTTGTAAAATTTATCTAGAAAGAAAGGCGAAATAATGAAAGAACGAAATTTCAAGATTTTAACGATTGCGATATCGGTTCTTATCATTCTGAGCGCTGCCGTTCTAACGGTTCTGATTATTGAAAGAGGCAAGCAAAGTACAGTTATCATGCCGACCATCCATACGACAGAACCTAAAACAGAGGATATTGGTCCGACTATTAACTTGTCGGAGCTTAATACTAATTATCATATCAAGCAGCCAATAGGACGCGTCATCTCAGAGGATCTCGATATCAACTGCAAGTTAATATATGGTGTGACGAAAGAATGTCTTAGAATCGGCGCTGGAATGCACACTTGTAGCAATATCCCAGGTCTCAAGACACCTCAGAATTTCGACTCCACCTGCCCTGTTATAGCAGCTCATGTTATGACACTTTTCCAGAATTTCAAAGTGTTTGACCCAGCAGTTACAGGTGGCAATATGCCAGAGGGCAAGACAATCACGCTCAGCATGCCTTATGGTGATTTCGTATATGAGATTGTCAAGGCAGAGATTATTGAAGCTGATGATTTTGTATTTACAGAGCACAGAGCAAACCATGGTGGATTTGAAGTGGACACAGTTCTCTTCTACACATGCTATCCATTTGAGCGCGTAAGTTATTCCAAGCATCAGCGCCTATTCCTAACCGGCAAATTAAAGAGTAGCACTGTCACCGTTATTGACGACAGGCTCGATACGGATAAGGACAGCGGCAGTGCTTCACAGAACGACAATTTGATAAATGAATAGAAATAAAAAAACTCGGAGGAACCAATCATTCCTCCGAGTTTATTTTTTTATTTTAGTTAAGTTTTTCTGGATATACGCCACGGTCCACAAGGTCGCGGAATGCGTCAATAACGGACTGCTTATCCTCGGCGTAAGTTACGCCGAACCACTTATCATCAGTTGGAAGGATTCTAACATCCGCTTTGCCAGTAGAATTGAGTTCACCGATGATCATTGGGAGCAAGTACTCAGACTTGATATCACCTGGCTCGAGGCCACGTAGGAACTCAAGGAAACCGTCCTCGAGCAAGTCAATGAAATCAGGGCTGATACCCCACATATTCATTGAAACTAGAGTGCCCTCTTCATAGAACTTGACGCTGCCATCCGCAGCGCGTACACCGGCTTTACCATCTATCTTCTCGATGTCAGATGTCTCAAGGATGTCTGTCATATAGCCATCCTTGCCCTGACATACGCCACGGGTAACGCCGCCGTTCTCTGAAAGTGTATTTTCAAGTTTAAATCCTGCCATGCAGAAGTGGTACTTGTCATCTGTTGTTGTACCGCCACTGACAAGGAACTCATGAATCTTCTTAAATCCCTCTTTGCCATAGTAATCGTCTGCATTGATTACGGCAAATGGTTCATGGACAATTCCCTTGGTTGCGAGAATTGCCTGGCCTGTTCCGAAAGGCTTCTTTCTCTCGCCTTTCTCAAATCCGCCAGGGAGATTATCCATCTCCTGAAAAGCATATTCAACCTCAACAATTTTAGAGATACGGTCTCCGATAACCTCACGGAACTCCTTCTCTATATCGTGACGAATAATAAATACTACCTTGTTAAATCCAGCCTCAATAGCATCATGGATAGAATAATCGATGATTATTTCTCCATTTGGTCCAACCGGTGCAATCTGCTTGATTCCACCGCCAAATCTACTGCCTATTCCAGCAGCCATAATTACGAGTGTTGTCTTCATTTGGATGTCCTCCATCTTTATACTAACGTAGAAATTATAGCATTTTATAACTCATTAGACAAGACAACAGCCGCACCTATTGGTGCGACTGCCGTCTCAATGTTTATCCAAATTTTAACTGGATTACTTCTTAAGTGGATCGTTATCCTTGATCCTTGCAAAATAGTCCTTAGTTTCCTTCGCAACAACACCACTGAGGGCTGCAAGAGCGATAAGGTTAGGAACAGCCATAAGACCATTTGCTACGTCAGCAATATTCCATACAACATCAAGTGCAAGGAATGGACCTGCAAATGTGAAGAGGATGAAGAGAACTCTAAATACGAGAACTGCCTTCTTGCTGTTTGTGAGATATTCAACGCAACGCTCTGAGTAGTAGTCCCAACCAAGAATAGTTGTGAATGCGAAGAGAGCGAGGCAAAGTGCGAGAAGAAGGTTTGGAACTACTTCTGGCAACCATGGGAATGATTTAGCCCATGCGAGCTGTGTAACAGCTGCGCCCTGAAGGCCATCTGTATTCTGGTATGCACCTGTAAGTACGATTGAAAGACCTGTGAGTGTGCAGATGCAGATTGTATCAAGGAATACACCTGTCATTGAAACGAGACCCTGACGAACTGGCTCCTTAGTACGAGCAGCTGCTGCTGCGATTGGAGCAGAACCGAGACCTGCTTCGTTTGAGAAAATACCACGGCCGATACCCTTCTGCATAGCGATCTTCATTGCAGCACCCATGAAACCACCGACAGCTGCCTGTGTTGTGAATGCGCCCTTAACGATGAGACCAATAGCTTCTGGAAGAGCCTTGATATTGATAATTACGATTGCGAGTGCGAATACTGCATAGAGAACGCACATAAATGGAACGATCTTTTCAGCAACAGCTGAAATTCTCTTGATACCACCAACAACAACGAGTGCAACAAGTGCTGTTACAACAATTGCAACTACGAGGCCGATTACTGTTACTTCTGAACCGAGACCATCGAAAATTACTGGTGTATCAACAACATTCTGGAAAGCAGATACGATACCGTTGATCTGAGTCATTGTACCGATACCGAGGAGACCTGCTGCGATACCAAATATAGCAAAGAGTTTACCGAGCCACTTCCACTTTGGACCCATACCTTTTTCAATGTAAAGGAAAGGACCGCCGAGATAATGTCCATCCTCATGCTTAACTCTATACTTAACAGCGAGGAGACCCTCAGAGTACTTAGTTGCAAGTCCGAGACAAGCAGCGATAAGCATCCAGAGAAGAGCACCAGGACCACCTACGCAGATAGCTGTTGCTACACCTACGATATTACCTGTACCTACTGTTGCTGAAAGAGCAGTACAGAGTGCCTGGAATGAAGATACTTCACCTTCTGCGTCGCCGTCCTCTTCCTTAACCATGTACTTTAGTGCACGGCCGAGGTGAAGGAACTGTACTCCGCCTGAGCGGATAGTGAGTAAAAGTCCTGCTGCGAGTATGAGGATGATAAGTGGCCAACCCCACACAAAGTCGTCAATTTTTGTTACTACGTTTGAAAATGCTTCCATTTCTTCTTTTTCCCTTCTGAAATAAAATAAAGTCGCAGTTTTAGAACCGCGACTCCAGAGAGGAACTATAAGCAATTTTTTAGGTTGCTCTGTCCTTTTGCCTGAGAGATCAGCACATAGTGCCTTACACCTTCGGCGTTCCACGATGGCTTTCGTGGAAACTCTCCAGAGACCTCAATCAACAAATAGATTGAGGTGATGTAAAAAATATAACATAGCAACCAATAAAAAAACAAGGTAATAAATAGCCAAATTGCTTAATTTATTTGCCTTGTTTTTGTAAGAAATGCTAAATATTCACTTTAAAATTGATTTCTATTTCTAAATGCTTTCACAGCAGCAAGAACGAATGATACGAACATACTTGCGAAGAACAATATAGATAGGAATATAAATACTATCTCAAATGCCCCAAAATTCGGTGCATCACTGAGCTGTGATGGCGTGAGATATGGGGTGTTATTCTCAAGTATCTTATCAAAACTGGAATAATAAGACATGCATGCGAGGCTAGAAAATCCTCCGGCAACTCCTAGGAATATAGGAATAATAAACCAGAAAATACTATCAAATTTAACTGTTGCTAAAATCTGAATTGCAATCATACCAATGAATGCAAGAGTCATTATAATAAATGGAACTGCAAAACTGGTATATTCATTTAAGAATGCGTCCGGTGCAACTGGTACTGCAGGTGATACTGCTGGCATATCTATACCTCCTTATATGCTTCCAAACGATAGATTGGAAGACCTTGCGCTACAAATTTACTTTCATATTCTGTCACAATATTTCCCTCAAAATCACTATTATGGAGATCGAGTGAAATATTCTTTAGTTTATAACCACACTTGGTGAATTCCTCTATTGAGTACTCAAAGAAGTGCATATTATCTGTCTTTTGGTGAATCTCTGCACCTGGGAGTAGGATCTCATCATAGATTTTAAGAAATCTCTCATTGGTGAGGCGATGAGTCGTATACGCCTTCTTAGGATATGGGCAGGAAAAATTGAGATATATTCCTGCTATCGAATGAGGCGGAATAAAACATGGTAGATACTCAGCGCCGCATTTTAGGAAGCGTACGTTTGGTATCTCCTCACGCTCCGCGTGCTCAGCAGCGGCAACAATTACATTGCTTACTTTCTCCACTGCGAGATAGTTATATTCTGGATGCCTCTTGGCTATCTCGCAAGCGAATTGTCCCTTGCCGCAGCCGATTTCCAGATATACAGGATTATCGTTAGAAAAAAGTTCTGAAAAATCGAAATAGTCCTTGAACGAATCAGCGGCTGTGGCAAAATTCTTGTCCTCGACAGCCAGTGTGAGGAGATAATCCCCGCACGCTTCCATTCTTGATTCAAGGTTTTTCTTTTTGCGCATTCTCATTTGTCTAGTCCTCTGCTCCTAAGAATTCCTTGTCAGAAAAGAGTGATTTCACACCACGTGAAATACCAGAGAATCTATCCTTACGCTTGTAATAGCGACGAGCTAGTCCCTTGGATGCTGAATAGAAACTCATTGCAGCCATAGCGCCACCTACTGATAGGCGTGACAGCTCGTTGCCCATATTGTTTTTCATGTAGTTATAGACCTCATCATAGTCAACATTTGTTATGAGATCATAGAGAATATCGCCAAGACGTATATCCTTTACCATATCTGAGAAACGCTCACCAAAGAATGTATCATATGTTGTTTCAATGAGATTTCCCATAGCATCTCTATCAAGACCAAGCATATTGGTGAGGAAATTGCCAAATGTAACATCCTCGAGCTGATTGATTAGAGAGAGAAGATAGTCTGTAAGACGAGCTGCGGCCTCATTGTCGAGGAATCTATCAATTGCTGCTGCAACTGTTCCTGATGCGGCCTCAGCAAATCTCTCGTTGAAGATCATTGATGCAAGTGTACCCTCAGTGATAATTCTAAGAATACGTACAACCTCTGTTGTGGCGGACTCGATGATTGCATCACGGTCAGCCTTTTCAGAGATCAACTTTTGAATAAAGTCACGAAGTACATCGCGATACTTTTCTTTATCAACAAAACTTACTCTGTGAAGCAGAGCAGAAACTGCAGAATTGAGTGAATATTTGGATAAGAAATCATACATAAACCAGAGAGTAAGATCTTTTATTCTCTGCTTTGCATTAACCTTATCAAGTGCAGAAGTTGCGAATTTAAATCCAACTGGCAGAGCCTCATTGAATGCAACTTTTGCAACATTTGCAAGATATTGCTGTGAAAATGGCAAGATACCCTGAAGTGGAATCTTGATATCACCTGTAATATTTATTTCCCTCTTAGGCATGAGCAATATTTCCTGGGTAATTGAACTACCGAGGAAAGCTACTACGCCAACTGCAATAACGTCAGGAGTATATTTCTTTCTATTTTTCTTACTCATAATATTCACCTAAACTTTTAACTGATAAATGAATTATATATTGATTACTCAAACTTATCAAGATTTTCTGCAAGCAGTGACTTTCTTGTTATATGTAGAAAATCAGGTGCCACACCAGAGAGTTCTAGGACGCGATTCATTAGTATCTGTGGGTTTATTCCAAATGTTGTAGTGGATGGAAGTGTCACCAAAATAGTGGTAATTTTGTTGCCATCATCCCAGATTTTTAAATCTTTTATGTGCCCTGTCAAGGCAATTTCCTTTACAACCTTGCGCTTTCCCTGCTTTCCAACCTTAGAAATTGTAAGTTCTGGATCATTTAACATCTCAGAAACCTTATCATTAAAGGCTTTTTCAGGCATTGCGCTCTGTTTCACTTCAATCTTATATCTAGATGCAGCAACGAGCTGAGCCTTTTGTTTTGGCTCTGCAACGTCAATTATCTTGATATCCGGTGGAAGTGTCGCATTTAGCCTGTCGCGTATCTCGCTGAACTTGATATCTGTCTCTGTTCGGATATCAAGTATTTCCATCAGTCCTTCCATACCAAGTGAAAGTGGCATGGCAAAATTCATATATGGACGAGGATTGAAACCCTCTGTATACCAAAGTGGTATATCTGCTCTCGTCATAGCACGTGAGAAGCAGCGCATAAGATCGAGGTGAGAGATATATTTCGCATCACCTGTCTTGGAAAAAAAGATTCTAGCATTTTGCACCGCACTCACCTCCATTCAGAGCTGATGCGCCACATGCGGCACATTTTATACGACAATGGTCTGTTGTCTGTGATTTCTTGGCTTTCTCGCTCTCTCGCATGAGGAATTCCTTAGTGATACCATAGTCCAGATGATCCCAAGGCAATATTTCATCATATTCACGACGTCTATTTGCATACCATTCTGGATCTATATCACATTTGTGGAAAGCCTCTTCCCACAGATCAAATTGGAACTTGTCATCCCAAGAATCGAGATTGCATCCCGACTTCCAAGCCTCATAAAGTACGGAGCCGAGGCGCCTGTCTCCTCTTGCGAAAACGGCTTCGAGGAAAATTGTATTTATCTTGTGAGCGGAGAGATGTATGTGTGACTTAGGCACACGTGACTGCTCGAGCAAGTAGTCACGCTTTTTCGCAAGACTGTCACGGCTGTCCTGAGGCTCCCACTGGAATGGTGTATGAGGCTTAGGAACAAAGCTGGAGGCAGACACATTTATTGTCAGCCCCTGTCCGCGTGGTTTGTCATCCATACGGAAATATTCAGTTACAATCTTGCGAGATAGATTGATTATGCCCTCTACATCCTCCCATGTCTCAGTTGGAAGTCCAAGCATGAAATAGAGTTTGACTGTTGTCCAACCACCGCGGAAAGCGATGCGAGCAGTATTCAGTATTTCTTCCTCAGTTATATTCTTGTTTATCGCATCGCGCAGGCGCTGTGTGCCTGCCTCCGGTGCAAATGTAAGTCCGCTCTTGCGGATAAGTTTCATCTTTTCAACCAGTTCATCAGAGAAATTATCTACACGGAGTGATGGAAGGCTTATATTTACCTTGCGCTCACGTGTCCAGTCAATCATATCATTGAGAAGTGGCTCAATGCCTGTATAGTCACTGGTGGACAGGGATATGAGGCTGATCTCATCATATCCTGTATTTTTAATCAGCATCTCTGATTGATTGTTGATAGTATCAGGACTCTTCTCCCTAATAGGTCTATAGATAAATCCTGCCTGACAGAAACGGCAACCGCGGATGCAACCACGGAATACCTCAGTTGTAACTCTGTCATGTACAATCTCGATAAATGGCACAATAAACCTATCTGGATAATATGCCGCATCGAGATTTTTTACATTGCGCTTATGAACAATTGCTGGCGCGCCATCCCTTGGCATAACAGCAGCAATTGTACCATCCGCATTATAGGTCACATCATAGAGAGATGGGACATATATGCCCTCAATTTGCGACGCAGCTCTGAGGAATTCCTCCTTGCTTGCACCGCGCTTCTTGTACTCGTTATATAGGTCGAGGAAATCATTCATCATTTCCTCACCGTCACCGAGCTGGAACACATCGATAAAATCGCAAAGTGGTTCTGGATTGGAAGCGCATGGACCTCCGGCTATAACGAGATTATGAAGGTCGTGCCTGTCGCGAGCTAGAACTGGCACTCCGCCGAGGTCCAGCATATTGAGAATAGTAGAGAATGAGAGCTCATATTGGAGAGTAAAACCAATTACATCATACTGACAAAGCGGTGTCTTGGACTCGATTGAGAAAAGTGGCAATTTATTGGCTCTCAGTTGCTCCTCCATATCGGTATCAGGCGCGAAAAATCTCTCGCACCATGAATCCTCTCTCTCATTTATGAGGTAGTAGAGAATTTTCATGCCGAGATGTGACATGCCTATTTCATAGACATCAGGGAAGCAAAAGGCAAAGCGTATATCCACATCCTCTGCCGACTTCACTACGCTATTCAGTTCTCCTCCGGTATATCTTCCAGGCTTTTGAACAAGCGGAAGAATTCTTTCAAGTTCCTCTGTCATAATCTACTCACTTTTAAAGAAAGGCATCTTGAAATATTCAAGATGCCTCTGTCTTATTTACTGATTGTTTCAGGTGCACTTGTTGGCTGTATTGCAAAGATATAATATGACTTATCCTTGTTACGGCGAAGTGTAACCTTAACGTACTTAGAAGGTGCAGGAGCTACAAAACTGCCATATTCGTCCTGTTCCCACTCAGAGCCAGATAGATAAGCAACAGTCAAAATGATTGTATTACTCTTGTCTGTCTTGTCGAGAACATGAGGCGTATATATTGGATCTACACCAGTGATTGGTACCTTGTAAACCTGGTTGTTTGAATCATATTCAAACTCAAAAGCAATTGTTGATACTGTGCCATGCTTGATAATCACATCGTTACCGAAAAGCTTGACAAACTGCTTCTCAACAACTGTTGCAGGAATAAGCAATGAACCGTCCTCAGATGCATAATCATCTGTATTGATATCGCCCTTGAGGATTGACCAAAGTGATGCCTCAACGAGCTGAGACATATTTGCTTTCGTGACATCGTCGAACTCGTCGATGTCATTCATAACAACAGGCACAAGCATCTTTTGATACTTGAGATAATCAGCTGATGTATCATTTTTCTTGGCTTTTATATTGCCCGATATTGAGACAATAAGCATTACCACACCGATAATTGCAAAGACAATTATGATGAAGCCTAGAAATTTTGCAGTTTTCTTTTTCTTGTCTGCACTCATCTTCTACCACCGCGACGGAAGTTGTTATTACGGCGAGGTGCTGCTTCCTCAGAGATATCATTCTCTGGAACTGCTCCCTCTACCTCTATTAAAGCATCACGACGAGAGAGATTTACTCTGCCCTGATCGTCGATTTCGAGAACCTTAACGATTACCTCGTCACCAACAGTTACGACATCCTCAACCTTCTCTGTGCGCTTAACATCAAGACGGCTAATATGTACGAGACCCTCTTTGCCTGGAGCGATTTCAACGAATGCGCCAAAACTCATAAGTCTTGTAACAACACCCTTGTAGATTGCGCCAACTTCTGGATCGTTAGCGATTGTCTCTACCATAAAGATTGCACGCTGTGCATCGTCGAGATCAAGAGCAGATACGAATACCTGGCCCTCATCATTGACATCAACCTTACAGTTGCACTCAGCGCAGATCTTCTGGATAACCTTGCCCTGCTTACCAATAACGTCACCGATCTTCTCTGGATCAATCTTGGTTGAGAGCATCTTAGGTGCATATTTAGAAAGTTCTGGACGAACTTCTGGGATACACCTCAGCATAATCTCATCAAGGATATAGAGACGAGCCTTGCGAGTCTTCTCAAATGCTTCCTTGATGATTTCTGGTGTAAGGCCATGAACCTTGAGGTCCATCTGGATAGCTGTGATACCCTTGTGAGTACCTGCTACCTTAAAGTCCATATCACCATAGAAGTCCTCAAGACCCTGGATATCTACCATTGTCATGAAGTCACCATATACGCCTTCATCACCTGTGATAAGACCACAAGAAATACCAGCAACAGGAGCCTTGATTGGAACACCAGCAGCCATAAGTGCAAGTGTTGAACCACAGATAGAGCCCTGTGATGTTGAACCGTTTGATGAGAGAACCTCAGATACAACACGGATAGCATATGGGAAATCATCTACTGATGGAATTACAGGAACGAGAGCACGCTCAGCGAGTGCACCGTGGCCAATTTCACGACGGCCAGGTCCACGTGATGGCTTAGTCTCACCAACAGAATATGATGGGAAATTGTAATGATGGATATATCTCTTTTCCTTCTCCTCATCGAGGCCGTCAAGCTTCTGAGCATCAGAGAGAGGAGCGAGTGTTGCGATTGAGAGAACCTGTGTCTGGCCACGTGTGAACATACCTGAACCGTGAACACGTGGGAGAAGGTCTACCTGTGCATTAAGTGGACGAATCTCATCGATTCCACGACCATCTACACGCTTCTTCTCATCCTTGAGCCAACGTCTTACAACATGCTTTTGGATAAGATACATAATCTCATCAATCTTGCCTTCCTGCTCTGGGAAGAGTTCATCATACTTCTCATGAACTGCATCATAGATTGGAAGGAGACGCTCATCACGAACGTTCTTATCGTCTGTATCGAGAGCAGCCTCTACGTCTTTTACGCAGAATGCTTCGATTTCATCAAGAATTGCTGGGTCTGGATCATTTGATTCAAACTCAAACTTTGGCTTACCAATTTCAGCAACGATTGAATTGATGAACTTAACTACTTCCTTGTTAGCCTCGTGACCTGCCATAATGCAGTCAAACATCTGGTCCTCAGGAATCTCATTACCACCTGCCTCAATCATAGCAACGAGGTCAGCTGTTGAGGATACTGTGAGTTTAAGTTCTGTCTTCTCACGCTGTTCGAGTGTTGGGTTGATGATAATTTCGCCATCAACAAGACCAACATCTACAGAAGAAATTGGGCCGTCCCAAGGAATATCAGAAATAGCGATTGCGCATGATACACCAATTGCTGCTGTGATTTCAGGTGAGCAATCAGGATCAACTGACATTACAGTTGCAACAACTGAGCAGTCATTTCTCATGTCCTTAGGGAAAAGAGGACGGATTGGACGGTCGATGCAACGAGATGCAAGGATTGCCTTGTCAGCAGCCTTACCTTCTCTTCTCTGGAAAGAACCAGGGAAACGACCTACTGAATACATCTTCTCCTCATAGTCAACTGAGAGTGGGAAGAAATCTACACCCTCACGTGGTTTTGCAGATGCTGTTACTGTGCAAAGTACGGATGTCTCACCGTAGTTTGCGAAAACAGCTGCGTTTGCAAGTCCAGCCATCTTACCTGTCTCAAGACGAAGTGGACGACCTGCAAGTGTTGTTTCATAAACCTTGTAGTTTTCAAACATGTTTTTTACCTCTCTAAATTTATTTTTTCGGGAGGCTCCAAGGTTTCAGCAATAAATTAAAAATCCGAATTTCGGGTCCTTAATTTACCGCTAAAGCCCTTTTGGATGCCCTCCCGTAAATTACCATAAAAAGCAATTTAAGGCAGATGACAAGGTTGTCATCTGCCTTTCTGTCTTACTTTCTAAGACCAAGTTTTGCAACGATAGCACGGTAACGTTCGATATCGTTCTTCTGAAGATATGCAAGAAGGTTACGTCTGTGACCTACCATCTTGAGAAGACCTCTGTTTGAATGGAAGTCATGTGGATGCTCCTTAAGATGTGCGTTAAGGTCGTTAATTCTCTTAGTGAGAACAGCGATCTGAACCTCTGGAGAACCAGTGTCACCCTCGTGAATTGCATACTCGGCCATGATAGCCTGCTTTTCAGCCTGTGTCATTATTTTCACCTCATTTTAAATTATTTATCCCAAAACCTAGGGTGTGGTAATTGGTGATCCTCTAAGAGGCATACGCCACACTCCAAGTGAAAGGCTCGATTATCTTACCACAAGTTTTATAACTTGTAAAGAGTAAATTATTATTTTACTTATATAGAACCAAAAGCTGCAGCGAGATGTCTCACCTCTCGCTCATCCTCTTTTATCTGAGCTTCCAGTTCATTTATTGACTCAAATTTTTTCTCTGGGCGGATATAGTGCATGAGATGCACTTCAACAAGCTTGCCATAGAGATTTCCATTAAAGTCGAGAATATGTGTCTCAACAACTGGCTCGCCATCGTTATATACAGTTGGGCGAACGCCTATGTCAGTTAGAGAATAATATGTTCTACCAGCGACGAGTGTCTTGGACATATAGACACCATACTTTGGATGAACGAGGCCGGGATCGAGCACCTGGTTGATTGTAGGTGTTCCCATGGCACGGCCGCGCTTGTCACCGTCGACTACAGTCTGACGGAAAGCAAATGGTCGGCCGAGCATAACATTGGCGAGCTCTATCTCGCCATTCTCAATGGCCTCACGAATTCTTGTGGACGATACAGGTGCTCCCTCGAAATCGAGTTCCTCAGACATTGAGAATTCGATTCCGGCCTCGCTGCAGAATTCCTCAAGGATTTCTGGTGTACCCTCACCGTTCTTACCAAATGTGTAATTGAATCCACAACATACACCCTTGGCACCCATTCGTTTTAAAATGATCGTATCAAAGAATTCACGTGGTGACATGTCCTTCATAGTTTCAAAATCAAGCAAGCATAGGGTAACTCCCGTCTGCTTAAAGACTGCTGCACGCATATCAGGGCTAAAGAGTGATAGTTGAGGTTCTCCTGTGAGCACAGTTACTGGATGCTCCTTGAAAACAAGGGCAAAAGGCATAGCGTGGAGACGCTTGGCCATTTCATTTGTAGCATTAATAACTTTCATATGGCCTATATGTAAACCATCGAAATTTCCAAGTGCTAGCACTGTTCCCATATTATCACTCCTTTCCTATCTTTCTTGGTAAACACGTCTAAATTCGAGTTCATTAGTCTCAAGATTTGTCTCCCCAAGACCTAAAAATTTATCATTGTTGTACACTCTGTAAAGTCCATTTACTTTACAAGACTTGATTCTATTGAGTGAGAGGTTACCTCCATTGCTAAATCTATGTGCCTGTCCATCGCTCACAAATGCAGCAGGATAAGCATCTAAGGCATCTGCAACGGGTATCAAAAACTTTGCTGGATTCTCAGCATTTTCAAGTTCTTCCAATGTCACTGTATTCTCTACAGCAAATCCAGCTGCCATTGTTCTAACAAGTGATGTCATAGTGGCACCGCAGCCGAGGTCTCTTCCGATATCATCAATTAGAGTTCTTATATATGTGCCCGATGAGCACTCCACATAGAGCTCATATGATAAATCGTCTATTTTTCTAATATCCAGTTTAAATATTGTAGCAGGACGAGGTTCTCTTTCCACCTCTACTCCCTGTCTCGCCAGCTTGTAGAGTTTTACTCCATCCTTGCTAATTGCAGAATACATAGGTGGAACCTGCATGATATCACCCAAATACTTTTCTGCAACCATTCTAAATTCTTCCTCTGTCACATTGACATCTGACTCTTTTAGAACAGTTCCGGTGATATCTAGGGTATCTGTTACGATACCGAGGCGAAGCGTTGCCCTATATGCCTTGTCACTATTTGGCAAGAAATCTAGGAAGCGTGTTGCTCCTCCAAGCATTATAGGAAGCACGCCCTCGGCCATAGGATCAAGCGTTCCCGAATGGCCTGCCTTCTTCTCTCCCATAATTCTGCGAACTTTCGCAACAGCAAGAAATGATGTGATCCCTGCCGGCTTATACAAATTCACAAAACCTGTCATATTAATTCTTTCTCAATAAGTTTTATCATCTCAGCTAGAACTGATTCGCCATCCTCTGGCGCATCACAACCAGCAGCGCGCTTGTGGCCGCCACCGCCGAATGCACCGCAGAGAGCGGATGCGTCAAGTGGCTCATGAGTTCTCAGCGAGAACTTGAAACCGCCACTTGGCTTCTCTTTCATAGTAATGCCACACAGCGCGCCCTCAACCTGGCGTGACAGTGCTGCGATTGCATCGCACTGGTCAGGTGTTGCGCCAGTCTCCTGGAACATCTTGTTTGTGACTTTAAGCACAATTACTTTGCCGTCACAATAGGTGCGCATTCCACTGAGCACAAGGCTCAAGAGCTCGAAATAAGCCATAGGCTTGGTCTCGAACATAAGGACATTTATCTTGGCATTATCTGCACCATATCTTATCAGTTCAGCGCCTGCTTCATATTCATTTACGCCTGCGTTTGAATATTTAAAGCAGCCTGTATCAGTAGATAGACCGGTATATAGATCATCAGCGATTTCCTTGGTGATTGTAATACCCATCTTCTTCAAGATTCTATAGATGGTAAGAGAGGCAGCTCCATCGCTTGCCTCAAGATACAATTCCTTGGCATATTCGATATTTGAGCCATGGTGGTCTATGCATAGATCAACCTTGTCACCATAGAGTTCTTCAAGTCTACTGCCGAGTAGGAATGTATCAGCAACATCAACTGCTATGATATAGCGTGGCTCGAAATCCTGCTTTTCAATTCCGTCAAATAGGAAATCATATTTTGCAGGAATTGAATCATTTTCAATTCGAGCACGCTTACCCATAGAATGGAGTGCACGGCAGAGTGCCGTACCACATCCCAGTGTGTCACCATCCGGATTCTTATGTGTCAGAATCAGAACGTCTTCTGCATTTTTAATGCATTCTATTGCTCTGTCTATGTCAATTCTCATTTGTTCCTCCATTAGCAATTCGGAGCTTTTCGAAAATTCCAAAGCCTTTCTCTACGGAATCATCAGCAACAAAACGAAGTTCTGGCGCCTTGCGCAAGTGAAGGTTCTGTCCTACGGCGCGACGGATATATCCCTGTGCGCCATTTAGGACCTTAGCTGCTTCCTTGGCATTCTCAATTCCGCCGAGGTCACTTATATATACTTTGGCAGAAGATAGATCGCCAGATACGGTTACGCGTACAACTGTAAGCATCTTGTCTGCAACGCGTGGATCCTTAATCTCCTGCATAACTGCAATAATTTCACGTCTGATGTCCTCTGCCACTCTGTCTTTGCTATGTCCTGGCATATTGGGCACCCTCCTTAGTCTTCTCTATATTCCTCTGTAATATAGGCCTCGAAAATATCGCCTTCCTTGATGTCGTTGAACTTGTTGAGACCGATACCACATTCGTAGCCAGTTGCAACTTCCTTTACGTCATCCTTGAAACGACGAAGTGAACTCATCTCATCCTCAGCGATGATAATACCATCACGTACAACACGGATCTTAGCATTTCTCTGGATCTTACCATCGAGTACGTAAGAACCTGCGATTGTACCTGCAGAAGAGATCTTAAATACATTACGTACCTCTGCACGTCCGATATCAACATCACGGAACTTAGGAGCAAGCATACCCTTGATAGCGGCCTCAATCTCCTCGATGCAGTCATAGATAATACGGTAGCAGCGGATATCAACACCATCGCGCTCTGCGTTAGCAGTTGCTGCTGGGTCTGGACGTACATTAAAGCCTACGATGATTGCATTGGATGCATTAGCAAGCATTACATCAGACTCAACGATACCACCAACTGCGCCATGGATAACCTTAACACGAACTTCCTCATTAGAGAGTTTCTCAAGGCTCTGGCGTACTGCCTCAACTGAACCCTGAACGTCTGCCTTAACGATGATATTGAGGTCTTTTAGTTCGCCCTCCTGGAGAGAAGCAAAGAGATTATCAAGTGTAACCTTCTGCTGAGCGCCCCAGATTTCTTCCTTAGCAGCAGACTTTCTCTGCTCTACGAGTTCACGAGCAAGGCGCTCATCAGATACTGCGTCAAATGTGTCGCCTGCCTGAGGAGCCTCCTGGAGACCTGTGATCTCAACTGGGATTGATGGGCCGGCCTCGTGGAGTTCACGGCCGTTCTCATTTGTCATAACACGTACACGACCAACTGCTGTACCAGCAACGATAATATCACCGGTCTTTAGTGTACCGTTCTGTACGAGGAGTGTTGCGATAGGACCGCGGCCCTTATCAAGACGTGCCTCAATAACAGAGCCCTTGGCTGCACGGTTTGGATTGGCCTTGAGTTCAAGTACTTCTGCAACGAGAAGAACTGACTCAAGAAGTTTATCAAGATTCATACCAGTCTTAGCTGAAACAGGAACAACGATTGTGTCACCGCCCCACTCCTCTGGTACGATTTCATGCTCTGTGAGCTGAGTCATAATTCTATCAACTGATGCATCTGGCTTATCCATCTTGTTTACTGCAACGATGATTGGAATATCAGCTGCCTTCGCATGGTTGATTGCTTCAATTGTCTGAGGCATGATACCGTCGTCTGCTGCAACAACGAGGATAGCAATATCAGTTGCCATAGCACCACGTGCACGCATTGCTGTGAATGCAGCGTGACCTGGGGTATCAAGGAAAGTGATCTTCTGTCCATTAATCTCTGTTCTATAAGCACCGATTGCCTGTGTGATACCACCGGCCTCAGTATCTGTTACTGCTGTATGACGAATAGCATCAAGAATAGATGTCTTACCATGGTCAACGTGTCCCATTACACATACAACTGGATCACGTGGAAGAAGGTTTGCATCGTCGTCCTCTGTGTCATCGATGATACGATCCTCGATAGTGATAACAATTTCCTTCTCAACCTTGGCATCGAACTCGCCTGCGACGATTTCGATTGTGTCATAATCGAGCATGTCGTTAACTGTTGCCATCTGGCCAAGCAAGAAAAGTTTCTTAACTACTTCTGCTGCAGTTGCATGTAGAAGTTCAGCAACTTCGCCAACTGTAAGTCCCTCTTCTGGAACCTTGATTACCATGTGCTTCTTCTTACGCTCGAGCTCGATTCTCTTCATACGATCAGCCTCAGACTCGCGCTTCTTAGAACGCATACCCTGCTGCTTTCTGTACTGCTTTGACTTCTGGTTAAGCTTCTGCTTACCCATGTTAAAGCGGTCATTATTGCGCTGCTCTGGTGAGAGGTTGTCGTACTTCTCGTTATATTTCTCAAGGTCGACATTCTGAGCACGTGTATCGATTGTATGAGCTGCGCCCTTAGTACGTGCCTGAATTGGTGTGTCGTCCTTATTGCTCTTATCTTTCTTCTTGAAAGGATGCATATTGCTCTCAGCATTTCTCTTTAGTGCATCCTCTGTCTTCTTATCAGCTTGCTTTGCAGCACGCTCTTCTTTTACTTCCTTCTTAACAGGTATCTTGTCCTTCTTCTCAGGCTTAGACTCCTCAGCTTTTGGAGCCTCTTTTTCTACCTTCTTAGGCTCCTCCTTCTTAGGTTCTGGAGCCATTGCAAAATATGAGTCAAAGCTCTCAACCTGATTGGTCTGAGTGAAATAATCAAATACGATATTGAGTTCATCCACTGTCAATGCAGTTTGAGACTTCTTAGGCTCATCATAATATTTGGCAAGAAGTTCAATTACTTCCTTGCTCTGTCTATCAAAGTCTTTTGCGACTTCGTGTAATTTATATTTTATTTCCATTAAGCGTTTTCCTCCGTAAGCAATTCATTAATCTTCTTTACAAAACCGTCGTCATTCACAGTAAATACTGCAGCCCGAATTCCCGTGGCATTATAGAGGTCCTCTATCGTAAACCCTGTCACGATAAGTGGCACTGCTCGGCCGTTATAGGTCGTCGTGCGGGAGAACTCATCCTTTAGCCTGTCCGATGCATCAGTGCATAGAAAACATGCGGCGGCTTTGCCTTTCTGTATAGCCTCAAAGGATGCATCGTGACCTGGGGAAAGTTTCCCTGCACGACGCGCAAGGCCGAGCATGTTATAAACTTTATTATTCATTTAGCTCTGCCTCCAATTTGGCATATACATCTTCCGGAATCTCCATTTTGAACTCGCGCTCAAAACGTTTAGCCCTACGAGCCTTATTGAAACAGTCCACATTTCTGCAGATATATGCGCCACGTCCTGGTGCTTTGCCAGTGAGATCAAGTGAAATCTCACCATCTGGTGATTTCACGATTCTGACAAGTTCCTTTTTCGGGAACATCTCCATGCAACCGCAGCAACGTCTCTCTGGTGTGCTCATAGGTCTCAAATTCCTCCTTAAAAATTACTCTTCCTCAAGTGGGCTCTCATAGAAACCGCTTTCTGGATTAATATCAATCTTCCATCCTGTAAGTTTAGCAGCAAGTCTTGCATTCTGGCCCTTATTACCAATTGCAAGTGAAAGCTGTGTATCAGGAACGATAACCTTACAAGACTTCTCTTCAAGTGACAAAATATCAACACGAATTACATCAGCTGGTGCGAGTGCAGCGCCGACGAAGAGTGCTGGATCATCACTGTAAGGTACGATGTCAATCTTCTCACCACAGAGAAGATCTACAACCTTGGATACACGCGCACCGCGTGGTCCAATGCAAGCGCCGACTGCGTCGACATTCTCGTCTGCGCTGTAAACAGCAATCTTAGTACGAGAACCAGCCTCACGTGATACTTCCTTGATTTCAACAGTTCCATCTGTAATCTCTGGAACCTCTGTCTCAAAGAGTTTACGAACAAGTGCTGGATGTGTACGAGAGATCATTGCTTTCGGGCCCTTCTCTGTCTCACGTACATCAACGATGAACACCTTGATAAGGTCACCATCGTGAAGTTCCTCGCCAGGGATCTGCTCTGAATGAGGAAGCATAGCCTCAGCCTTGCCTATCTCAAGTGTTGCATTTCCTGTCTTAGGATCAACTGTGAGAACCTTGGCTGTGATAATCTCCTGATTGTGGCTCTGGAACTCCTGCATTGTCTGTCCACGCTCAGCATCACGGATACCCTGACGGATAACATGCTTCGCTGTCTGAGCAGCAATACGACCAAAGTCCTTAGTATCGAGTGGAATCTCGATGATGTCGCCAGCCTTGGCATTCTTCTTATACTGATGGGCAGCCTCTACGAGGATGTCCTCATCTTCGTCTGAAATCTCTTCTACAACATTCTTGCGAAGATATACACGGAGCTCCTGCTTCTCTGGGTCGATGTCGCAAAATACGATATCCTTACCACCATACATACGCTTAACTGCTACAACAAGTGCAGCACCAATCTTGTCATATAGGAACTCTGCTGGAATACCCTTTTCCTTGGCCATCATATCAACGGCAGCAAAAAATTCTTCGTTCATTTTTCTATCATCCTTTCACACTTATATGAAATCGTCAAAGTCATCTGCTTTTATATATGAAGCTTCTTTTTTATTAAAAACAAGCGTTTTTCCCTCATTTGATGAGAAGGTTATATTGCCCTTCTCATAATCAACGAGTTTGCCGCGAAACTCGCGTGCACCATCAACCGGTCTTATCAGTTTAATCATAACCTTCTCACCGATATACTGTGCAAAGTGCTCGTCGCGAACGAGGCTTCGTTCTGCGCCAGGTGAAGATACCTCCAGGCAATATCCACAGTCGATAGGATCAGCCTCATCAAGTGGAGCATCTATTGCGTGGCTCATATCAACACAGTCGTCGATTGATACGCCACCTTCTTTATCGATAAAGATTCTAAGATAGTGGTCTGCGCCCTCCTTTTGGAAGGTTATATCCCAGATACTAAGACCTAGGTCCTTCGCAATTGGCTCGGCAAGTTCCCACACCTTGGTAACAACATTTCCAGGCACCAGTAAAACCTCCTTACAAGTAAAGGAGAGCGGCTCGTTTGAGTCACTCTCCATTTAAAACTTATTCACTTAACACCGACATTCTATCACTAGTAATATGTAATGTCAAATATATTATATATTATTTTAAATAGCCTGGTGTTAAATAAGTCTTCATTCCAGGCTCAGCAATGGATGTTAAATCCTCTGGTGCTGTCGAGTCTGGGACGTTACATGATAGGCAATATATATCTTCTACCATATCGCTGATCTCGACTGCGTCAGTGATTCTAACAAAATCTCCGAATTCACGAAGGAGCACCTGTTTCATACGTTCGCAATCGTTCTCAGTTTTACAAAATAAATTAAGTACCATATACAAAATGTCCTCCTTTCAGTACCTAGTTTAACGAAAACTATGTACCAAAAGAAGGACAACCTTTTAAATATTAGTCTTTGCGGCCTCTTACATATGGTTCTGGATGGTCATACTCACCGTATTCACAACCAATATGCTCAGCATGCATATCGTCGATAAGCTTGAAGCCAAAGAGTGTTCTCTTATAGAGTTTGAGATCACCGTAGCCATTACCACCGTTCCAAAGTCTCTGGTGACGAAGCTTTCCGTCTGGAGACTCGTACTTGATGTTAAGCATATCAGCCTTCTTGCAGCGAAGGTCTGTGATAAGGCGGCCCTTAATTGTCTTCTGGTCTACATGCCATACGATCTCGTCATCTGTCTCATAGCCTTCAAACTCTGTCTGAGAAAGTGTCCAGAGCTTAGAGAAGTTGAACTCATATGGCTGACCCTCATAGTAGAAACCACCGAGGAGCTTACGAGGAAGAGAAATACCAAATACCTTTGGCTTACCTCCACCAATTTCAAATACAGAATTTGTAAGCTGCTTGCCTGTGATGTTTGACTTAATATCATTAGATGAAAGCCATACCCATGGAGTTGTGAAGTTTGAACCCCAGTTCTTGTCAGCATAGCCATATGATCTCTCAGGGATTACGTCATATACTTCACCGTCAAGAGTGATTGTACCTTCATACTTTGTCTTGATACCCTCTGCATGCCAGTACATCTCAAATGCATTGAGACGACGCATGAGCCAGCTTGTACCATAACCTACGTTGAATGCGATCTGCTTGTCAATCTTGATGTCCCACTCGAGGTTACCAAAGTCACAGATCCACTCTGGATGTGCCTTGCACTCTTCCTCTGTGATAGAAATGCTACCGCGCATCTCATACTCATCAACATAGCAGTCTGCTGCCTTAACACTGAAAGGAGCGTTCTTGTGAATCTTTACGTCCTTCCAAGCGAAGAATCTGTGAAGCTGAAGCTTCTTGTCAGCGCCCCAAGTACCAGCATTAACCATGAGGTATGAAGGCTTCTTGCCCTTAGCCTGGTTCTCTGGAAGCTGGCCAAATACTGGCTGCTTCTCAGCGAGTGCTGGGTTGCAGATGAAGTACTCAAAGAAGAATGGCTTCTCTGCGCCTGTCTTTCTGTTTACTGCTGTAAGTGAATGCCACCACCAGTCGTAGCCCTGTTTTCTAAAGCTACCACGGAGCATCATTTCATTACAATTTTGATCCTTAACTGAGAAATCTTTTTTAATACTCATTTATGAAATCTCCTTCTTTTTTAATAGCAATAACATTTTACAAAAAAATCGTTTCCCATACTATTAGAGGAGATACCAATATTAAAATAGAAAATTATTTAACTTGTTCAACTAAACTTTACAATTCTTTGAATTTGTAAAGTTTTTACTGTGAGTTAATCATTGAAATCAAATCAGTGAAGAATGGTCTAATATTATTATTCTTGAAGAGGCCACCATTTGGAGACATATGGTCACCCTTCATAACTGGCATAATGTTCCATACACCCGGCTCGATATTTGCCTTGTCAAATATCTTGGATGGAGCAGATGATGGTGCGAGTGCAGAGATTGTATTAACAAGTCCGTCATTCTCTTGCCATGTGCCATCAAGTACAATTCCGCCCTTAGTAACGCCTGAGAAAACGCCCATTGCACGTGCAGGTTTTCTAAATGTTACGTCTGTAATTGAATTGTCTGGAGCATAAGTTCCATCGGCTTGCTTGTCGCATGATGAGCAAGCATATGAGAAGTAATAAACATGTGGAAGAGTAGTGATAGTAGCATTTAGTGCATGGGCGTTATCGATGTCCATGTCATAATTTGCATAGTCATTTGCAGAACGTCCGTCACCCTCTTCACTATTGGCCTTAGCCATAGCGCCATTGAAAATCTTCTCGATAAAGCCACTAAAACCTGTTGGAGGATTAGGATCTCCGTCCTCATTTACAAGGTAGGCTGTTGTTCCATTGTGTGGAGCAGCAAGTGTTGTAATGCTATAGATATAGTCGCCCTTGCCACCCTGGAAGAATGGAGATGTATTGTCACCTGTTGCAGCGATTTCATCAGGAGCACCATTTGCAAGAATCTCAGAGAAGAGACGAATTGTAGCGCCGCCAAATGAGTGACCTACAATATTGATCTTGTGAGTGCTATCAAAGTTCTCGAGAAGTCCCTTGCCTGTGAAGTCCTCACCATATCTGTCATGGCCCATGGCCTTGGAGTGAGCCTCACCGTAGTCTACACGTGTGCCGGTGAGCTCAGCATAGAGTTCGCAAGCGCGGTCCCAAGCAGAACCATGTGGGTTAACGGATGGAGCAACTGCTTTTATATCCTGCTTGTCAAGATACTTGACAAGGTCGCCACCGAACATGCCCCAATATGGCATAAATTTATATTGGAAATCAAACTGACCCCAACCAGATAGTCCGTGTACCAATACATATGTGTAATTGGTCTTCCAACCAGACTTATCTAAATTCTTGTCAACCTTAGGTGCTCTATAGATTGCAACACCTGTAATAACCAAAGCAATTACAAGGAGAGCAATGAGCCAATTCCTTAATTTCTTACTCAAATTAATCACCTCAATAAAAATGATAAAAACATTATAGCAACTTCATTGACCGAAATAAATAATTGTCTTAAAATAAAATCTATAGAAAGGGTGATTTATTTGGACGAAAAGATCACAAAACTTCAAGAGATAATTGATAGCAGTGACAATATATGTGTATTCACAGGAGCGGGCATTAGCGTGCCGTCCGGTATACCTGATTTTAGATCAGCAAATGGTCTCTACAATCAGGACAGTGGATATAATATTCGTCCTGAAGAAATCATCAGCCACACATTTTTCATGAAGCATACAGATATGTTTTATGAGTTCTATAAGTCCAAGATGGTATATACGGACGCAAAGCCTAATGCCGCTCATAAATATTTCGCAGACCTCGAGCGAAAAGGCAAGACCGTATCGGTCGTGACTCAAAATATCGACGGTCTGCATTCTGCGGCAGGCAGCACTGACGTATATGAGATTCATGGCAGTGTGTTGCGCAACACATGCATGTCCTGTGGCAAGCATTACGGCGTAGACGCAGTAATGGCCGAGGACGGCATCCCACACTGCACATGCGGTGGCATAATCAAGCCTGACGTCGTGCTGTACGAGGAAGGCCTCGATGATATATGTGTCAGCGGCGCCATAGATGCAATCTCCCGCGCCGACACCCTCATCATCATCGGCACTTCGCTCGTCGTCTACCCTGCCGCCTCTTTCGTCCGCTACTTCCGCGGCCGAAACCTGGTCATCATAAATCTTGAATCAACCAATATGGATGGAATGGCAACCCTCGCAATATATGAGGACGTCGAAAAGGTTGTAAATCAATTAAAATAAAAAACAGACACCGTGATATCTCTCACGGTGTCTTATTATTTATGCTTTTTTATTCTCTTTTTTCTCTAACTTATCTCGTTCCTTGCCACCGACAACAACAATAAGGATGAAGGTAATTACAGTCCAGAGTAATCCTAAATACATATTCTGTGACTGAATAAGCAAATTATAAAATGCATGATATATCATTGCTGTTGCAAGAAGCGCAACCGTGCCTGATGCGAACCACTTTTTCCTGATACCGAAAAGTGATATGCCATAGCCTACGGCCAATGTGCATATACTATGCATCATGCCCGCTCCAAGGCCACGGATAATGGCCCAGATGAGAGTAATGCTTGATGAGTTTTCTGCAAAGATATAAGCATTTTCAAGCATTGCGAATCCTATTCCCACTGCTATCGCACACTCCAGCAAATGCTGACGACTTGGCTTAAAGACAAATGCGAGATATAGGATAGGTAGAGCTTTTAAAATCTCTTCGACAATAGGAGTAATATTGATAGTCATATAGTAATAGTCAAAATTACTTTCCGATAAAATAAGACCATTTACTGAACCCGCAACAAGGCACGCGAATATACCTAGTACCATATAAAGCATAAGCGTCCTTGATTCATCTTTAAATACAGCCAACATCATAAGCATTGGGAGTACTAGACATATGAAGAGAAGCAAACTTAAATCAACCATTGTTCGCGCCCCCTCTTTGCCAAGAATACGATTGCAAGCATAAGGAATGCTATTATATATGTGAAAACAATCGCAGGTATTACAAGAGATTTTACTTCGCATAGCAATAGGCATGCCTCAAAGTAATATACAAGTAATAGACATAAATTTACAGGTTTTAGAGCCTTGATAAAGCCATAGTCACTATTAGGCCATATCAAATGCTTCATGTTGTAATATGAAGCAGCAACCATTGGTAAGAAGCAAAAATTCTCAATAGCCATAGTAATAACTGGTTCCGTTCTAATTCCCGCAATGAAATATACAATTATCATTGTAATTAAAACAATTGGAGCAGCAAGCGAAATTATACGATATTTCCTAAATTTTGGTGACCCATCATCAACAAGCGAGTCAAATTGTCCCTTATTAGCTGTAAACAGGAACAAGAACGCACCAAAATAAGATATCTCAGTAATAGAGAAGCCTGTCGGTATAGCTTTATTTAAGAAAAAATATGTAGACCAGAAAGTATCCGCAAAGGCATAGCAGCCGATTGCGCATGTTATAAATCTGAAATACATTGCAGAATGCTTATCGCCAAAGAAGAACTTTACTCCAAGCGCAAATGCAAGAATAGTCACAACACCCGACACTATTGTAGAAATAATAGCAGCCAAATTTCCCGCGCACTCCTCTCATTAATATAATTAATTTATATCACAATTTATCATATACCTTCAATAGTTTGCCATAAAAAAAGAGCACTGCAAGCAGTGCTCTTTCCTTTAACTTTATTCCACTTTAGCCATAGCCTTAGTATCTTTATCACCATAGAGAATCATGAATAAAATCATGAGTACCTCACCGAACATGCTTGTGAAGAACATGAGGTCTCCTGCTGATGCGCCAGCTGCTGAAATTGCGAACATAAAGAAACCAGATAAGAAGAGATATGGGTTCTTTTTCTTGATTGTTGCAATAATACCGCAGATCATAAGAACGAGGTCTGGTGCGATTGAGAGGATGAGTGAACCTGTTGTTGCCCACTTTGGTGAAGCCTCTCCTGCCTTGTAGCGGAAGATATTTCCAACTGTCTCACCATCAAGTACTGTAACGCAAGATTCTGCAATACCAAATGCAACAACAAATGCTGTTATTGCCCATACGATTTTCTTGGTCTTGTCGCTTGCATGAAGTGCCTCTGCCGAAATTGGTAGAAGTAATGGAATGAATGCTCCATGGAATATAAAGCGGAGCTGAGATAGGCCCTTAAATACTGAACCACCCTTGATGAATGATCCAAGTGAGATGAATAATGCATCATAGAATAGGCCAAATGTGATAATTGCTGCAAGAAGGAACATAAAATACTTTGTATCCTTGTACTTCTTGATAAGGATTGCTATAAACGCAGCATGAATTACTGTGATTGCATAGAGCATAGTCGATAAGTTGCCGAGTAGGAACTGTCTCATAACAAGCTCTCCTTTCATAAAATTCACATGTATTATAACATATTTGTTCATCGAATTAAACCATTATTGTAATACCCAATATTCATATGTTAAAATAAATAAAAAATATATGGAGGTAATCTTATGGAATATATTATACCTATTATCGTTATACTTCTCGTAATCATCATACCTAACGTTCAAATCGTACCTCAGGCTAAGGAGTACGTAATCGAGCGTCTCGGTAAGTATCAAACCACATGGAAGGCTGGCTTCCATGTGAAAATTCCTATTATCGACAGAATCGCAAGCCGCGTAACTCTCAAGGAGCAAGTTGTAGACTTTGATCCTCAGGCAGTTATCACCAAGGATAATGTTACAATGCAAATTGATACAGTTGTTTTCTTCCAGATTGTAAACGCTAACCTCTACACCTATGGTGTTGAGCGTCCAATCATGGCAATTGAGAATCTCACTGCAACAACACTTCGTAACATCGTTGGTGATCTCGAACTCGATGAGACACTTACATCTCGTGAGACAATCAACTCCAAGATGCGTGAGGCTCTCGATGTTGCAACAGACCCATGGGGTATCAAAGTAAACCGTGTTGAACTTAAATCTATTATGCCACCTACTGCTATCCGTGACGCAATGGAGAAGCAGATGAAGGCTGAGCGTGAGCGCCGTGAGGCCATCCTTATTGCCGAAGGTGAGAAGAAGTCAACAGTCCTTGTTGCTGAAGGTAAGAAAGAATCTGCAATTCTCGAAGCTGAGGCCAAGAAGGAAGCCGCTATACGCGAAGCAGAAGGTGAAGCTGCTGCTATCCGTGCAGTACAGCAGGCTGAAGCAGACGGTCTCCGTTATCTCAACGAAGCCGCTCCAACTGAGGCTGTACTCACATTAAAGAAGCTTGAAGCATTCGCAGCAGCTGCTAATGGTGAGTCAACCAAGATTATTATCCCATCTGAAATTCAGGGAGTAGCTGGTCTCGCAACAGCAGTTACAGAGATTGCAAAAGCTGATAAGAAGGCAAGCAAATAATATTAAACACCAAGGGTCCTGAAACTCAGGACCCTTTTCTTTAAAAATTGTTGACATAGAATATCAAATATGTTACTATTATCGAGCGCCAAAAAGCAAATATGCAGAGGTATCGAAGTGGTCATAACGAGGCGGTCTTGAAAACCGTTTGGGGCAACCCGCGTGGGTTCGAATCCCACCCTCTGCGCCACAGAAGGACTCCAATAGGAGTCCTTTTTTATTGCCAACCTCCAATAGTGAGCTATAATATAAGTATCAAACAAGGAGGTGCTCATATGATAATGGAAGGATGTCAGGGAAAACCTGAGGTTAAAATCTACGAAAAGACATGCCCAAATTGTGGTGCAGAAATTGAAATCTTCTCAATCGACACCGAAGCAGTATGTGAGAAATGTGGCACCAAAATTTACAACGATGCCCTTCATTGCGCAGAGTGGTGTAAATATGCCAAGGACTGTGTCGGTGAGGAACGATATGAACAACTGATGGAAATCGCAAGAAGGAAAAAAGAAGCAAAAGAATAAAACAAAACCCGTAGCTTTCCGCTACGGGTTTATTTTTTTATTCGTTATACAGAAGGCAGGCGCTGTAGGTGATAGTTTTATCACCGTAGACATATTCTGCGCCAGCATCCTTGCAGACTTGGCTTACGAGAAGTCCGTAGCCCTCCATTGAGGAGACGGATTTCTCAGGCATTCTGCAAGGCTCAGGATAGGCGCATTTCTTGCAGCGTTTACAGCCGCCTGCGCCAAGAAGCAGGAATTCTGCTCCGGATTCTAGAAGATTGTCATAGAGCTTATATATCAATTCGTTATGCTCTTCGCCAACATTTTTATAAGCCATAACATCTATTACTGAGCGGAGCTTGCCAGTTGTCTGAAGCAAAATGCCTTTATTATATGAAGACATCTTAGCCTGACACTCATCTACTGTTCCGCAATTTGGTGGGCATGACCAATTCTTGCCATATGCACGGCACTTATCCTCCGCACACATATCACGTACCACTTGTCTTGCTTCCAGTATCTGAGGATCAAACTCAGTCACATGTGAAAAGCCTATTTTGTTTACTTCTTCTAAAAAGTCCATTTTAACCTTCTACCCTTGATAGGAACGCCTTTAGTCTGTCTGTCTGTGGATTGTTGATAAGGTCCTCTGCATTGCCCTGTTCAGCAATGATGCCCTTATCCATAAATATGATATTATCAGCAACATCGCGGGCAAATGCCATCTCGTGAGTTACGATTATCATTGTTGTTTTTTCCTCAGCAAGTTCACGAATAACCTTGAGAACCTCGCCTGTCAGCTCTGGATCGAGAGCTGATGTAGGTTCATCAAAGCAAAGAATATCAGGATTCATTGCAAGAGCGCGGGCAATTGCGACACGCTGTTGCTGTCCACCTGAGAGCTGATGAGGATAGTGATCTGCTCTATCTTCAAGGCCCATCTTGCCGAGAAGAACGCGAGCATTCTCTTCTATTTCTGCCTCTATTTGCTTCTTGTTTTCCTTATAATCAGGACGGTCTTTTGCAAGAAGCTGAGGTGCGAGCATCACATTCTCGAGAGCCGTATATTGTGGGAACAAATTGAAGTTCTGGAATACGAGTCCAAAGTGAAGTCTTTTACGACGAACATCTTTCTCCTGCTGTGTTGATGCATCTCCTGCATCGAAAATCAATTCATCCTTTACATATATCTTACCACCATTTGGCTTTTCAAGGAAATTAAGGCAACGAAGAAGTGTTGTTTTTCCTGAACCAGATGATCCGATTATTGCAAGGGACTGTCCCTCGAGGAGTTCAAAGCTTATATCGTTTAGAACCTGGGTCTCGCCAAAATGCTTTTCAATATTTTCTACTTTTAAAATAGCCATCTGCGATACCTCCTATCTAAAGTATTCAAGCTTCTTCTCGAGTTTTCCGAGGAGAACTGTCAAAATTCCAGTAAATACAAGATAGTAAATTGCCGTAAAGAAAAGTGGCCAGATTGCACCAGAGATACCATGTGATCCCTTGAGGAATGCCTGTCCTGCCCAGATGATTTCCTGTAGAGCAATAATTCTTGCAAGAGATGTATCTTTAACAAGAGTAATTATTTCATTTGAAATTGGTGGTACGATTCTCTTAATCATTTGGAGAAGTTTTACCTTAAAGAATATCTGAGACTTGGTCATACCAAGTACGAGACCAGCTTCATCCTGTCCTTTTGGAATGCTCTGGATTCCTCCACGGTATATCTCAGAGAAGTAGCAAGCATAGTTGATAATGAATGCTACTGATGCAGCCCAGAAACGGCCAGTTTCTCCACCGCCCCAAATCGGATTTCCAAGAACAAGTCCAGGGAAATAGAAAATGATAAGGAGCTGAATCATAAGTGGTGTACCACGTACAACCCACACAATAAATCTCGTTAGCAACTGAACTGGTTTAAACTTGGTCATTGAACCGAATGAAATGATAAGACCAAGTGGAAGCGCACCGACGAGTGTTACAAGAAACAAACGGAGTGTCTGTAAAAACCCAACGTTCAGTGATGAAAATACTATAGGAAATTGTTCAATTATTTGCGACATAAAATCCTACCTTTATGGCAAAGACAGAGAACGTTGCCGCTCTCTGTCTCTAGCAAACTATAAAATATAAATCAAATTACTTCTGCTCAATAAGTGCAGCGCTTACGCCATACTGCTCAGCGCACTTCTGGAGTGAACCGTCAGCATAAGAAGCCTTGAGGAAATCGTTGAGCTTAGAAACGAGGTCAGAACCCTTTCTGAAACCAACGCCATACTTCTCAGAGTTAAGGCCGATTGTATATGTGAGATCAGCATAACCTGTGCCCTCGCCTACCATAGCAGCAGCCATGAGTGAGTCGATTACAGCAGCGTCAGCTGTGCCAGACTTAACTTCCATAAGAGCAGCAGCCTGGTTGTCTACTTCTGTAGCCTTGAAGCCATTAGCAACTGCGAGTTTGTAACCAGCTGAACCCTTCTCTGTTGCGAAAGCAAGGTCCTTGCAAGCCTCAACTGTCTGATACTTATCAGCAACGTCAGCCTTAACAACTACTACCTGAGCGTTGTCACAATATGCATTAGAGCAATCCATAGCAGCTGTAACTTCGTCATCAAGTGTCATGCCGTTCCATACGCAGTCAATCTTCTTACCATTGAGTTCCAATGTCTTGTTGTCCCAGTCGATTTCAACGAACTCAACTTCAACACCGAGAGACTTAGCAAAAGCAGCAGCCATATCAGCATCGAAACCGATCCAGTTACCATTCTCATCCTGGTAATCCATTGGCTCGAAATCTGTAATACCAACAATAAGCTTGCCCTTCTCAGTTACATACTGAGAATCAGTCTGTGCTTCATCCTGTGCAGCTGGTGCCTTAGCACAAGCAGCAAATGCAAGAATCATTGCAAGTGCAAGTACAAGTGAAATAATCTTTTTCATAGTAATTACTCCCTTAATTAATTTACTTATTAATACGTTCATTTTAACGTATTATCATATTAGCATGCTAAAGTGCCATTGTCAATAAAAAGGCTCCCTGTGATAGGGAGCCTGATTTTACCTTATAAGGAATGCTTTCGCGAGTGCGAAATATGCGAGTAGACTAAGTGAATCAACAAGTGTTGAAATAACTGGTCCCGCAATTACTGCTGGGTCAATTTTCAATACCTTGGCAAGAAGTGGCAACATACAGCCTATCATCTTGGCCATAATTACTGCAATAAACATCGCAACTGATACAACGATATATACCTGCATTGAACCAGCAGCACCAATTGCAAGCATACGTGCGAAGTTTGCAAGTCCTAAAATAATACCGCAAAGAAGTGCAACACGGATTTCCTTAAATAGAACTTTGAGCCAATCTTTCAGTTCAATCTCTCCGAGTGCAAGTGCACGAATTGCTAGGGTTGAGCTCTGGTTTCCGGCATTACCGCCTGTACCAGTAATGATTGGAATAGCAGCAGTAAGACCAGTGATAACAGCAAGCATATCCTCAAAACTCTGGATAATTGAACCTGTGAGTGTTGCAGAAATCATGAGAACAAGGAGCCAACCAATTCTGTTCTTAACAAGTGTAAAAACAGGAGTTTTTAGATACTCATCTTCCGATGGAAGAAGGGCAGCCATCTTTTCGAAGTCTTCCTCTGTCTCCTCTTCGATGATATCGAGGATGTCATCGATAGTGACAATTCCGACAAGTCTATTCTCATTATCTGTTACTGGAACAGCGAGCAAGTCATAGTGCTTAACCAGTTCTGCAACATGCTCCTGGTCATCTGTTGTTTTACAATAGATAAGTTGCTTATCATCATCCATGATATCGCGAAGCAATGCATTCTCATCATTAAATACGAGATCTGCGAGGTCGATTGTACCCTTCAGATGACGGCTATTATCTATGCAATAACAGGTATAAATTGTTTCCTTATCAATACCTGTTTTACGGATTTTATCAATGGCCTGACGAACAGTACATCTGTCGTGCAACTCGACCATCTCATTGGTCATGATGCTGCCGGCAGAATCCTCAGGATAATTGAGATATGTATTGATAAGTTTGCGGGTCTTAGGATTGGTATTCTTCAAAATACGAGTAACCAAATTTGCCGGTACTTCCTCAACCATATCTACGACGTCATCCAGAAACAGGTCATCAACAAGCTTTTGAATCTCTTTATCTGTGATGCTAGCGATGATATCGCCCTGGTCCTCAGACTCAAGATATGCGAAAACATCGGCAGATAAGTCCTTAGGCAAGATTCGGAATATACGAATCATGACATCTCTGTCGAGCTCGCCCAAGAATTCTGCGATATCAACTTCATTCATCTCGATAAGTTCGTTTTTTAGGTATGTAAAATTGCCCTGCTCAACGAGCTCATGGAGATACTCGAAATTTGTCTCTTCCATAAAAAAACCTCCTAACTCATATGCGAGTCAGGAGGTGATTTTTCAGTATATAACCCCGTAAGGGCTCACTTATCTTAGGTAAGTGGCCCACTCGCATACGTAATTCTGATTTGCTAAAATCTGACAACTTCGTGGTGTCGCGTCAGTATCCATTACGTGGACCGCCTTTCTAAAATATTTGCCCTAAAGCGTTTTTAGTTTAAACCCTATTATAATTTAAAGTCAACCCTTAAATTGATAAAATCCTATCTTCTTCATAGCCTTATCGAGTGTTCTCTGAGAAATCTTAGTGGCGATTTCCGCGCCGTTTCTCATGCAATCCTCGAGATAAGCGCGCTCACCAACAAGCTTGTTAAAGCGCTCCTGTACAGGCTCGAGCTCAGCGATAGCGGCATCAGCAACGGCCATCTTGAAATCGCCGTATCCCTTGCCAGCGAAGTCTTTCTCAATCTGTTCAAAAGACAAGCCTGTGCAAGCAGAATAGATGCTCATAAGATTATTTACGCCGTCCTTGCCCTCTGCGTAATGAACGCTGGCATCGGAATCAGTAACTGCTGACTTAAATTTATTTCTGATAACATCAGGTGTATCAAGCATAGAGATGAATCCCTTAGGATTGGCATCTGACTTGGACATCTTCTTGGTTGGATCTGCAAGTGACATAACACGTGCGCCCTCTTCAACGAAGAGTGGTTCTGGAATTGTAAATACGTTTCCATAGATGCCATTGAAACGAGTAGCAATATCTCTTGCAATTTCGAGATGCTGTTTCTGGTCTGCGCCTACTGGAACGAGATCTGCTTGATATAACAAGATATCTGCTGCCATAAGTGCAGGATAAGCAAATAGACCAACATTTACATTATCAGCATGAGTCTTACTCTTATCCTTAAACTGAGTCATACGAGACATCTCGCCAAATTGGGTATAGCAATCAAGAATCCAGCCAAGCTGTGCATGTGTTGGCACTTGGCTCTGAACGAATACGATATTTTGCTCAGGATCAAGGCCAATTGCGATGAGCAACGCATACATATTGCGTATCTGCTCACGGAATTTAACTGGATCCTGGCGTACGGTGATTGCGTGTAAATCCGCAACACCGAAAGCGCAATCATATTCGTTTGCAATATTATTCCAATTCTTGAGCGCTCCGAGATAATTGCCAAGTGTTGGTGTACCGCTTGGCTGGATAAGGCTCAATACTTTTTTCTTCTTAATCTCTTCCATTATAAAAGCTCTCCTAATATCTTAATTCCCTTCTCAATAGCTTCATCAGTAGGTGTTGAGAAGTTCAGGCGAATATACTGTGTTGTATCATTCTCGTCTGTTAAGAATGTTGTACCTGGTACAATTGCGAGTTTATTATCTACGCATTTCTTACAGAAGCCGAGCATATCAATATCATCTGGCAACTTGCACCATACGAACATTCCGCCCTCAGGACGGACATATGTGAGTGATGGGCAATACTCATCAATAAGGTCGCACATGAGATTGAGTTTTCCTCTATATATCGCTTGCATGCGAGCTATATGAGCATCGATATCATTTTCTTTCATCCAACGATATACAAGCATCTGGTTAAACATAGATGTATGAACATCCTCTGTCTGCTTTCCAACTACCATCTTAGAAACAAGTTCCTGTGGTGCGAGAAGATATCCTACACGGATACCAGGTGCGATGAGTTTAGAGAATGTGCCAGCATAGATTACTCTGTCCTCGACATCAAATGACTTGATAGTTGGAAGATTCTCGCCAGCAACTCTTAAATCACCATATGGGTTGTCTTCTAGGATTATGAAATCATACTCGCAAGCCAAGTCATATAAGGCTTTTCTCTTCTCGAGTGACATTGTATAACCAGTTGGATTCTGGAAATTAGGTATTGTGTAAAGGAATTTTACTTTACAACCAGTAGCCAAAAACGATTTTAGCTCATTTATATCCATTCCATCTGACTCCATTGAGATACCATGGAGTCTTACATTATAAGATCTAAAGCAGTTGAGAGAGCCTATAAATGAAGGGTTTTCACATAGAACTACATCGCCTTCATTGCATAGAACTTTGGTTGTAAGTTCCATAACCTGAGTAGCGCCAGATGTGATAATCAAATCATCATTTTGATGGCCCATATTATGTTTGCTCTTGAGATATGTTTTTAGTTCATCTCTGAGAGGTGTATATCCCTCTGTAATTCCGTACTGGAGTGCTCCAATTGGATCCTCACGGAATATATCAGATGCAATCTTAGAAATAGACTCAACTGGAAAAGCATCTGGAGCAGGATTGCCTGCTGCAAATGAAATTACATTTGGATCTGCTGTAGCCTTGAGCATTTCTCTAATAGCAGAAGGCTTGAGATTTGCCATTCTATCGGATATTTCGTAACTCATAAAATCGCCTCAACTGTCAATATTACAAGTAGTTATTGTAGCATAAGAATAAGCCTTTGACAATGCAATTTTACCACTATATAATAGGTATGTATTTTATAAAAGAAAGGACATTTAAGTTATGCCACTTGTAACCACAACAGAAATGTTTAAAAAAGCATATGACGGAGGTTATGCTGTAGGTGCTTTTAATGTTAACAATATGGAGATCATCCAGGGAATCACTGAGGCAGCTCAGGAACTAAACAGTCCTGTAATCCTCCAAGTATCCAAGGGTGCTCGTGCTTACGCTAATCACACATACCTTGTAAAGCTCGTAGAAGCAGCAGTTGCAGAATGCCCAGACATTCCAATCGCTCTTCATCTCGACCATGGTGATTCATTTGAGACTTGTAAGTCTTGCATTGACGGTGGATTTACATCAGTTATGATTGATGCATCTTCCAAGTCATTTGAAGATAATATCGCTGAAACCAAGAAGGTTGTTGAATATGCACACGACCACGGTGTAGTTGTAGAGGCCGAGCTCGGTACTCTCGCTGGCATCGAGGATGATGTAAAAGTAGAAGCAGGTAACGAAAGTTACACTCGCCCAGAAGAAGTTGAGGAATTCGTTTCTCGTACAGGTTGTGACTCTCTTGCTATCGCAATCGGAACCAGCCACGGCGCATACAAGTTCACTGCTGCGCAGTGCACACGTGATGAGAATGGCATCCTTGTACCACCTCCACTTCGTTTCGATGTTCTTGAGGGATGCATTGAGCGCCTTCCTGGCTTCCCAATCGTACTTCATGGTTCATCATCTGTACCACAGCAGTTCGTTAAAATTATCAACGAAAACGGTGGTGCAATGCCTGACGCAATTGGCATTCCAGAGGACCAGTTACGCGAGGCTGCGAAACTCGCTGTATGCAAGATCAACATTGACTCTGACATCCGTCTCGCAATGACAGCTGTCATCCGTCAATATATGAACGAGCATCCAGACCATTTCGATCCTCGCCAGTATCTCAAGCCAGCACGTCAAGCAGTTAAAGATATGGTATCTCACAAGATTGTCAACGTTCTCGGCTCAAACGGCCAGGCATAAAATAAAAAGCAATAATTAAAATCAATAACAGAACAAAACATATAAAAATACCCCTGCACTCATCGTGCAGGGGTTATTTTTTTACTCTTCTTCCTCAGAGCGCTTTTTCTTACCAACTACAATCATACCTGTAGCTGAAACTGCAAGTGCCACAATAGAAAGAACAATTGGAGAATCATCAAGTGTCTTAGCAACACGTTCATCGTCCTCATATGCAATAGAGAATACAGAGAAATCCGATGTTGTAAACTGTACAGTTGGTGTAATTACAACACCATCTCCATCAGGAGATCTTTCTGCTACAGTCTTGCCAGTGTGGTCAGCGTATACGTAGAATATACGGCCTTCCTTCTCAGCATCACCAAGAGGTACAACAAAACTAATTGGAGTATCAACATGGGTTATAACATCAGAATACAATACTTTACCATCACTGCCTATTGCATTCTTAGTAATAACGATTTCTATGTGCTTAAACAATATGTTGCCATCATCCTTAATTGCCTTTTCGTTAACCTTATCCGTCTCTATTTCACGGACTGTCATAACAATGGTGATGTGGCCGTCATTTTCAAATACAGAGATATCATCCTCATCAACTGTTCTTGAAAGGATTTCCTTGATTTCATCTTCGTTTGATGCATTGATGCTTCCCAGGTCAACAAGGCCTTCAATTTCTACTTCAACCTTAATATCACCAGCATTTAGTGTCTGATTTCCAAGTGCATCGGCAAGAATACTATCAATTTCATTCTTGCCATTTTCTGCTGCTCTTTGAGCATCAGAAGGTGTATTAGATTTATCAATTGCCTGCTTTGCCTTATCTGCAGCATCATCAATCTGTTTCTTATAAGCTTCTTTTTCTGCTGGAGTCAGATTATCTTGTGCATCTATAAGTTCCTTAGCAGCTTCTGCTGCCTTATTTATAGAATCTTTTGCATTTTGTTTTGCTTCATCAAGACTCTGCTTTGCAGTATCGAGCATATCTTCATATCCATCATATGTTGGATATTTATTAGGTGCTGTACTATCTGACTCACTCTCAGATGGAGTACTAATAATTTCATCAACAAGAGCCTTCTGCTCTGGTGTCAATTTTTCATATGCATCCTTACCTGCG
>JAZUJK010000003.1:0-16929 GCA_045642705.1 Acutalibacteraceae bacterium
GCATGTGTTAGGCACGCCGCCAGCGTTCGTCCTGAGCCAGGATCAAACTCTCTAAAAATTGTATTAATACGTTCGGGGAATTTCCGAACGAACTAATCGTTTAGATAAGCTTTTTAGCTCATTACTTTTTGCTGACATTTAATAAATGTCTCATTTCGTTTGTACGAAATTACTGTTGAAATCTCTTTCGAAATTTCAGGGTCCATTTCTAGTTTGTCGTTGTTTAATTTTCAAGGTACATAAACACGCCCAATTTGCGAGCGCTCGTATATAATAACATTACTATATAGCAAAGTCAATAATAAATTTTGCATAAATATATCTTTTTCAAAACGCTTCCGGGTGTTCCAAAAACATAAGGTAAAACCCCACCTTTTGAAGATGGGGTTTTAGTCATTTCTATATCTTGTATTGTGCAAAATAACGACAATTTATAAATGTATTATTATTTATAATATATAGTTATTTAACCACAAGTACGGTTGGAGTGCTATTCTTCTCTCCAAATGTATAGATGCTACCGTCAGCTGCAAGTGCATATGCCATAGTTGATCCTGATGACAAAATAGCAACATCTATAAACTTGATACCGTTTGTAATCTGAACTGGCTTGGTTGTCTCTGGGCAGAGTTTAAATGCAGAAGAACCCCATCCCCAGATGTTGCCATCAGTATCAATATAAAGGGTACCATAATTTGATCTTGTAAGCATTGCAACCTTATCAGCAACCTTGGTAAAAGTCTTGAAAGAACCATTTGTCTCAAATGGATCAAGTCTAGAGCCACGGCCACCAGAGATATAAAGAGTATTATTTGCATCAATTATATATGTTGTACCATTACCGAAATAATAAGTACCCTTAGGTGCTGTATCATTCTTGATCTTCTTGAGCGAGAAAGGTGTAATAGCTGCACTTGGGTCAAATGCATCATCTATCTGATTTGCACCATATCCCATTGTTGTGCAAGGAGCGCCCCAGCAATATCGGTTGCCATCAGTATCAATGGCAACAGTTGCACCTGCTGTTGCAACATACTGGAACTTAGCATCAGTTTCAACTGCTGTTGGAGTTAAGATATTATCCCTATCCTCCATACTATCGCGGAGCTTGGTAAAATTATTGCCATTACCCCATTGATAGAGTGTACCATCTGTCTTGATAGCGAAAGCATTTGAATCATATGCGGAGACCATCTTGACACCATCTAAAATCTTCTGTGGTGTAGGTCTATCAGTGGTTGTACCATCACCAAGCTGTCCTGCTCTATTCATACCCCAAGTCCAGAGTCCGCCATTCTCATCAAGGGCACAGCATAAACCATTACCCTCTGAAATGAAAGTGAACTTGGCTGCATCACAGAGAACCTTAGGTTCCTCAACAAGACTGAAACTCCAGATACGTCCGTCTGTATCAAGTGCAAGTCCCTTTTCAACTTGAGTGAACTTAACGCCACTATCCTGTGCAGCAGGTTTAGAGACATCTACGTCGTCACCACCATTTGCTGCTGGCTCATCGCCACAAGCAACAAGCGTAAAAATCATAACGAGTGCAAGAATAAGAGTTAATATCTTCTTCAATATAATTCCTCCTTACATAAGTTGTAAACTAAATGCGATTAATAGCTGTCCGAGATAATAAAGTGAGAGATTGCCTATTCTCATAGAATACTTTGGCTCTTCCCCACTGAATGTATTGAATATAAGGATTATGTCACTTGCTGTAAATGCTACTGCGCCAAATGCATATACCCAATAAGCTGCACTGGATGGATATGTAATTACATTGCCGATAGCAACAGCTGTCATAAGTACAACTGCGCCTACATAGAATATACCGAAAATCTTAAATACTTTCTTGGCTGTAATCTTCTTGAATATCCAGAACAAAATGCCAGCTGCTGCAACAACACCAGCAATGAGGCTAACAAGAAGTGATGCTGATTGAGATATAAGAGCAGATAGGTAAATTATATGACCTATTAAGAATGCTGCTATACCACCAAGGAACACCTTTTGGCCTATATCTTTTAGAACAAATCTAAGATTAAGTAGAACATCACCAATTCCACCAAAAATAAGTCCTATGAATACGAGTACAGCAAAGCTGTGATCCATTGCATGATTCATACCATAGAGTCCAATGAAAATAAATAGTAATGAGGCGCATCCCTTGAGAATAACTGCAGGAACATATTGTTCTTTATGCTCAACGATAATGAAGCACGCCTGAATCATAGCGCCTGCTATCGCCCACATAATAGATGGGATATAAATCATATTACCATCTCCTCTCATACGTATATTATAAATGATAAATTAGTATCGGGCAATAAAAAAAGGAACCCATAGGGGTTCCTTCATTGGTGCCGGTGACCGGGGTCGAACCGGTACGGTATCGCTACCACCAGATTTTGAGTCTGGCACGTCTGCCAATTCCATCACACCGGCATGTGCAACGTTGATTATTATATATTAATGTATATTAAAAATCAAGGGGCGGAAATATCCGCCCCTTATTGCTATGTTTAGCCAAATACGCCAAAGCTGTTGAGAAGAATGATGAAAAGAAGAACAGGTGCGATATACTTTGTCATAGCAACAAAGATTGGTGCACGTGGGAACTTCTCACCATTAGCTGTAACCTCAGCAAGAGCCTTCTTAGGACCCCATACCCAACCAACAACAATACAAGTAAGAATTGCGATGATAGGCATAAGGAAGCTATTAGTAACCCAATCGAGGACGTCAAGGATCTGACCACCAGCAATTGGTGCAAATGAAGATTCAAACAAGAATGCATTGTAACCAAGACATACAACTACACCAATTGTAAGTGCAAGAACATATGTGATAATTACAGATACTTTACGTGACTTGCCAAATCTGTCCATGATTGTGGCAGTAACTGCTTCCATAAGTGAAATACAGCTTGTGAGAGCTGCGAAAATAACAAGTACGAAGAAGAGTGCACCGATTACAAGACCAAATGAACCCATTCCATCAAATACCTGAGGAAGTGCAATGAACATAAGTGAAGGGCCTGCCTTGCTAAGTCCCTCTGTTCCAAGGAAGCAATAAACTGTTGGAACCATGATGAAACCAGCAAGAAGAGCGATGCCTGTATCAAATAGTTCAATCTGGTTGATTGACTTAGGCATTGAAGAGTCCTTCTTCATGTAAGAACCATAGGTAATCATAATACCCATAGCAAGTGACAATGAGTAGAACATCTGACCCATTGCATCAAGTACAATTTTCAGGAATCCAGTAAACGTTAGTCCCTCGAAACTTGGAATCAAGTAAATCTTAAGACCATCAATTGCTGTGAGACCATTCTCAGGATTCTTAACGAATGTTGAGAAGCCTGCAATAAATATGATAATCACGATAAGAATTGGCATGAGGACAATTGAAGCCTTCTCAATACCATTCTCTACACCGAGATAAACGATGATAAATGTTGCTGTGATAAAAATAAAGAACCAGAAAATTGGTTGCCATGCAACAGAGCCATCGCTTGTAAGACCAATTACTTGGTGGAAGAAGCCACCGCTCGCATCTACTGCGCTACGGCCTTTACCTGTGATATAAGTGAATGCATATTTGCATACCCAACCACCGATAGCTGCGTAATAAGGAATGATAAGTGCAGGGATAATTGTTGCACCCCATCCTACGAACTTCCATTTCTTTCCAATCTCGCCAAAAGCTGCAACTGGGCTCTTTTGAGTGCTACGACCGAGTGCAATCTCGGCTGTCATAAGAGCAAAACCAAATGTCAAAACAAGAACGAGGTAGATTAAAATAAATAATCCACCACCGTCCTTAGCTGCGAGATATGGAAAACGCCATAGGTTACCAAGACCTACTGCTGAGCCAGCTGCTGCGAGAACGAAGCCAAGCTGGCTAAAGGTACTACGTGCCTTTTTCTCTTCCATATTAATTTCTCCTTATATTTTAGCCAATCTTATAGAATACACGGAGTTTGCCCGAGCCATAAGAAATAGCCATTGTATACTTCTTGTTGCCATCTTCCTTAACATAGTCATCATGTGTCTTCTTAACGAAGCCAGCATTAACAACACGTGCTACGAAATCGTCAACATCAGCCTGTGAAACCTCAGAATACCACATTGTAAGTGTATCTCCTTCGAAATCAGGAGCTGTATCCTGGATACCACGGCCTTCATATTTAGGGAAACCAGTAAAGTCACCGAAAGAATTAAGATATTCGTTGCCATCATCAGTTTTAGGATCTGCGCAAACGTCTGCAACATTAGTTTCAATCTGTCTTCTCTTCTTGCCTTCGACTACTGCCCTTTCAATAAGGTCATCAACCTTAGTATCAATGAAATAATCTACGGTTTTCTGATTTGGGTGATCAAGTTCATCAAGAATAGACATATGCGTCCTCCTTACTTTGTTCCGAAAATTCTGTCTCCTGCGTCGCCAAGACCAGGAACAATATAACCATGCTCATTGAGATGGTCGTCAAGTGCTGCTGCATAGATATCAACATCAGGATGTGCCTCTGAGAGAGCCTTTAGTCCTTCTGGAGCAGCAATAATGCACATAAACTTAATTGACTTAGGTGAAAGCTTCTTGATCTGAGAAATAGCATCAATAGCTGAACCACCTGTTGCAAGCATTGGATCAAGAACGATTACATCACGCTCTTCCATATCTGCTGGCATCTTGTTGTAATATTCAACAGGCTGAAGTGTCTCAGGGTCACGATAGAGACCGATATGACCAACCTTAGCTGATGGGATAAGTGCATGGATACCATCTACCATGCCGAGACCTGCACGAAGAATTGGAACGATAGCCATTTTCTTACCGTCGAGGTCATGCTGCTTTGCAACAGCTACTGGAGTTTCAATTTCAATTTCCTTAAGAGGAAGATCACGAGTTGCCTCGTAACATTCAAGCATTGCTATCTCACTGATAAGTGTACGGAACTCTTTGTTACCAGTGTTCTTATCTCTAAGAATTGAGAGCTTATGCTGAATAAGTGGATGATTAGTGATTACAATATTGCCCATTGCCTATTGCCTCCATATATTATTTGTTTTCAATTGCCATAACCATATCAATGCGTCTCTGATGGCGACCGCCTTCAAATTCTGCATTGATGAAATTGTCTACAAGATCACAGCCGAGGCCGGCTCCAACTACGCGGCCACCGAGGCACAATACGTTAGCGTTATTGTGGTTTCTTGTAAGACGTGCGCTGAATGTGTCACTGCAGCATGCAGCGCGGATGCCGCGAACCTTGTTAGCGGCCATGCTCATACCAATACCGGTGCCGCAGCATAAAATGCCGAGCTCGGCCTCGCCGCTTGTGATCTTCTCACATAGCTTTTCAGCGATTTCAGGATAATCAACTGAATCAGTTGAATAGCAACCAACATCGATATACTCACGTCCGAGTTCATCGAGATGTTTCATAATAGCATTCTTTAGTTCAAATCCGCCATGATCGCAACCAAGTACTAACATCATGAATTTCTCCTTTTCAGTTCGCGTTCTGCCTGAGGTGCCCTGAGATATACAGGTAATATTTCAGAGGATGGAATTGGTTTAAAGCCATCTCTTAGCATATCAATTGCGGCAAGCGCAGTAGATATTGCATTCTGCCACAGATGCTCCTCTGGTGCTATAACGCAGTTAATTTTTACATTCAAAATATTATAACATAAATTGGCTCCATCACCAACAAAAATAATACTATTATTTAAAGTTTTTAAGTAATCTCCAAGTTCGGTTACCATAATGGCCGAATCCTCTGTGAGACGGCTTACTTTTCCGTCACTTACAGTGAAAGTGGCGGTGTAAGTTTGCTGGCAGCGGGCGTCCATTGTTGCGCATATGGTATGCGTACCAGGCACGTCCGCGTAGTTGTACGCCATGGACTGTAGAGTGGACACAGGAATGCAGTTCGCACCATCAAGTGCGGTGATGCCCTTGAGGGCAGCAACGCCTATGCGAACGCCTGTAAATGAGCCTGGGCCAACATTGATTGCGAAGTAGTCAATGGATGATAGAGAAACGTCAGCTTCTCTCAGTACCTCATCAATCATAGGAACAAGTGTCTGACTGTGAGTCAGGCCCTCATTTCTAAAACGATAAGCCAGAACTTTATATTCATTTTTATCAAAATCAAGGATCGCAACAGATGCTGGTGTTGCCGAACATTCAAGTGATAAAATTCTCATTTTAGTCCTCTATTTCAATTACTCTATCATTCTCTCCCTCACCTGCTGAAATGGTGATTTTAATTGAGTTATCTGGAAGAGCATTTTCTATATTTTCTGACCACTCAACTGAGAGGATATATCCCTGGTCCAAGTAGTCAAAAAAGCCTGTTGAATATAGGTCGTCCCACGACTCGACACGGTACATGTCAAAGTGAGCAAGTGGTGGATTTCCACCATAGTCATTTACTATGGCAAACGTAGGGCTGGATACATTGCACTTGATGCCAAGTCCACGTGCAAGACCACGCGTAAAAGCGGTCTTGCCCATGCCCATACCACCGAAAAAAGCGAGTACTGTGCCACCGCTGATTTTCTGTGCAAAATCAGCCGCAAAATCCTCAGTTTCGCTTACACTGTGAGTGATAATTTTGCGCACATACTCGCCTCCCAATTTATGATTCGCATTATTTTATCACAATTATTTGAAAATAACCACAATTTTATTTATAATGTAAATATTATTAAAGAAAGAGAGGAACAAGAGTTGAAACTTAAGAATGCAATAGTCCATTTCTTCAAGGGCACCGATAAGTTATTACTACTCGTCGCTATTATCGCATCAGCTTTTGGTACCCTCATGGTATATAGTGCTAAACTGCACACAGTGGACCCTGGCAAGATTCCTCGTGACGCAATTGTAATGGCAATAGCAGCAATACTTGGAATTGTACTTGCACTACTTATTTCACTGATTGATTTCGATATCATATGCAAGTTGTGGCCTGTCTGGGCGATAGCGGGAATCGCTCTTATGATACTCGTCATGTCGCCTCTCGGTGTTGGACCACCGAACCGACCAGACTCCAAGGTATGGATTGATCTGGGATTCTTCTATTTCCAGCCCTCGGAGCTCGTTAAGATACTGTTTATCATAACGTTCTCGACGCACCTAAGTGCAGTCAAGAACAGTATCAACAAGCTCCTGACAGTTGCAGGACTTGCTGTACATGCACTTATTCCTACACTCCTTGTTATGAAATCCGGAGACGATGGCTCAGCAGCAGTATTTATCTGTATTGCCATTGCTATGATTTTCATTGCAGGTATTAACTGGAAATATATTTTAGCTGGTGCAGCGCTTATTATTGCCGCAATACCTCTCCTCTGGTTTAAGTTCTTCTCAACATTCCAGAAACAGAGATTTATTGTTATATTTAGACCTGAGGATTATCCAAATGTAGCATACCAGCAGAACCGTGGTATCATTGCAATGAGCAAGGGCGGTTTCTTCGGCAGTGGCCTCTTTAAGGGTGTATATACCCAAGGTGGCCGCGTTCCTGTAAGTGAAAGTGATATGATCTTCACTGTTATATGTGAGGAACTGGGACTCCTCGGTGGTATAGCAGCTCTTCTTTTGATTATATTTATCATCATAAGAATTGTCCTAAATGGTAAGAAATCTGCCGACGCTGCTTCCACACTTATGGTATATGGTCTCGGTGCTATGATTGCAGCACAGACAATTGTCAATATTGCAATGTGTCTTAGAATTGGTCCCGTTATCGGTATCACATTACCATTCTTCTCAGCTGGTGGTTCATCCACCCTATGTCTCTACATAGGTCTTGGACTTGCACTATCAGTATACAGAACAAATTATAACCAAAAGCCTAAGGACTTCCGCCTATCAGGTATGGCGTCCCCATTTAGAGTATAAGGCAAAACTAAAAGCCCTCCATTTTGGAGGGCTTATTTTTATACCTTTTCAAGTTTTGCATAGTTTGCCATAAGTTTCTTGGTGCCGGCCTTATCGAAGGCTACTTCGATAAGATTGTCGTTACCCATAGGTGTAACGGACAATACAACGCCGGTGCCGAAAGCCTTATGGCGAACTGTATCGCCGACCGAGTAGGTTTCAGACGAGCGCTCAGCGGGAGTCGATTTTGGTGCGGCTGATATCTTACGAGCGGTACGATATGAGCTCATCTTGGATGAGTCTCCATATGGGCCCTCGTACTCGGCACTGCCGAAGTCACCATCATAGGATGAAGAATAACCACCAAATCCTTGGAAACTAGGCTTGCGATAGCCAGCACTATATCCATTCCAACCATATCCAGAATGATTGGCCTGCATTGGCTTTTCAGCGAAATACTCATCTGGCACTTCATTTACAAATCGAGATTGAGGATTACGTGTAGTTGAGCCATACATAACTCTACAATTGGCATTTGTCATATAGAGTTTTTCCTTGGCACGAGTGATACCTACATATGCGAGGCGTCGCTCTTCTTCGATTCCACTCTCCTCTATTGTTGACTGGTGGCTTGGGAAGAGTCCCTCCTCCATACCAACGAGGAATACAACTGGGAATTCAAGTCCCTTGGCTGAGTGAAGAGTCATAAGAACTACAACATCAGACTGCTCATTATAAGTATCGATATCAGAGAGAAGTGAAACCTCCTCGAGGAATCCTTCGAGGTCGCCATCCTCATTCTCTTCGAGATAACGAATCATATTGGTCTTGAGTTCCTGCAAGTTCTGGAGCCTATCCTCATATGTATCCTTATCAAGTTTTAGATATCTCTCATATCCTGTGACATCAATAAGGTCATCAAATAGTTCTGGTAGAGGCTCATCAAGGGCCTTTAGGCGTAGATCATTTATCATATTGGTAAATGACATAAGTTTGGTCTGTGCGCGGCTGAGACGCTCATATTCATCAGCTGATTGCATAACCTCAAAGAGAGATACACCCAGACCAGCCGCGATCTCAGCGGCAGCGTTTACCGTTGTATCACCGATGCCTCGCTTAGGCTCGTTTATAATACGGCGGAGTTTGATTGAGTCCGCAGGATTGACGAGCAAAGTGAGATATGCGAGTGCATCGCGTATCTCTTTTCTTTCATAGAAACGCTTGCCACCCACAACTTTGTAAGGCACGCCAGTTCTAACGAAAGCACGCTCAATAGCATTGGACTGTGCATTGGTTCGATATAATATCGCATGATCAGAGAATGATTTGCCAGAGGATACACTGGATGAAATCTCCTCAGCGATATACATACCTTCCTCTATCTCAGAATCAGCGGTATATAGAGTGATAAGTTCACCATCACCTGCTGCTGTCCAGAGGTTCTTACCCTTACGCTCAGTATTGTTCTTAATTACTGCATTTGCAGCATTCAAGATATTACCAGTTGAGCGATAGTTCTGCTCAAGTCTAATCATCTTGGCATTCTTATAATTCTTTTCGAAATCCATGATGTTCTCAATCGTTGCACCACGGAATTTATATATGCTCTGGTCATCATCACCTACAACGCAGATATTGTTATATCCGCCTGCAAGGAGTGATGTTAGGACATATTGTGCATGGTTAGTATCTTGATATTCATCGACATGAACATACTTAAAACGTGCTTGGTACTTCTCACGAATAGTGCTATCAGTACGAAGTAGTTTTACAGTATTTACGATGATATCATCAAAGTCCATTGCATCGGCTTGTAGCAATAATTGCTGATACAGTTTATATGCCTCGGCATACTTACGAAGCCTAGGATCATTTTGATTGATAGACTCATACTCCTCTGGAGTTATGAGATTATCCTTGGCACGACTAATCTCCGACAAAATACTCTTATGTGAAATAAGTTTGTCGTCGATGCCAAGCAAGCGCTGGCACTCTTTCATTATGCGCTTAGAATCATCTGTGTCGTAGATTGTGAAATGTGAACTGTAACCGAGCGATGATCCATCACGGCGCAAGATACGAGCGCATATTGAGTGGAACGTGCCAGCCCACTCAACTCCATGAGCGTCCTCGCCTACCCATAGCGCGAGTCGCTCCTTGAGCTCATTTGCAGCCTTGTTTGTGAAAGTAATTGCCAATATCTGCCAAGGTTCTGCAAGGCCTTGTTCTACGATATAGGCAATCCTTTTTACAAGCACAGTTGTCTTTCCTGAACCCGCACCTGCAAGTATGAGCAGAGGGCCTTCTGTTGTTGTGATGGCCTCTTGCTGTTTGTCATTCATTTGATCAAGTAAATTCATAACTTCTCCAATTGGGCGGGTTATTTTCTAGTCTTTAAAAAATCTTCCAGGATTATGGTTGCAGCAACGCGGTCTACAACGTCTCGGCGTTTCTTACCATATGTACCTGATTCAGAGAGCAAGTTATATGCCTCGACTGTTGTAAGTCTCTCATCATATAGAGCAACCTCGAGACCCTTTTCCCTGAGCATTGCTGCAAGCGCCTCGGACGCATCAGCATGTTCGCCACGCGAGCCATCCATATTGAGTGGCAGTCCCACTACCACTAGCTCCGCGCCACGCGCCTCCGCCTCCTCGGCTATCTTATCAGCCACATGTGGCATATAAGTATCTTTAATTGTACCTATTGGAGATGCGAGTATTTCCATTGCATCACAGACTGCAAGCCCTGTGCGCGCATACCCGTAATCCACGCCAAGTATAACCATATAAATCCTTTCAAAAAATGCGGCGGTATTTGCCGCCGCATTAATTATTAATCTGTTGCTGGTGCATCTGCTGCTGGAGCAGCATCTTCTCCATCTGCTGCTGGTTCTTCAACTGGTGCTACTGCATGTCCTCCACAAGTTGCTGGGAGATGAGATGTCTTGTAATAACCAGTTGCCTTAGATGTGCAAGAATCACTAGCAAGCAAGCCTGTCTGTGTGCAATACTGACGAGCAACTACATTGCTTGCATATTCGAAATCCTTCTCTGGAAGACCCTTATGAATTGCTGTCATAACAGTGTTCCAGATTCTAGGAGCTGGGTTAGCGCCAGTGATACGCTCAGGCTTATCATAACCTACCCAGAGAGCTGCTACATAATAAGGTGTACCACCGCAAGTCCATTTATCCTTAACGGCTGATGTTGTACCAGTCTTTAGGAATGTAGCTTGTCCTTTGACGCCCTTACCTGCTGCTGTACCTCCTGAGTAACCAACTGTCTGGAGAATACGGTTCATAATTGTTGCTGTATCAGCACCAATTACCTGCTCACCATTTGGTTTGTTCTCGAGATAAGTCTGCTTACCAGAGAAATCAGTTACCTTGTAATAACTATATGGCTTGTAATACTTACCGCCATTACCAAATGTTGCATAAGCTGCGCACATTTCAAGTGTTGTAACTCCCTTAGTCATACCACCTACTGCAAGTGATGAGAAGTTGATATCCGTATTAGGACCATCCTCAACCAGTGTAGACATATGGAATTTATCCTTGAGATATGTGAAAGAAAGATTGGTTCCAACCTTCTTTAATGACTGAGCTGATACGGTGTTAAGTGATTTCGCAACACCAACCTGAACAGTTACATACTGTCCTGGGCCACCTCTTGAACCATCGGCATTCTTAGGCCACATTTTGCCATTTACAGGAATACCATAGTTCTGGATCTTCATTGAATAGTTCAAAATATTCTTATCAAGTCCTGGTCCGTATACTGAAAGAGGCTTGATTGAAGAACCTGGCTGACGAAGTGAGTTAGTTGCTCTGTTAAGACCACGATTAATCTTCTTAGGACCTGCTCCGCCGCAAACAGCGACTACGCGTCCTTCATAATCCATGATTGTGATAGCAGCCTGAACCTTTTTCTTGGTTCCGTTCTCACCTGTCTCAGATCTATTTGGCTCAGATGGGAAACCTTCACGGTTTACGAATACCTTCTCGACCTTGCTCTGGATTTCGTCATCTACAGCTGCATAGATTTTAAGTCCGCCGTAATATACCATACGGTAAGCTTCTGACTTAGTATATCCTTCCTGTGCCATGAAGTCCTGAATTACAGAATCGATAACATAGTCAACATAGTAGCTATTTATCTTTTGATCCTGCTTTATTGTCTTCTTAGCAGTCTCAGATGGAACATAATTATCTGAGTTAGTGAAGATATAGTCATATTCAAGTGCCTCTTTGTATTCTTCCTTAGACAACTTCTTGTTTTCATACATTGCCTTGAGACATACTTTACGAGCACGATTGATACTATTGTCAGGATTAAGTAGTGGATTGTATTTTGTAGGAGCCTTAGTGATACAAGCAAGTATTGCTGACTCAGCAGCATTTACTTCTTGAACATCCTTGCCAAAATACTTCTGTGCTGCTGTCTGTACTCCGTAGCAGCCAGAACCAAGTGGAATAGTATTGAGATATGCTTCTAGGATTTCATCCTTTTCGAAGTTTCTCTCGAGATTAAGTGCATATAAAATCTCATTAAACTTACGTGAGATTGTTGGTGCGTTCTCATCTGTCAAGTTCTTGATGAGCTGCTGGGTAAGTGTTGAACCACCACCAGATTTACCAAGAGTTAAGACAGCCTTGAATGTACGGAGCCAGTCAACACCAGGATGTTTTTCGAAACGTTTATCCTCAAGTGAGACAAATGCATCTTGCACGCTCAGAGGAATTTCCTCTAAATCAACCCAGATTCGGTTCTCCTCACCATGGAGGCGTGCAATTTCATATGGCTCATGATTCTTGTCATATGCATATACAATTGAAGTTTGATCTTGACTGTTCTTGTATGAGTCCAAGTTAATAGCAACATCGCCATGTACAAATGAAATTGCATAACTTAGGATACAGATACCGACAATTAGGAATGTCAGAACAAGTACAATAAGAATTGAAATTAGGACAGTTGCAACACTGCCGCTAAGTTTCTTTTTCTTCTTGACTTTAGCCATAAACCTTTATCCTCCATTAAGATACCATTAGCCGCGCACGCATGAAACGTGCACGGCTATTAAACTAATTACTCTGCTGTCTGGCAAATCTTGAGCATCTCTTCAACTGTTGTAATCTTTTCCTCAACAAGCTGAAGTGCAGACTGTTTAAGAGTCTTCATGCCCTGCTCTTCTATAGCGTATTTTGTCAAATCATCGATTGGAACCTGATCAGCAATCATACGTCTAAGTTTCTTATCAATGACAACGATTTCATGAATAGCAATACGGCCCTTGTAACCTGTATTGTTGCACTGGTGACATCCCTTGCCACGTACAACAGTAGCAGGATGTGCGCCCATTGCTTCGCACTCTACGTTATCTGGCTCATATTCCTCAATGCAGTTAGGACAAACCTTACGCATAAGTCGCTGAGCAACGATACCAACTACTGAGTTCGCAACGAGGTAAGGTTCAACGCCCATATCCTCGAGACGTACGATAGATGAAATAGCGTCATTCGTATGCAATGTAGAACAAACCAAGTGTCCTGTGATAGCAGCACGAACGGAGATTTCTGCGGTCTCACCGTCACGGGTCTCACCTACCATGATTACGTCAGGGTCCTGACGCAAGAGAGAACGAAGACCAGCTGCGAATGTCATACCTGCGAGTACGTTAACCTGAGTCTGGTTAATTCTTGGAAGTGTACGCTCTACAGGGTCCTCTACTGTTGATACGTTAATTGGCTTTTGAGCAAGTGTATCAAGGATCATATAGAGTGTTGTTGTTTTACCAGAACCTGTAGGTCCTGTAATATAGATAATTCCGTTAGGGTTACGGAGAATTGTCTGCATCTTAGCGAAGTTCTCTTCGTTCATACCGTAAGATTCTGTACGGTCGAGCTTGTTATTAGTAGCGAGGTAACGGAGAACGGCCTTCTCACCGTAAACGGTAGGAAGTGTAGATACACGGACGTTCATGTCATATCCTTCAATAATCTGACGGAAGTGACCGTCCTGAGGAACACGGCGCTCAGCGATATCAAGTCCAGACATAATCTTGATACGAGCGATAAGCTGCTTGTTGATTGATGCTGCGAGGGTTACATATTCAACTAGCATACCATCGGTACGAAGACGTACAACTGTCTGTTTCTCAAATGGCTCGATATGAATATCTGATGCGTGTGTTGTATATCCATGAACAAGAAGTGAGTTAAGGAACTTAACGATAGGAACATCGTCACCAACGTCTGCCTCTTCGAGTTCCTGTACTGCCTGAGTTGTTGGGATATCTACAGATACGTTTGCCTGAGCAGCAGCGTTCTTAGCAGATACCTCAGCATAATAGAGGTCAATTGCCTTAGCAATGCTCTGAGTCTCAGCAAGGTAAACTTCGAGAGTCATACCTGTTGTCTGGCGAACATCCTCAACTGCATAGAAGTTAAGTGGGTCAGACATTGCAACTGTGAGCTTACCCTCATCCTCTGCAATAGCAATCATATTGTATTTTGTTGCAAGAGCCTTAGGGATACGAGCTACAGCATTAGTATCAACCTTAAAGTTATCAAGCTTAATAATTTGAAGTCCCATTCTCTTACCGAGAGCATCAAGAACTTCTTTCTCAGAGATATAGCCGAGCTCTACAAGAATCTGACCAAGTTTCTTAGTTCTGTCCTGCTTCTGTATAGCAAGAGCTTCCTTGATCTGGTCATCTGAGATGTAACCATATTCTTTTAGCATCTGGCCAATTGGCATGTTCCTCATAAATCTTATCCTCGCAATTAATTAATAACAATTTCAAACCGGAATTCCGTATCACGAAATATCAATACGCATAATTCCACAAATACATATAAGATTATAAACTTACCACCCACAAAAATCAATATTAATATAATATATATTTATAATAATTATAATGAACGATAAAGCAAAAAATAAAAAAAGAAAGCCCTCCAAGGAGGACTTTCAAAATCAAAACTCAATTGTATGTGGTGCTTCTGTAAATGAAGAAAATGTAGCAATTGCTGTACCCGGTTCAAAGTAGAACACTTCTGTATTGTCATCATTCTCGTCATACAGAGTTCTAAGATGAGGATAAGCGTCAAGCATATGCTTCTTAGCCTCGACATTGTCATCAGCTACAAGCTTGCCACTTATACGTAACCAACAATCACCATCAAAGCAGCAAATTTCAGCCTTAGGACAAGCATGAATCTGCTTAGAAACGTCCTTCACCTTACCAGTCTGAATATATAGCTTTCCCTCAAACAAATCGATAGTACCAAAAGGTCTAACTCTTGCCTGATCACCTTCACAAGTAGCTAAATAATAAACCTGACATTTCTTTATAAACTCAACAATTTCATCCATATTGACGCCTCCCAAATAAATTTCTCTAATAAATACTAACATAGAAAATAATCAAAATCAATTAAAGTGAAAACAAAAAGAAAAGCCCTAGGCCAAAAAGGTCTAGGGCTATAAATTATGCTTTTACAACAAAAGCAGTCGTACTATTAGTCCAAGTATTAGGATATCCCCAAGCGCTCAAGGTACTCGATCTATAAGCAGTACCAGTCTTCCATTGACCATCCTTATATTGCCAGAATTTAGTACCAGAAACTATTGAAGTACTTCTATTTTCAGTGAAAGACACAGTAACATTACCATTGTTATCCACAGAAATCTGCCAAGCTCTATTCTTCAATAATAAAGCTGCGCAAGGATCATTTGTGATTGCCTTGGAAAATGTAGTATTAGATGAATTTGTAATGGTTGTTGTCCCAGATTTTGGTTTGTTGCTTTGGCTTGTAGTTACAATAAAGTCCATAACATCAGCAAGAGTTTTGGTTTCATTCGTAGGAACTTCATCACCATCTTTATTAGGACCCAAATACATAATTATTACATATCCATTTCCTTCTCCACCATTACTATTTAATGGATATTGAGTTGGAATTGGTGTTGGAGTGGTTCCATTTTTATAACAAGTCTTAGTATTCTTAGCATTATTGATCATAGTAGTATAGATACTATTATCAGTTTGTGTAATTAAATTAGAGATGACCGACGAACCGCCGCCACCGCCACCAGAAGGGATTTCGAGGCTAGCACCAGCGCCACCACCGCCGCCGCAGTAGCCGCCACCGCCACCACCGCCGTAAAAATCTCCAGCGCCGCCATTACCGCCATTTGCATATGTAGCACCTTGACCAGCAGTACCAGCAGGCATTGCCCAACCAATAAGCACATAATATAAATGCGCCGAAGTTGCAGCACGACCCGGATTAATTAATCCGCCAATTCCGTGTGTGGTATCACTTCCACCGCCATCAAGTCCTGCTAATACTTGTATAGAATTCTTAGTAAAAATTCCTCTTGTGATTGCCCAATCATAATTTACACTTTGAGAAGAATTATTAGTTGAAGCAGAATCTCCCATAAAGTTTCCAGCTGCATTTCCTCCTATTGCTGCCGGGACGGATTGAATTGTATATCCAATCCAAAAGCCATCTTTATATGCTTCATTCCAGTTACCGGCACCGCCACCGCCACCAGCAATAAGCAACAAATCAATATTGGCATTATAATTACCCTTACTATCACATACATATACTGCAGAGGCAGCACCACCGCCACCACCTGCCGGTGCAGCTGAAAGAGACTTTGCTAAAGTAGAATCACTATATGAAAGTGTGCCACCTTTTCCTCCAGCAAGATTGGAAAGTCCATCAATTGTACCGCCATCACCTGCTTCACCTGAGTTGTTTTTTACTTTAGCTCTAGAACCAGCTGCTCCAGGAGCGACATAAACATATTGATTGTCTTCGGTAGTAGTATAAACACCAACAACAGTGCCTCCCAAACCACCTTGAATATCAGTTGATGAAATTGTCGTATTATTAATTACGTTACCATTTGCACCATCGCCGCCTTTTACGACAATAGCATAACGTCCTGCTTTTGGAAGTTCAACAACTTGTGGCTTATTAGTAGATGTATTAAAGAAGAATTTAAATAC
>JAZUJK010000004.1:0-170925 GCA_045642705.1 Acutalibacteraceae bacterium
TGTGGAAGAATATATAGATTATTACAACAACAAACGGATTCAGGTAAAAACAAAATGGATGCCTCCTGCAGAGTACAGGAAAACATCCATCTGTTTAGCTTAGTTCAATATTATGTGTCCAGGATTCTGGGTACATATCACTGTGGGGCTCTTTTTGCATTTATATTTAATTGTTTACTAATAAGTAGATTAATGATATAATTTATGGGATAATGTGGTCATTTGTTTATATTTAAACTTTTTATATCACAAATTTTTATAGGAGGTGTATTTCTTGAAACTAGGACTTGCTATTGTTCTGATAGTTGTAGCTGCTGTCGTTGCTGCACTCGTCGGTTTTGTAATCGGCGGTGAGCATAGAAAGAAAGTTGCTGAAGCCGCAATCGGTTCAGCCAACCAGGAAGCAGCAAGAATTATTAACCAGGCAATGACAACTGCAGAGCAGAAAAAGAAAGAAGCAATTCTTGAAGCTAAAGATGAAATTCACAAGCAACGTTCTGAAACTGAAAAAGATTTACGTGAACGTAGATCAGAGATTCAGAGACAGGAACACAGACTGATTCAAAAAGAAGAAAACATAGACAAGAAAACAGACGCACTAGAAAAGAAAGAGGAAATCCTCGCTTCCAAGATTTCACAGGCAGACGAAAAAATCGCTGAAGTTGAAAACATGAAGAGAAGCCAACTCGAGATGCTCGAGAAGATTTCCGGTTATTCTAAGGAGCAGGCTAAGGCCGCACTCCTCTCACAGCTCGAAGAAACTCTTGAGCATGAGAAAGCAGTTCGTATTCTTGACTACCAGGAGAAGACTAAGGACGAGTCCGAGAGAATCGCACGTGAGATTATCACGACCGCCATTCAGCGCTGTGCAGCGGATCATGCTGCAGAGGCAACAGTCTCTGTTGTAGCATTACCGAATGACGAGATGAAGGGCCGCATTATCGGTCGTGAGGGTCGTAACATCCGTGCAATTGAGCAGATTACTGGTGTTGACCTCATCATTGATGACACACCAGAAGCTATTACAGTATCCTGCTTCGATCCAGTAAGACGTGAAATTGCACGTCAGACACTCGAACGCCTTATTCAGGATGGACGCATCCATCCTGCACGTGTAGAGGAAACTGTTGAGAAGTGCAAACGCGAAGTTGAACAGACTATCAAGCAGACAGGTGAGCGCGCTGTGCTCGACGCCGGCATCAACAATGTTCATCCAGAGATTGTTAAGCTTCTCGGAAGACTTCGTTATCGTACCAGCTATGGCCAGAACGTACTTAACCATTCACTTGAGGTTTCATATATCTCTGGCCTTCTCGCAGAGGAACTTGGCGCCGACGTTAAAACAGCAAAGCGCGCTGGTCTCCTCCACGATATAGGTAAGGCACTTGACCATGAGTTCGAAGGAACACATGTACAGCTCGGTTATGATTTTGCCAAGAAGCACAAGGAGAACGATGCTGTTCTTCATGCTATCCAGGCACACCATAATGATGTAGAGCCTAAGACTGTTGTTGCATTTATCGTACAGGCAGCAGATGCAATTTCTGCAGGTCGTCCTGGCGCACGCCGTGAGAATATCGAGAACTATATCAAGCGTCTTGAGAAACTCGAGGAGATTGCAACTTCATTTGAGGGTGTTGATACATCATTTGCAATCCAGGCTGGTCGTGAGGTACGTATTCTTGTTAAGCCTGAACAGGTATCAGATGACAAGATGGTACTTCTCGCACATGATATTGCTCAGCGTATCGAGAATGAACTTGAATACCCTGGACAGATCAAGGTTAATGTTGTACGTGAAAGCCGTGCAACTGACTATGCAAAGTAAGAAATAATTCATGGGGCAGCAGCGACTGCCCCTTGTTGCATTTTTAAAAGGGAGGGTGAAGCGTATGAAAGTCCTTATGGTTGGCGACGTAGTTGGCACATCAGGACTGGAATCATTGCGCCGCATCCTACCTCGCGTAAAAGCGGAAAACAATATTGACGTCTGCGTTGTAAACGGTGAAAATTCAGCAGATGGGAATGGCATAACGGCCATTTCAGCTGAGAGTATTTTCACCTCGGGTGCAGACGTCATAACAACTGGCAATCACGCTTATCGTAGACGAGAAGCGTATCAATATTTCGATGACACGGAATGTCTACTTCGTCCAGCAAATTATTCTGAGAACAATCCGGGACATGGTTATTGCATTCTCGATATGGGGCGCGTTCGTGTCGGCGTAATCAATCTCATGGGAACCATGTACATGGACCCGCTCGACAATCCATTTGATGTGATTGATAAAATCCTGCCGGAACTTTCGGATTGCAGAATTATCCTTGTTGACTTCCATGCGGAAGCCACATCCGAGAAACGTGCAATGGGCATCTATCTCGATGGCAAGGTATCTGCTGTTGTTGGTACACATACACATGTTCCTACGGCGGACGAGACAATTTTTGCCGCTGGTACAGGATATGTAACAGACCTCGGCATGGTTGGCCCGCTCGATTCAATCCTCGGTGTAAGTCCCGAGATTGTAATCGACAAGTTCAAATATAACATGCCAGCTCGTTTCGACTGGAAACGAGGCCCATGTGAATTTGATGCGCTCGTTTTAGATATCGATGACAAGAGCGGCAAGACCACAGATGTCCGCCGCATTTTGATTAAGGAGGAATAGAGAGTGAAAAGGTTTCTCAGTCTTTTCTTGAGCATTCTTATGCTACTCATGTGCTCTGCTTGTAAGAGTAGTGATAGCCCTAAGAAGAGTTCAGAAAAAGAGAAAAAACAAGAAACCTCTAGCGAAATATCTATTCCGTATGCTAGAGAGGACGGTATTAACCCATTCCTTTCATCCAGCCTTATGAACGAGAAGATTGTCCCACTTATCTATTCGGGACTTTTCAAAATTGATGTACATTTCACGCCGACAAATGATCTTGCGACTGGCATAACATATGATGGTGTACGAGCTGTTGTAACACTTAACACTTCACGCAGTTTCTCCAATGGCAAGCGTGTCTCGGCAGACGATGTAGTCTACTCGTTCAATATGGCAAAGCAGTCCCCGTATTTCACAACTGCACTTGAAAATATCAGTGCATGTAATGCGGTATCATACGACAAAGTAGAATTTATTCTACCTTATCCGAATGTCTATGTTGCTGCCGTACTTACTTTCCCAATCTGTCCTAGCCACTCTGCTGACAGTGTGACAGATATACCAGCAGGCGCAGGACAGTATGTCTATTCAGCAACTGCTGATGGTGGAACATTGACACCTAATCCATATTTCCCATCTACAGCACAGACACTTAGCAAAGTAAAACTTGTAAACATCCAAGACAATAAAACTCTTCATTTCAACAGAGTTATTGGAAATGTGTCTGCGGTATTTGATGATTTCGCAAAAGGAGAGTCAACTCGTATCTCCGGTGGCTGTACAAATGTCGATCTCAACAATTTGGTTTATATCGGCATCAATGAAAAGGCACCACTTTTTGGAAATGCAGAACTGCGTAGAAATCTCTACTGTGCTCTTGATAGAGCGGAACTTCTCAGCGCTGGTTTTGAAGGATATGGAGCAGTTACAGATATCCCATTCAATTTCAATTGGTTCCCAGTAGAAAATCAGAAAGGCAACCAAATTAAGCGAAGTGAAGCTAAGGATTTCATACGAAGTCACATAACAAAATATGTCGCAACAATTCTTGTAAATAGCGACAACAATTTCAAGGTAAAACTTGCAGAGAACTTGGCGTCCCAGCTAAACGCTATGGGCGTATCAACTAAAATTGAGTCCGTTGCATTTGGAGTCTATAAGAACGGCGTTGCAGCAGGTAGATATGACCTCTACATCGGCGAGTATAAGATGACAAATGATATGAATATATCGGAACTCCTCAGCGAGGCGGATGTTCTAAGCAACTACTATGCAATGCTTGCTGGAACTACCAAGCCAGAGGATTTCATAAAAGTCTTTAATGAAACTCAACCATTTATTCCAGTTTGTATGAGATATGGTGTTATTGCATATACACCAGCACTGGAGTCCGCTGTCAAGCCGTTGCCAAACAATCCGTTTGCCAACCTTGCAGAGTGGTTTATCTAAGGAGGGAGTGTACATATGGTTAATTACGAGAACGCACTTGGTAAGATTACAATATCCGAAGAGTACTTTTCAGAGCTCCTAGGCTCAGTTGTACCAACATGCTTTGGTGTTGTTGGCATGGCAAGCAATGGTGCTTATCAGAACATTAGGCAGTTATTCCATAAGACAAAATATTATTTAGATAGAGGCGTTAATGTAAGAACAGAGGATGACGGTCTCGTTGTAGAACTTCATATCGTTGTAACTTATGGCGTAAATATTTCAGCAGTTACAGAGAGTATCGTCAACAAGGTTCGTTATACGATTGAGGATGCAACAGGCCTCACGGTTAAGAATGTTAACGTTTATGTTGATTCAATGATTTCATAAGGTGGTACGAAAAAGTGATTACAGGTGCAATATTGCGAGATGCTATTATTTCAGCATCCAATAATATTTTGAACCATAGACAAGAGGTAGACGCACTGAACGTCTTTCCTGTTCCAGATGGTGATACTGGTACTAATATGTGTATGACTATGGATTCTGCAGCAAGAGAACTTGCTCTCCTTCCAGACACTGTTACCATATCCGAAGTTGCCAAGACAACATCATCTGCAATGCTCCGTGGTGCAAGAGGTAACTCCGGAGTTATCTTATCTCTAATATTCCGTGGCATCGCCAAGGGCCTAAAGGGCAAAGAGACGATGGAACCACGCGATATGCTAATCGCACTATCATATGGTGTTGAGTCAGCATATAAAGCAGTTATGAAGCCTACAGAGGGCACAATACTTACAGTTGTCCGTCTCGCAGCACGCGATGGCGCAGCTTATGGTACAGAGAAAAAGGATGCCGATATGGCAAAGGTATGGGAAGCAGTATGCAAGGGTGCAGAAGAAGCCCTCGCAACTACACCAGACCTTCTTCCAGTACTCAAGAAGGCTGGCGTTGTTGACTCAGGTGGACAGGGTCTTGTATATGCTTTCTATGGCATGCTCTCAGTATTTAAAGATGGCAAAATAATTCCAAAGGATTCTGATGATGGTGCAACTGTATCTGATTCAGAGGACGATGAGGAAGTTAAACTCAAATATACATATCAACTCGAATATCTTATCCTTCGAGATGGCGGAGATATTCCAGGACTCAAGGCTTATCTCAAAGCCGTTGGTGGCAATGTAAAAGTTAAGGAGAAAGATGGTAAGGTTACTGTTTCTCTCGCAACAGACCAGCCAGGTCCTGTAATGGTTGAGGCAATGAAACTTGGTCAACTTATCGATTGCAAGGTTGAAAATATCGCTTTGCAGCGTGCCGGTGAGAAAAAGGCAGAGGCAGCAGCAAAATCTGCTGGAACTCTTGCTCCTGTTGAACCAGTAAATGACTTTGGTTTCGTAGCAGTGGCAGCAGGTGAAGGCTTGCATCAGATGTTCCAGGAAATCGGTGCAGATACTGTTGTTTCCGGTGGACAGACAATGAATCCTAGCACAGAGGATATTCTCAATGCAGTTGAGGCAACACCAGCTCATACAGTATTTGTTCTTCCTAACAACAAGAACATAATCATGGCTGCAGAGCAGGCAGTACCACTCTCAACTCGTAAGGTTATTGTTCTCCCTACAAGAACAGTTCCACAGGGTATCTCAGCAATGCTAAACTTCGATCCAGATGCATCTGTTGATGACAACCATCTTGCTATGACTAAGGCTATTGAGAATGTTGGAACAGCACAGGTAACATTTGCTGCTCGTGACAGTCTCGTAGATGGCAAGGCAGTCAAGGAAGGCCAGATACTCGGTATGGAGAATGGAGCAATCACCGTAATCGAAGATGATATGGTTACTGCTGCATTTAAAGTAGTAAAGCACCTCTGCTCCAAGAACACAGAATATATCACAATATTCTATGGTGAGGGCGCAACAGAGGACGATGCAAACAAGCTAAAAGATATGCTTGAAGAGAAATTCACAGCAATTGATTTCTCAATCATAAATGGTGGACAGCCAGTATATCACTTTATTATTTCTGTAGAATAAGTCCACAAGGAGAAGCATTATGCTCCTAGATACACAGATAAAATTTTTAAAGGGCGTTGGGGAAAAGCGCGCCGAGCAGCTCTGTTCGCTCGGCGTTACTACCATCAACGCTCTTATTCATTATTTCCCAAGAGATTATGAGGATTGGAGCCATCCAATCCCTATTCTTGGCGCTGAATGGATGGATCGCTGCTGTATCAAAGTTGTAGTTGGTGGCAATGTGAGACATCACAAGGCCAAGAGTGGTATTGAGGTATATGAAGTTGATGCATATGACGAATCTGCCTCTATCCACATAGTATTTTTCAATCAGAAATATACTGCATTAAAACTTGAAGCAGGACGTGAATATCTCCTGTATGGCCAAGTTGTATTGCGCGGAGACAAGCGCCAGATATTGTCTCCATCTGTCAGTGATCCAACAACTAGACAGTGCATACATCCAGTCTATAAGCGCAGTGGAAGCATAACTTCAAACTATATAGAGAAGTGTGTTAGGGAGGCACTCCACTCATATGGAGCTGGCCTTACAGATCCACTTCCGATAAAACTTAGAGAAGAATATGGCCTTATGTCACTGACAGAGGCTATGTCAGAGATACATTTTCCATCATCAATGGATAAAATGATGGAAGCTCGCGAGCGCTTTATGTTCGAGGAACTGTTTTATTTGCAATTAGGCTTGAAGCAAAAGCGCGCTAGCAATAAGACAGCAACAAATGTCGTAATCAAGAATGATTGCACAGATGAGTTCATCAGTCGCTTGCCATTTACACCAACAGGTGCCCAGACAAGAACGATAGAGACCGCTATGCAAGACATGATGAGCGGTTATCTCATGAACCGACTCGTTCAAGGTGATGTAGGTTCTGGTAAAACAATGGTCGCAGCAGCACTTATGTATGTGACGGCGAAGAATGGTTATCAGAGTGCTCTTATGGCGCCAACAGAAATCTTGGCACGTCAACATTTAAAGACACTGGAGAAGTTCTTTGATGGCACATCCGTTACAGTTAAAGCCTTAACTGGTAATACTCCTGCTGCAGAGAGACGCGAAATACTCGCTGGTCTCTCCTCCGGTGAGATAGATGTAATCGTTGGAACACATGCTCTAATCTCAGATGGTGTAGACTACAAGAATTTAGGCCTTGTTATAACAGATGAGCAGCACCGCTTCGGTGTTAGACAGCGTGGCAAGCTTCAAGAAAAAGGCAATGGCGTACATGTACTTGTCATGTCCGCAACGCCTATTCCACGTACTCTTGCTCACGCTCTATATGGAGACCTCGAGGTCTCAATAATTGATGAACTTCCAGCTGGTAGAATACCAATTGAGACTTATAGAATTGATAGCAATATAAGGCAGAGAGCCTTTGGATATATCAAGAAGCATCTCGATGAGGGACGACAGGGATATATTGTTTGTCCGCTTGTCGATGACGGCGAGATAGAGGGCGTTTTGTCCGCGACGGAATATTACAATCTCGTCAAGGATGATGCTTTCAAGGACTATAATGTTGGACTTCTACACGGCCAGATGAAGCCGGATGAGAAGGCAGAAGTAATGAGCCGCTTTGTAAGTGGCGATATAGACCTTCTCATCTCGACAGTCGTAATCGAAGTCGGCGTAGATGTTCCAAACGCTGTAATCATGCTGATTGAAAACGCCGAGCGATTCGGTCTGTCTCAGCTTCATCAGCTACGTGGCCGTGTGGGACGCGGACAATATAAATCCACCTGCATCTTGCTCTCGGACAACAAGTCCAAGCAGACAAATGAGCGCCTATCAGTTATGACTGAAACAAATGATGGCTTCATAATTGCCGAGCAAGATATGCAACTTCGTGGACCAGGTGATTTCTATGGCTCACGCCAGCACGGTTTCCAACCGTTCTATATCCGCGATATGCTTGAGAATCAGACCACACTTGTGAAGGCACAGGATGCAGCAGATAGAATTTTGAATGCGGATCCAAATCTTAATCATTACGTAGATATTAGAGAAGAAGTAGAACAATTATTTAGTAGGATAGAAACTTCTAGTTAACTATTAATAATACCTTAATTGCTTGACATATAATGTTCTAAGAGTATAATTATTACAAATTGTAACTTTTGTGGGAGGTCCCTTTTGGACGAAAATAATGGCTTTTCAAGCTTTGCTGAATTACTCGGCAACTTGAAACAATCAATTGAAGACAAACCAGAAAAAGTTAATACAGAAGAACCTAAAATTGCAATTGAGATGTCTGCTGGTGCAGAGGAAGCAATAGCAGAGGAAGAGGTAAGTGAAATCATTGCCTCTCTTCGCTCGATGCTTGGCAGTTCTGCTCCAGAACCAGCTCCTGCATCAGAACTCGTATCAGAGCGTATGATGGCAAGGGAGACAGTGGCACAGCAAGAGGAGATTCAAGTTGAACCACAGGCTGCAACAGAGATTGCAATAGAGGAACAGAAGGAAGTCATTCCGAATGTACAAAAGGAAGTAAAGCCTACTGTTTCTTATAAGGAACTCTTCGCTGATGCAGATCTTCCAACGACAGTTGGACTTATGGTTATGCTGTTTTTCAAGACGATATTTACGATTATTTTCACAATCCTTTTAGATTTCTTCAATCTTGGAAAACGCTTTGTTTCATATGTCTACAATGGAATAAAGGGAAGAATAGTGGACTGGGCTCAAACCGTAAGTGAGGATTGGTCATTCTTCCGTCAAGAACTTCGTGAAGCAAATGGCAGACAGTTTAGACGAGAAGTTGTTCTTCGTTATCCTCATCTATTCCAGAACATTTTGAATGTAGTATTTCCAGTTATAGGGCTTATTATCCTTATCGGAACAATTACAAGATTCAGTGCGTCAACATATGCCTTAGAGGTTAAGTCTGGTGGCCAATCACTTGGCTTCGTTGAGAATGAGGCTGTTTATACAAGCGCTGAGAGCAAGGTAAAAGAGAGATTTTCAGCAGATCTCACTGGTGATGATAGCACAGTTGAATTACAACCAACTTATCAAGTTGTAACTGTTAAGCCAAATGAGCTTACTGATGCTGATACAATCAGCGATAGTATCGTTGAAAACGCGCAGGAAGATGCAACATATGCCTGCGGCGTCTATATTGATGGTGACTTCCTATGCGCTCTAAAGAGTGAACTTGATGCCCGTCAGGTATTCAATAATATCCTTGATGGATATGAGAAGAGCGATGAGAAGGATGTTGTAGGTTTCGTTGAGGATGTTCAGTTTGTACAGGGCCTCTATGAGGACAACGAAAATACAATTTGGGACTCAGAAAAACTCACCAAGAAATTGACAGAGCAGAAGGCTGAGTCCAAGTACTATACAGCAAAAGAAGACGATACAATCTCAAGTATCGCTTATAGAAATAACATAAGTGTCAAATCACTTCGTGCTCTAAATCCTGATCTCGGCGAGACAGTAAAAGTTGGCGATCAGCTCCTTGTAGCGCATGAAGCAAACTATGTTAGAACTAAGATTGTAAAGACTGTTGTATCCAACGATTCAACATCATATAAGACAATCAAGAATGAAAATTCCAAGATGTATAAGGGTACCAAGAAGATTAAGCGTAAGGGCTCTAAGGGAATTGATAAGGTTACCAGACTCGTTACATATGTGGATGGTGTTAAGGTCAATTCAGAGGAAATCGATCGCGTAACAATCAAGGCCCCTGTCGATGAAATCGTGGATATCGGTACTAAGAAGAACAAGTATGGATATTCATCCAGCTCATATAAGCGTGGCGGTGCAAAACTTGTATGGCCAGCAGTTGGAGTTCATAGAATTTCATCTCGCTATGGATACAGATGGGGTCGTCTCCACGGAGGAATTGATATCTCTGATGGTAAGACAGGACATACAGTTGTTGCTGCAGCATCTGGTACAGTAACAACAGCTTCGTACCACTATTCATATGGTTACCATGTTGTAATTAACAACGGTAACGGTATGAGCACATGCTATGCACATATGCTCAAGGGCTCAATATGTGTAAAACCTGGTCAGTATGTATCTGCAGGACAACCTATTGGTAAGGTTGGTTCAACAGGTAACTCAACAGGACCACATCTTCATTTCGAAGTAAGAATTAATGGTAATAGAGTAAACCCAGCACCATATATCGGTGCATAAATGGAGGACTATTGTGAGAGCAGTAATTACAGTTGTAGGAAAAGATCAAGTTGGAATATGCGCGAAAGTATCAACTCTCTGTGCAGAGCACAATGTAAATATCAGCGCTGTATCTCAGAACATCTTTGAGGATTTGTTCTGTATGGTAATGCTTGTTGAGACAGATAATCTTGATGTACCTTTCGGCGATTTCGCTGATATCTTACGTCAGGAAGGCGAGAAGTCAGGTCTCGATATTCGTGCAATGCACGAGGATATCTTTAATTCAATGCATAGAATCTAAGGAGAAAACGATGCTTGAAATTCGTGATGTTTTAGAAACAGTTCGAATGATTGAGAATGAGAATCTCGATATCCGTACTATCACAATGGGTATCTCTCTTCTTGATTGTTGCGATTCTGATATTGATAAGTCCTGTGACAAGATATATGAGAAGATTGTCAGAAAGGCTGAGAATCTCGTTAAAACAGGTGAGGATATCGAACGTGAGTATGGTATCCCAATCATAAATAAGCGTGTTGCTGTTACACCTATCTCTATGATTCTTGCAGCAAGCGGTGGCGACCCACTGAAATATGCAAGAACTCTTGAGCGGGCAGTAGATACTATTGGTGTCAACTTCCTTGGTGGTTATTCCGCACTCGTACAAAAGGGTTTTGCTGCAGGCGACGAAGCACTTATCCGTAGTATCCCAGAAGCACTTGATATAACTGACCATATCTGCTCCAGCGTCAATGTAGGCTCAACTAAGGCCGGTATCAATATGGATGCGGTTGCACTTATGGGTGAGATAGTAAAGCAAGCAGCAGAAGTTACTGCATATAAGGACTGCATAGGTCCAGCTAAATTGGTTGTATTCTGTAACGCACCAGAGGATAATCCATTTATGGCAGGCGCATTTCATGGTGCCGGTGAGCCAGATTGTGTTATCAATGTTGGTGTATCTGGTCCTGGTGTTGTACGCTCTGCAATTTCCAAAATCCCAGATGCCTCTATCACAGAGGTAGCTGAGATGGTTAAGCGCACAGCTTTCAAGATTACAAGAGTTGGCCAACTCGTTGCAAATGAGGCATCCAAGAGACTCGATGTTCCATTTGGAATCGTGGACCTCTCCCTCGCACCAACACCAGCAGTTGGCGACTCAGTTGCATATATTCTCGAGGAGATGGGACTTTCCCAGTGTGGCTCAGCCGGCACAACTGCCTGCCTTGCTCTCCTCAATGATGCAGTTAAGAAGGGTGGCGTTATGGCCTCCTCATCAGTCGGCGGTCTCTCGGGCGCATTTATTCCGGTATCAGAGGATGCTGGCATGATTGCCGCAGCACGCTCTGGCTGTCTCAAGATTGAAAAGCTTGAGGCTATGACAGCAGTATGCTCAGTAGGCCTTGATATGATAGTAATCCCAGGCGACACAAGCGCCGCAACAATCTCTGCTATAATCGCAGACGAAGCTGCAATTGGTATGGTCAATTCCAAGACCACTGCTGTACGTGTAATCCCAGCAGTTGGCAAGAAGATTGGCGATGAACTTGAATTTGGCGGATTACTAGGCTCAGGTCCTGTAATGCCTGTTAATACAGCAGATCCATCCAAGTTTATATCCCGTGGTGGAAAGATACCCGCACCATTGCAGAGCCTAAAGAATTAGTGTATAATATTTTCAGTATTTAACATAAAAGGAGTAATTATTATGGCAATTACAAAAGATATGCTTATCGGTGATATCCTTGATGCACATCCAGATGTAGCACCTTGTCTTCTTGAGATGGGTATGCACTGCCTTGGTTGTCCAAGCTCTCGTGGAGAGTCACTTGAGGATGCTTGCATGGTTCATGGCGTAAACGCTGATGATATCCTTGCTAAGATGAATGCAATTGTTGGCTAATTAAACCACGAAAGGCGAAGGGAAACCTTCGCCTTTTTTAAATTGCAGAAATGAAGCAATAAGTAATCAAATTAGTGGAAAGAAGAAATCAATGAAACTGGATAAGAGATTATCAATGGTAGCTAGCCTCGTCCGTCCATGCGATATCATTGCTGATATAGGAACGGACCATGCATATGTGCCAGTTTATCTAATTGAAAATAGAATAGTATCCAGAGCTTACGCAGGTGATGTAAGAGTCGGACCTCTTGACAATGCCAAGAGAACTATTGAGGAGTATGAAATGGCTGATAAAATCATGCCAATTCTATCAGACGGTCTTCAGTCAATTCCTCACGACACAAACGACTTCATAATTGCCGGAATGGGTGGAGAACTCATTGCGAGACTCCTATCTGAATCCCGCTGGGTTGAACAGATTGGTAATCATTTTGTTCTTCAACCACAGACCCATCCAGAGGACCTACGCCTCTATCTATACCAAAATGGATATGAGATTTTAAAAGAATCCGTATGTCAGGATGGCCATCACCTCTATCTCGCAATAGAGGCCCAGTTCACTGGCACTACTAATGAAATAAGTGATCTATCTAATTGGGATACTTATATTGGCAAACTTGAAAATAGCCCAGTGACACTACTTTACTTGAATACCATAATTGACAGACTGTATATTAAATATAACGCAACAAAAGATGAAGAAATAAAACAGATTATTGATAAATTGTCGGAGGTTAGAGATATATGGCAACAGTAAATGATATCTATGAATTTATAGACAAAGTAGCTCCATTTAAGTCCCAGGTTGAATGGGATAACTCCGGCTTGCTTGTCGGCGACAAGAACAATGAGGTTACCAAGGTGTGTGTTTGCCTTGATGTGACAGAGCGCAATCTCCAGAAAGCTATTGATATGGGCGCAAATCTCATCGTATCTCATCACCCAATCATCTGGGATCCAATGAAATTTGTTCCATCGGATACTGTTGTATCAATGGCAATTAGAAATAGAATAAATGTTATATCTGCTCATACCAACTGGGACTGTGCAGAAGGTGGCGTTTCAAATGTACTCGCTACAATTCTCGGAATGCCAGATGCAGAGCCTCTCGAGGCAGAGGGTGAGCTCAGCATGGTATATGTTGGAAAACTAAAGACAGCGGTTCCTGCAAGAGATTTTGCAGAACTAGTTGCTGAGGCACTCGACACAGTCGTATCACTTTCTTGCCCGGACAAGATGATTGAAACTATCGCTGTATGCGGTGGTGCAGGTGCATCATTCTGGGCAGATGTAATGGGCAAAGCAGACGCCCTTGTAACTGGTGAAGTTCATCACCATGACTATATTGACGCAGAGAAAAATGGCCTTTGCCTTATGGCAGCAGGCCACTATGAAACAGAGACAATCAGTATGCCAGTTCTCCTTGCTCTCTTGAAGCAGGAATTTGCTGATGTTGAATTTACTTACTTGGAGGATGCTCCAGTAATTTATATCGGATAGGAGAAACAAAATGTCCCTCGATGGCATCTTTCTGCATTGCATAAAAGCAGAACTTGAAAATCAAATAATTGGTGCCAAAGTTGACCGTGTATACGAGCCGACTAGAGAGGATATTATCCTAAGCCTTAGAACGCGCGACCGAGGCAACAAGAAACTCCTCCTATGCGCGCGTGCCAATAGCCCGCGTGTCTCCCTAACGGAGGCCGCATACGAGAATCCGCAGAACCCACCAATGCTATGCATGCTTCTGCGCAAGCGCCTCGGTGGCGCTACGGTCACAGCAGTAAGACAGGAGAGTTGCGACCGAATTCTCTATATAGATTTTCTCGCGACCAATGAAATGGGAGAGAAGGAAAATCTAACCCTTGCCATTGAGATAATGGCACAATATAGCAATGTGATTCTAATGGATGATAGTTTGACTATAATTGACGCTCTAAAGCGTGTTGATTATAGCAAGTCATCATATCGTTTAGTACTGCCAAGTGTAGCATATCAGCTACCACCGAGACAGGATAAATTAAATGTCTTTTGCACAGATAAGAAAGATATCTTATCAAGAGTTCAAAACGGCGATGCCAAGGCATATATGTCTGCAATAGAAGGCGTATCCCCACTTGTATCCCGTGAACTTGAAATGCAGTCCCCTAATGCTGGAGTAGAACTTTTAAGGTCATATGAAAATGGTTCAGAGGCATTCTACTTAATCAAAGATGAAAATGGTAAGCCATTTGAGTTCTCATATATGCCAATTACGCAATATGGAACTTCAATGACAGTTGAAAAATATGATAGCGCATCAGAACTTCTTGATGATTATTATGCTAGAAGGGATAGCATTGAGCGCATGGTTCATCGTACTTATGATGTGCGCCGTGTACTCATCAATGCCAAGGAGCGTATTGCTCGCAAACTGGACATTCAGCGTGCAGAACTTGAGGCCTGCAAGGATCGTGAGACTCTCAGAATCTATGCAGAACTCATAAATGCCAATCTATACAAGCTCGAAAAGGGCCATGAATTTTTCGAACTTGAAAATTACTATGACAACAACAATCTGATAAAAATCCCAGTCGACCCTGCCATTAGCCCTGCTCAGAATTCTCAGAAGTATTTCAAGGAATATAAAAAGACATATACTGCTGAGAAAAAGTTAACCGAGCAGATAGAACAAGGTCTCCTGGACCTTGAATATATAGATTCAGTACTTGATGCATTGTCCCGTGTCGAGAATGAAAAGGACATACTTGCAATCAAGGGTGAACTTATAGCAGAGGGATATATCAAGAATAAATATCAGGCAAATGGTAAACTGTCCAAGAAGGATTTCAAGAACGGAAAGCCTGTCTCATCTCTGCCACCAATCGAATATATGACCACAGATGGATATCGCGTTTTGGTCGGCAGAAACAATTTGCAAAATGATAAATTATCAATGAAGACGGCGAACAAACTTGATATGTGGATGCATACCAAGGATTTCCCAGGATCACATGTAATCATTGAAAATCAAAACGGCCAAGTCTCTGACCAGGCAATAGAAGAAGCAGCAATAATTGCAGCATTCCATAGCACAGCAGGAGACAGTGGCGCTAAAAAAATACCAGTCGATTATACTTTAGTTAAAAACCTAAAGAAACCAACTGGTGCTCGTCCAGGCAAGGTAATCTTCCATGAGAACTGGACTATTTATGCAGATATCAATCCTGATTTTGTAGAATCTCTAAGAAAGGATAACAAATAAGTGTGCAGTGGTTCATTCTTGCATTTGTATTCCTACACGAGCAGTTTACATTAAAATCTGTTGCCGGCTGCGCCCTTATCGGCATAGGCACATTACTTATGGTTATATAAGTGTAGATTAATAAAAGAGAAAGAATGTTTTTATGATTAAGATACTTTTCATCTGCCACGGCAATATATGTCGTTCTCCTTGTGCAGAAATTGTTATGAAAGATTTGGTCTCCAAAGCAGGTCTTGCAAATGATTTCGAAATAGCTTCAGCTGCGACAAGCACAGAGGAACTTGGCAATCCTGTTTATCCACCTATGCGTCGTCTCCTTGACTCAAAAGGTTATAACACAGATGGTCACTACGCTCGCCAAATGACTCGCAGCGATTATGATTATTACGATTACATAATCTGCATGGATGCCAACAACATCCGCAATATGCGCTACATATGCGATGACACAGATGGCAAAATCCACATGCTTCTCGAATATGCTGGCTTAAACCGCGATGTCGCAGACCCTTGGTACACTCGCAACTTCAATGAGGCCTACAATGACATCCTCCTCGGCTGCACCGCCCTACTAAGACAACTAACCTAGTTATATCAATCTAGCTAACACCTAACAAACCGGATTTTTCCCATATTGGCGGCCAACAAAGTTTCTTATAAATCAAACTATTCATACGGCTATCAAGCTAACTCGTTTTGCTTGGCAGTCCCCGAAAAAAACGAACTTATTGCAACTTGTAATAAGTTCATTTTTAATTTGACTTTATAGAACAAATGTTCTATAATAATTATACAACCTCGTAGCTACGTCGATTGGCGTTACTGATTTGAAATATGTTACTTAATTTGCGAGGCGGATTTCAACTTATTACAGTTTGCAATAAGTTCGATTTAATCCGATACATCTTACTAGATTGAAAGGTTAAAAATGGTTAATTTATGCAAACTTCAAGGAGTAAAGAATTTATTGTAAATGAGAATTATCTTATGCGAACAGCGATAGATTGCGAAACGGGGATTACTTATTACTCTGCTGTTGATTTAATGGATCTGATATATGATTATGAGATATTGACTTTGGGAAGAAACACATGGGCGGTTATCAAACATAGATTAAAAAAGAACCCGAAGACAGCATATCTTGCTGCTTGTGAGAAAGTTAATGTTTTATCTGCTGATATGAAGCGACATCCTACAGATATGCTTACTATGCAGCAGGCAATTGAAATTGTTGTCTATGCCACATTCCCAAAAAGGGATAAACACTTTGAAAGTAATTTTCAAAATCACGTTAATTATTTTGATGAATCTTCACATTTTCATTCTATTCAGTTGGAAATTTATAGAATGTCCAAGATGAGAAGGGACTATGATTATTTAGAATTTTTCTCTAAGAACGAAGATAGATATCAAGATGTTGTTAGATTGAACAAACAAATTGAGGATGAAGAGAACTATAAAATTGCTATGGGAAAATCATAGAGATATAAAAACAATAGTGTATAAGAAGTGTGAATAAACAATAAAAATAAACAATAAGAAATAAAGAATGAGAAATAAAAAATAAAGAATGAGAAATAAAAAATAAAATAATGAAAAACAAATAATAAATATTGAAAATTAAACCACCCAAGATTGATACTTGGGTGGTTTGTTGCTTTTGTTTGGTTTTGATATATCTTAATTCTATTTTGTTTTTATTCTGAGATGATTTCGGTGCCGTGTGGGACTGGGGTGCAGAGGAAGGTGGAGGGCCACTGGGCCTCGAGGGAAGCGAGGGCGGAACGCGCTTTGATCTCGCTGTCGAAGAGGGCATAGACGGATGGGCCGGAACCTGACATGCAGGTTGCGAGGCAACCGTGGTCACGCATGATGGCCTTGATGCTTACGCGGTCTGGAACCTCTACGAATTGCTCGAAGACATTCTTGATGCGAGGGAATAACTCTGCATTGTTACCAGTTACAAGGGCGCGGATGATGCCTTCCTTGTCGCAATGACGGATTTCGGCATTGTCGGCGGCGTCAAAGGCTACCTTGGTGGAGACATCCTGATCAGGCTTGGTCAGGATGATGAATGGAATCGAGAGAGGTGGGAGAGGCGCTAACACTTGACCTATGTCGAGAGCAACCATTGTGCCTCCCTTGAGGCAGAATGGAACGTCTGCACCTACCTTGACGCCGATACTACATAACTCTTCTATATCGAGATTGGCACCTGTCAAGGAGTTGAGTGCGACAAGGGTTGCGGCTGCATCCGCACTTCCACCAGCGAGTCCAGCGGCAAATGGGATATGTTTGTCGATATCGATTTTGACACCAGGTCTCGGTTTCTTATCCATATGTTTGAAAAAAGCTTCTGTTGCTTTATAAACAATATTTCCTTTGTCACAAGGGAGTGCTGTATTGGAACATGTGATGTCAATGTCGTTTGGACGGTTAGTTAGTTCTACTGTTACATCGTCATAGATGCCAATAGATTGCATTATCATGAAGAGACTATGATAACCATCGCCAGTTTTACCAAGGATATCAAGCATTAGATTGATTTTGGCATAGGCGCGAACTTTCATTTTTAGCACTCCTTTCTTATAAAAATGATAGTTAGATTTTATCACAATTTAGGTATTATAACAATTGAATAAATATATAAATTTTGTTATCATTGCTATTAATAAAATGGAATTATTTATTTTTTAATATATTTAGAGAGGATGTGGGTTTGGTGAAAAGATTGACAGCAATCATATTGTCAGTTCTTTTGATATGCTCAATTATGGTTTCTATGCTCGTAATAACCGTATCGGCCGAGCCAGAACCATCAGAACCACCAAGTACAACGGAACCTACTACGGATAGTTCAACAACTAAGAATCAGAGTACAACTAAAAAAACTAGCACAACTAAAAAGCCTGATAAAACAACGACTTCATCTACGACTGCTCCAACAACTACGGAGCCTGAGACAACAACAGAGGAAGCTGCTTCAGAATATATTGAGACAACAGCACCAATATCAACTGAACCAGTAACCGCTGCGTCTACAACAAATAGTTGGGAGAGTTTGATCACTTATCCTGAGGCACCAGAAGAGACTCCGGTTGAGAAGGATAAGAATGTAACATTAATAGTGATAGCAATTATTGCGGGTGTGGCATTACTCTCTGCGATAGCAGGTGTGGTTGTACTCGTAATACTTAAGAAGAATAGGAAAGAAGAATTTTTCGATGCAGGAGACGACGAAAGACAGTTATAAAACTGTGATAAAACGTGAAGCACGCAAATTTGTGGTTCACTTCGTTATATGTGTTAAGTGGCTGGGCCTCGCACTATTCATTGGAGTAGTATTGGGACTCATTGCTACTGCATTTGCCTATGCATTGAATTATGTGACAGATCTCCGACTAGGAAACAAATATATTATATTGGGACTTCCAGTTGCAGGTCTTGTTATTACTTTTCTCTATAAAAAATTTGGTGCCGATGTTATGAAGGGCACCAATTCTGTACTGGCAAGTATCAATTCTGATGATTCAGTACATTTTGTTATGACACCGCTGATTTTTATATCTTCTATCATATCCCATATGTTTGGTGCATCTGTTGGTCGTGAGGGCGCGGCTCTCCAGATGGGCGCGGGAATAGGTCATACGCTCGGCAAGGCGCTGCGTCTCAATGAGAATGACCAGAAGATACTTATTATGACGGGTATGTCAGCTGCTTTTGCGGCACTCTTTGGTACGCCGCTCGCAGCAGCAATATTTGCGATGGAAGTAATAAGCGTCGGCGTTATGTATTACGCAGCGCTTGTGCCTTGCCTCGTATCCGCCCTCACGGCATTTAATCTTGCCAAGTATCTCGGTGTTCCTTATGCGCATTATGATTTGGGAGTAATTCCTGAATTTACACCTTATACAGTTTCAATGACCGCTTTGCTAGGATTTCTTTTCGCAACATTTTCAATTGTTATATGTGTTGCATTTGCACTCTCAGAGAGAGGTCTCAATAAAGCATTTAAGAATCCTTATGTGAAGGCACTTGTAACGGGTCTTGCAGTTGTTGCGCTTACATTTATTGTGGGCGGTCAAGATTATAACGGACTCGGTACAGCAATAATAATTGATGCTGTTTCTGGCAAGGTTGTATGGTATGCATGCCTAATTAAATTACTATTCACATCCATTTCACTTGCAGGTGGATATAGAGGTGGAGAGATTGTTCCAACACTCTTTATGGGAGCAACATTTGGTTGCATCATAGGTGGTCTTCTTGGAATGCCAGTTGGTTTCTGTGCTGCACTCGGTATGACAGCAGTATTCTGTGGTGTAACAAACAGCCCAATTTCATCAATACTGATTGCAATTGAGCTCTTTGGCGGACAGGGACTATGGTTCTTCTGCCTGGCAATTGCACTTTCATATATGCTTTCTGGATATTTTGGAATCTATAAGAGCCAGCTTATTCTCTACTCAAAATATAGATCTAAATATGTTCATAAGCAGGTAAAACGATAGGAGGATTATGATGTCTGATAATTATGTAATTACAATTAGCCGTCAGTCAGGATGCGGCGGTGGAATTATTGGCAAGCAACTTGCTGATAGCCTTGGCATTGAATATTATGACAAGAAGATTATTCACCAACTCATAGCTGATGACTGCGGAATAGATGAGGAACTTGTTGCTGAACTTATGGAAAAGAAGAGCAGCAATATTTTCGGTGTTACATCTAATTCTCTTGAGGAGCAGGTTTTCGCATCCAAGGTTAAAATTATCAGAGAACTTGCTGAAAATCATTCCTGTGTAATCGTTGGAAAGTGCGCAGATTATATCCTACGTGACTATGACAATGTTCTAAATGTTTTCCTCTATGGAGAGATGCAGGATAGAATTAATAGACTCATAAATGAATATCATGAGTATGAGTCAATTACAGAAAAAGAACTTAGAAATCAAGATAAAAAACGCGCAAATTATTATGAGTTTTTCACCAGTCGCAAGTGGGGCGACCGTGATAATTATGATGCTATGATAAATACAAGAATTGGTCTTGGCGCAACAGCTAAGATGCTTGAGACATTTGCACGCGAGAGATTTGGAGGCATGGATTACTAATGTCAGAAGCAGTAAAAGAAAACAAAATGGGTACAATGCCTATCGGCAGACTTCTTATATCAATGGCTGTACCTATGATACTTTCAATGCTTGTACAGGCACTGTATAACATCGTTGATAGTATATTTGTTTCTAGAATTTCACAGGATGCGCTCTCTGCTGTATCACTTGCATTCTCACTTCAGAATCTCATGATTGCAGTTGGAGCGGGAACCGGTGTTGGTATTAACGCTTTCCTATCTAAGAGTCTCGGTGAGCGTGATTATAAAACAGCCAACAAGGTTGCCAATCATACAGTTTATTTCTGGGCAATTTCATATGTAATATTCTTAATCATTGGCCTTACACTTACAGTCCCATACTTTAAGTCCCAGACCTCTGATGCAGTAATCATAGGTTATGGCGCAGAATATATGAATGTAATTTTGTGCTGCTCATTTGGTCTATTTGGTCAGATGTTTGGAGAGAGATTGCTCACATCAACAGGTAGAACAATTTATTCGATGGCAATACAAATGACAGGTGCGATTATCAATATCATTCTCGACCCTATCATGATTTTTGGATATTTTGGATGTCCTGCTCTTGGGGTAAAAGGTGCCGCAATTGCAACTGTTATAGGACAGTGTTGCGCATGTGTACTTGGTATAATTCTTAATCTTACTAAGAACCCAGATATCAAGCTTCATCCAAAATATATGAAGCCTGAAGGATATATTATTACTCGTGTATATAAGGTTGGTATCCCATCAATTGTTATGGGCTCAATCGGCTCTGTTATGACCTATGCACTCAATAAAATCCTTATTGGATTTACCAAGACAGCAGTTGCTGTATTTGGCTCATATTTCAAGCTTCAGAGCTTTATCTTCATGCCAATTTTCGGTCTTAACAATGGTATCATTCCAATTCTTGCATTTAACTATGGTGCGAGAGATAGAGAGAGAATTATCAAGACACTCAAACTCTCAATTATATTTGCATTGACTACAATGACTATTGGTCTTATTGCATTTGAGTCCATTCCAGGTTTACTCCTTGGACTCTTCAGATCCAATGATCCTCTCGAGAATGCAGCACTTATAGAACTGGGAGTTCCAGCACTTAGAACTATTGCGATTCACTTCCCATTTGCTGCAATCTGTATAGTTATCGGATCAACATTCCAGGCTCTTGGTAAGGCTACATTCTCTATGGTTGTATCCCTTCTCCGTCAGCTTGTAGTACTTGTTCCAGTAGCATATCTTTTGTCACTCACAGGAGTGCTCTCAAATGTATGGTTCGCATTCCCAGTTGCTGAATGTATGTCTCTTGCAGTAACGCTTTTCTTCTTTAAGACGAGGATACTGAAGATGATTGATTTCGACCATCAAGAGAAACAACTATACAAAGACAAATATTAATGAAAAATTAAAGCCTCCCAATTTGGGAGGCTTTAATTTTTCTATTTGTTCTTACTTGTGATATAGGCTATTTGTCTGATAGAGAGGCTCACATGTGAGATTGATGCCAAGTCTCTTGAATATGGTCGCATCTACCTCTGTTACGATTACTGAGGAATGTGCCTCACAACCGCGGAGTTTTTCAAGACATGCCATAGCCCTGGCTGCATTCTCATCTGTTGCAGCAGCAATTGATAGAGCAATTAGAGTCTCGTCTGTGTGGAGACGTGGGTTCTTGCTGCCGAGTGTCTTGGTCTTGAGATCCTGAATTGGCTCAAATACAACCGGTGGAATCAAATGATATTCATCTGGGATTCCAGCGAGTTCCTTGAGAGCGTTAAGCAGCATGGCTGCTGATGGTCCCAAAAGATCTGTTGTACGACCAGTTACAATTTTGCCATCAGGGAGCTCTATTGCGGATGCTGGCTCACCATATGCCTCTGCTTTGCTAATAGCAGCAGCGATAACTGGACGGTTATCAGTTGAGAGACCTGCCTGCTTCATTAGAACTTCGAGTTTCATTACAAGTTCTGTATTGGCAGAGCCCTTCTTTTTATCGCACATTGCTGTGTAATATCTACGGATAATCTCTTGGTTGGAAGCCTCTATACAAGCAGCATCATCGATGATGCAATTGCCTGCCATATTAACGCCCATATCTGTTGGAGATTTATATGGAGACTTACCAGAAATCTCTTCGAAAATAGCATTGAGAACAGGGAATACTTCAACATCTCTGTTGTAATTTACTGTGGTCTCACCATATGCCTCGAGATGGAATGGGTCAATCATATTGACATCATTGAGGTCTGCGGTAGCTGCCTCATATGCGAGGTTTACTGGGTGTTTTAGAGGAAGGTTCCAGATAGGGAAGGTCTCAAATTTGGCATAACCAGACTTGATGCCACGTTTATTATCATGGTAGAGCTGGGACAGGCATACGGCCATCTTGCCGCTTCCTGGGCCTGGTGCTGTGATTACAACGAGGGATCTGGAAGTCTCAATATATTCGTTCTTGCCAAAGCCTTCGTCAGATACAATTAGGGGAATATTGGATGGATAACCATCGATAGGATAATGACATACTACATTGATACCGAGATTTTCAAGACGCTTCTTGAAAGCGACTGCCGCAGGCTGGCCCTGGAAGCGGGTCATTGCGACACTGCCTACATATAGGCCGTATGCCGAGAATGCGTCAATGAGACGGAGAATCTCAAGGTCATAAGTGATACCCATATCACCACGGATCTTGTTCTTCTCAATATCTCCGGCATTTATTGCAATTACAATTTCAGCTTGGTCCTTGAGCTGCAAAAGCATCTGAAGCTTACTGTCTGGCTTGAAACCAGGGAGTACTCGAGACGCATGATAATCGTCAAAGAGCTTGCCTCCAAATTCCAAGTAGAGCTTGCCACCAAATTGCTCTATACGCTCTGCAATATGCTCTGATTGCATTGCGAGATATTTGTCATTGTCAAATCCTATTTTCCCCATGATTGTTAACCTTTCTCTATATTTGGTCCACAAGTCTTGCGATGACAACATAGCGATTGCTCTTGTCACGGCTTGTACATGTGGATAATGTTATACGTGTCTGTTCATCCTTGCCGACAAAGTATAGTTCGCTTGCGACTTTTGTAGTCTTTTGCTTGTAAACTTCGTAGACGTTTATATGATCCTCTAAGAATATGAAAACATAAGGATGCGCATTATAGAAGTCCTGGTCACGGAACTTACGAAGGGTTCCGAACATCGAACCGTCCTTGGTGTTGTGACCATGGATTACAGTGTTGATATCAGATAGATCTGGTGCACAGCTCCAGTCTATAAATATGGCACCGAAACGTGACTCCTTACCATCAAATGTGTGGCTTAGATAGTAATCGTTGGAGCCATCTGCTGCAACGAGAGGATAGTTGATGCCAGTATCCTTGACATAGATCCAACCGATTACATTCTCGTGGGATTTCTTGATTTCTGGGACATCTACATAGACATCAAGATACTTCGCATACTTTTCTGGTATGTCTTTTTGGGTGTTTTCTTTTACAAATTCTTTCTGAGGAACGTTGTAAATATCTTCACCCTTCTTGTAATCAAGACCTATTCGAATGAGGCTATAGAGGCTAAAACAAAATACAAGCGTAAAGAGTATTTCAAGCGCTGTATATAGTTTCTTTTTCATAGTCTCACCTCGTTTGCCAATAAAACATATAGAATTTTATCACAAAAATTCTATTTATTCCACTTATTTAGTTAGATAAATAACTTTATTTTTTATCATTTTGTGATTATAATAAGAATTATCAAAAATAATTAAGATGGCGTATTATCGCCATTTATCTAGGAGAATCCTATGGAGACAGCAAAGACAAAATTTAATAGGTCTCTTATTGCTGTGATTCTGTCACTGATTATTGCGCTATGCTGTAGCGCATGTGGCGGCGACGATCCAGAACCAGAGGTGCCAACGGTGCCAGGAACTGCTTCGGAAGCCACAACAGACGGTGGCGGACAGGAGTCATCTGCCCCTCAGACAACGTCTGGTGGAGGCTCTGAGACAGGTAAGACTACGAAGCAGCAGGGTGGCAAGAAGACCACTGATTCTGGTTCTGTAAATCCTACATCACAGACAACATCAGTATCGCCGACGTCACCAACATCGTCTGGTAAGACGACAGCATCACAGACCACAACTACAACAAAGCCAAAATCAGATAAGTATTATCCTCCACGCGTTCTGACAAATTCAGCTCCTGGAGATAAGACGTATGAATTTGACGATGGAAGCATGCTTGACTATTCCAATACTAAGAATGGTTATGTGATGGTAAAGTATGGCGGTTCTAGATCCAATGTTAGAGTTCAGGTTGTGACTCCTAAGAGTTCTAAGCCGACATATATAATCAAGGGCAAGAGTTGGGTTGCTATCCCTCTCGGAGATGGAAATGGTAAATATTCTATCCAACTTTTATCAAATGATGGTGGCAATAGTTACTATGTGGATGGTAAGACAGAAATATCTGTTTCACTTTCGTCCTCTACAGCTCCATTCCTTCGCCCTAATGTATTTTGCAATTACTCGACGGGCTCAGGCTGTGTAAAGAAGGCTGCCGAGCTCACACGCGGATGCGAGAAGGATGTCGAAAAGGTTGAAGCAATCTACAACTATGTAGTTAAGAATTTTTCATATGATAAGGCTAAGGCATCCAAGGTTGCCAATGCCGCATACGTGCCAGATCTCGGCAGCGTTTGGTCCTCCAAGAAGGGCATCTGCTTTGACTACGCAAGCACAATGGCAGCAATGCTGAGAACTCAGGGCATTCCAACCAAGGTTGTTGTTGGAAACGCGTCTTATAGTGGCAAGACTTCTTACCATGCATGGATAAGCGTATATATTAAGAATTCTGGATGGGTAAATGGCATCATAGAATTCGATGGAAATAAATGGAAATTGATGGATCCGACCTTCGCTAGCACAGGCGGCAATAACTATGACTGGGATGGCAAGGCTTCACATTCAGCACAGTACTACTATTAAGAGGAGATTTTTAAAATGAGTGTTAAACAACTTGATGGTCCATACCTATCATCTTTCTGTATGGAATTATCACTATGTCTCAATGCGGGCATCTCTCTGACAGAGGGACTCTTTATGCTCTCACAGGATGAGACAGACAAGGACCTCAAAGCTGTCCTTGATGGACTTTACAACAAAATGGACGCTGGCGCTTCATTTGAAGATGCGCTAAGCGAAGCTGGTTGCTTCCCAAAATATGTTGTAGATATGGTGGAGATTGGCTCCAAGACAGGCCGTCTTGAAGCAGTACTTCTCGCGCTCTCCAAGTATTATACGCGCCAGGTACAGATCTCTCGTAGCATCAGAAATGCAGTGGTTTATCCATTTGTGCTCATGTTTATGCTTCTTCTCGTAATTGGCGTTCTAATCACAAAGGTACTTCCAATTTTCAATGAGGTATTTAATGAACTTGGTGCAGAGATGTCACCACTTGCTGTATCGATCATGAATTTCGGTACAGGCGTTACAAAATATGCTGCAATCATTCTTGCAGTTGTTGTAGTGCTCGTAATCATCGCTGTATTTATCAGCGCTGTACCATCTCTCGCTCTTCGTTTCTCTAATTTCTGGAACAAGATTACAGCGAGCGGCAAGGTATCTAAGAAGATTGCATCTGCCAGATTTGCAAATGGCATGGCCATGACACTTGCATCTGGCCTCGATACAGATGAATCGCTCGACATGGTAGAGCGCATCACAGATAACCCTGTTATGAGAGGCCGTATTGCAAAATGCCGCGAGCTCATGGGACAGGGTAAATTGTTCGTAGATGCAGTGGCAGAATCTGGTATCTTTGGCAGCATGTATTGTCGTATGCTCTCAATCGGTTTCAAGACAGGTACTGCTGATACTGTAATGGATGAGATTGCTCGTCGCAGTGAAGAAGATGCAGATGAGAATATCGAATCAGTAATCAATAAGGTAGAGCCAACACTTGTAATTATCATGTCACTTGTAGTTGGTTTGATCCTTCTTTCAGTAATGCTCCCACTTATGAGCATAATGACCACTATTGGTTAATTTAGAAGGGTCGTGGAGTAATGGAAACAAAAGTTAGGAAGCGTGGCATACTTGAAGTATTGCGCTCGCACCTGCTTTCAATTGTTTTCTTTGTAGTGATATTTGTCCTGTTTTGGATGGGCATAAACAGTGCCGAGAGATCATCTGAAGCTGAGGGCAAACGAGTGCTCGAAGAAAACTTGCATAAGGCAGTGGTCTCCTGCTATGCACTTGAGGGTGCTTACCCATCAAGTGTCTCATATCTCGAGGAACACTATGGACTGACATATGATAAGGATAAATACACTATCATCTATGTCCCATTTGCCTCCAATATTATCCCTGATATGTCTGTCAAGGAAATCGGAGAGGGGGCTGCTGAGTAGTGAAGAAGAAAGCTTATACGGTTGATACAATATTTGTATTGGTACTCTTCGTTGTATTCTCAATAACAGTCCTCTTTGTTCTAATGAGTGGCGCAGGAGTATATAAAGATACTCAGAGTGTAATGACAGAGCGATATGAGGAGCGCACATGCCTCTCATATATATCTGCCAAGGTCAATCACTTTGATGAAAAAGGAATAATTTCTGTAGCAAAGATTGGCAATTGCCAGGCCCTTGCTATTTCCGCAGATGACGGAAATGGTGTTACATATATCTATTGCAAGGACGGCAGTGTTAGAGAAATTCTAGTTGATAAATCAAGAGATTTCAATTTGGATGAAGGTCTAGAAATCGTTAAGGCGAAGAGCCTCGCATTCTCTGCTGATGGAAATCTCCTAACCGTGACATGTACAGGTGACACAGGCAAATCAGCTACTGTTACACTTCATGTCGCATCTGGAATAGGAGGTATAGAATAATGAGTAAAATAAATTCTCGTTCTAAATCCTCTCTCTTCCTTATGGAACTCATCATTGTATTGCTGTTTTTCTCAATTTCAGCTGCAATCTGTATGAAGGTGTTCGCAAGCGCAAAGGTGAAGACTCAAATGTCAAGGGACATGAGCAATGCGAGTTTTGCTGCAGAGAGCCTTGCAGAGGCCTTCAAGGCTGAAAAGATGGATGGCAAGCCAATGTCTGCACTCTATCCAAATGCAACAGAATATGACGGTGTAATGACCGTTTATTATGATGCAGATTGGGCACTTGCAGAAAAGTATGAAGGAAAATATAGAGCTACTCTTGAGGAACACTTAGATGGTCCGGTAACGGAGGCTCTGATAAAAGTATATGCTGAAAATGGTGACTTATTATTTGACATAGTTGCCGCCGCAGCAAATCTCGGGGAGGTGCAAGCTGATGGAAACTGAGAAGCGCAGATCCCCAGGACTTAATATTGGTAGTGCATCTATCATCATGGTATTTTCAGTACTTTGTCTTACAATATTTGCAGTGCTGACATTTGTTACATCCAATTCAGAATACAAGCTTGCAACTAAGAATTGTGATGCGCTCAAGACATATTATGCTGCTGATACATCAGCAGTACTTATCGAGCGCGACATACTTGAACTTGTCGATGGTAAGGACGTAAATTCTGCAATGAATGCAATCGCAAGCAAACAATTCCAAGTACCAGTAAGTGTAAGTAAAGTGGATGGCGGTTGCCTTATCACTTATTCTGAAACTATGGATGAAAACCAGAGAATAGATGTGGCTCTCATCTACAATGGCAAAACTCTCACAACTGAGAAGTGGGAACTTTGCAATTTCGCAGAATGGAACGCCGACAACGGCGTAGAAGTATGGGATGGTGAATTTTAATGGAACTTATTGAACTATTACAAGGTGCAGTAGACCAACAAGCATCTGATATTTTCATTTTATCCAGCTTGCCACTGTCATATAAATTGAACGGTGTAATTATCCCTCAGGAGGAGGAGAAGGTTACACCTCAGTCTGCTCGTGCAATTATTGAGGAGATATATGATACAGCAGGTCGCCCAATGGATCGCTTGCTCAAGAGTGGTGACGATGATTTCTCACTTGCAATCAGTGGTTTGTCTCGTTTCCGTGTTAGCACTTATAAGCAGCGTGGTTCTCTCGCCGCTGTAATAAGACTTGTATCTTTTGACATCCCAAATTATAAGGATCTCAACATACCTGAATCGGTTATGTCTGTTGCTGACAAGACCAAGGGCCTTGTCCTCGTAACAGGCCCTGCAGGCGGCGGTAAATCAACCACGCTGGCTTGCATAATTGACCGCATCAACAATACGAGAAATGGCCATATTATCACACTGGAGGAGCCTCTTGAGTACCTCCATAGAAATAACAAGTGCGTTATTTCGCAGCGTGAAATTGGCTCTGACTCGGAGGACTATGTATCAGCACTTCGTGCTTGCCTCCGTCAGGCACCAGATGTAATTCTGGTAGGTGAGATGCGTGACTATGAGACTATCAAGACGGCTATGACCGCTGCGGAAACAGGCCACCTTGTTATTTCTACGCTTCACACTGTCGGTGCTGCTAATACAATCGATAGAGTTATAGATGTATTCCCACCTAACCAGCAGCAACAGATTCGTGTTCAGCTGGCTCAGCTCCTCCAGTGCGTAATATCACAGCAGCTCATCCCAACTGTTGATGGCGCTCTTACCCCTGCATTCGAGGTCATGAATCTCAATAGCGCAATCCGCAATATGATTCGTGAGTCCAAGGTTCATCAGATTGACTCCATTATCTCAACCTCTGCTGCAGAGGGCATGGTATCAATGGATTCTAGCATCTATGATCTCTATGCAAATGGAACAATTTCGGAGCTAAATGCACTTAAATTTGCTTCTAATGCAGACCTTCTCAAGAAGAAGATTGATATGAATAAAAAGAAATAAGACAAAACAAAAAGGACGCCTGATGGCGTCCTTTTTTATATTTATGAGATTTCTTTTATTGCAAATATTACCATTGGATAGTCTGTATCAGAATACTCTGGATACTTGGTGACATTGATTTCGAATGCCTGGTTCTTTTTGTCTCTGAAAATTAGAACTAGGCGTTCTTTTGTCTCAAGTTGAGACCTAATATATTCATAATCGTTATACTTGCTTACGCTTGCAAGGAAATCCTCTGAAACATAATTGCTTAGGAGGTCATTCATCATTTCCTTGTGATTGGTGAACTGATTTGCATATTCTTTATAATCTTGCTTGTTGGTTGAATATACAAGACGGCTCATGTCGTTGGACAAATCAATTACATATACAAGAATGTGGTTATATAAGAGCTGCTTTAATACAGTCTCGTTGAACACTTCGGTTCTGCTGCGCTCGGTTCTCTCCATCATATTGTCGCAAGGAAGCGCATTGAAGAAGAAAACCTTGTGGCCAGAACCGTCAGCAATAGGTGTTAAACGGACTCTGTACCAATGATACTCACCGTCAAGGGAATCCTTCATAAGAATATCAAAACGGATGAGTCGCATATTGTCATATGCATTGCTGAGATTTTCTATATCAAGCTCATTTTGCAACCTGTTGGCGAAAAGGGGATGTACAATCTTGCCAGCTCTCAAACGGAGCTCATCGAGAGTGAAATCGCCAATCTCCTGGCGGCTCTCACGCAAGCCATAGCAAGAATTCTCAGTTATATCAACAACTGTATTAAATACGAATGTACTCTCAAGGTATTCTGAAATAATACGTTCCATTCTCTCTCGACTAGTGTTCATTGCAATCCCTCCTCTTAGAAAATGGAGCTGGAAACGTGACTCGAACACGCGACCTGCTCATTACGAATGAGCTGCTCTACCAACTGAGCTATTCCAGCAAATATACCACAGATATAATACACGATTTAATAGACTGGCGCAAGTTTCTAAAGTGCAATAGCATATGCTTTTTCTTGATTAGTTTAACTAAATATGGTATTATTTAATAGTTATAATATAATTTAACCACAATATGTAAGGAGAAAGTTATGGAAGAATTACTTGAGATATTGCAGGATTTACATAGTGACGTTGATTTTGAGCACGAGACAAAACTGATTGACAAGGGTATCCTTGATAGTTTTGATATCGTATCACTTGTTGCAGAGATAGCTGATACATTTGATGTTGAAATTAGCGCAGAGCATCTTATCCCTGAAAACTTCAATAGTGCAGAAGCACTCTATGCACTTATCCAATCACTTGAGGACTAAGGACGATAGTATATGCTATTTACATCTTATGAATTTATTGCCTTCTTGGCATTGTTCTTTCTGCTTTACTATATAGTTCCTAAAAAGTGCCAGTACTTGCTGGTGCTTTTGTTTAGTTATGCTTTCTACTATATAGCAAATCCAGTTTTCCTAGTTTATATTCTCATAACAACTGTTACGGTCTACTTGATAGCACTGATATTGCAAAAGAATTTTGATGCGCAGGATTTATATATCAAGGAGAAAAAAGAGGAACTTACAAGAGAAGAAAAGAAGAAATATAAATCTATCCAGAAGCGCAAACGCGCACTCTGGGTAGATTTAGTGCTTGTTATAAACGTTGGAATACTTGCACTTGTCAAGTATTCTGGCTTCCTTTTTAAGGGAATCAACCTAAGTTTTATGGGCCTTGTAATCCCTATGGGTATCAGTTATTACACGATTCAGGCAATCGGTTATGTACTAGATGTCAAGAGAGGAACAGTGAAGGCAGAAAAGAATTTCTTTAAGGTTGCACTGTTCGTTTCATTCTTCCCACAGCTGGTTCAGGGACCTATCTCACGATATGCAGATCTCACCGCAACGCTCTATGGTGAACATAAATTTGACTATAAGCAGTTCACATATGGACTGGAGAGAATACTCTGGGGCTTCTTTAAGAAACTCGTAATTGCAGATAGATTATTGCCAACAATTATCACCATCACAGGTGATATTGACACATATAATGGAGCATATGCGCTTCTTGCTATGTTCCTATACACAGCGGACCTATATGCTGACTTCACCGGTGGTATTGATATCACAATCGGTATCGCACAGAGCATAGGCGTCAAGGTTGAAGAGAACTTCATCCGACCATATTTTTCTAAGTCACTTAAGGAATATTGGCGCAGATGGCATATCACCATGGGTACTTGGTTCCGCGATTATATCTTCTATCCAGTGTCCACAAGCAAGTTGCTAATTAACCTGTCCAAGTTCTTAAAGAAAAACGTGGGCGAGCGTTTCGGCAAACGAGCACCGGTTTATATATCCTCGTTTGCGGTATGGTTCGTCACGGGTATCTGGCATGGCGCGAACTGGACATTCATCGTATGGGGACTTCTCAACTGGTTCATTCTTATGGTATCAGAGGAGCTTGAGCCACTGTATGAAAAGTTCCAGGACAAAACGCACCTTGATAAAAAGACATGGTATAGAGGATTCCAGGCACTTAGAACTTTCTTTATGGTAACGTGCCTCAAGCTCTTTGACTGCTATAGCAGCGTGGGCGACACATTCCGTGCCTTCGCATCAATGGTTACAGTCAAGAACTACAACATATTCTTTGACGGCACAGTGTTCACACTGGGCCTCACTGCGAAGGACTTCATCGTTGTCGCTCTCGCAATCGTCATAGTATTTATCGTCAGCCTCACCCAACGATCCGGTTCAGTTCGCGACAAGATTGCGAGCAAACCATTTGCCATGAGAGCAGCAGTATGGGGACTTTTAATTGTCGTAACTGTTGTCTTTGGCGCGTATGGTATAGGCTACGATTCAAGTCAGTTCATATACAACAGATTCTAATATAGGTGGTAAATAGGATGAGTAAAATGAAAAAATTTATTCGTGCATTTATCGCCATAGTGATAATTGCAGGAATACTGTTCCTAATCTCCGAGCTTCTCAGGCCGAAGTACAACACTGGCGTTCTCGAGGGTTCCCTCGTCGCCGAATATTACAAGCAAGACAACAAGGAGTTTGATGTAATATTCGTCGGTGACTGTGAAGTGTATGAGAACTTCAGCCCAGCGAAGCTCTGGACTGAGTATGGAATAAACAGCTATATCCGTGGTAGTGCCCAGCAGTATATTTTCCAGTCATATTATCTGCTGGAGGACACACTCCGTTATTACACTCCGAAGGTTGTAGTATTCAACATTCAGTCGCTTCAATATAACGAGTCACAGTCAGAGCCTTACAACAGAATGACCATTGATGGAATGAAATGGTCCAAGGCCAAGGTTGGCTGTATCAAGGCTTCGATGACAGAGGATGAAAGCTTTGTCGACTATGTCTTCCCAATTCTCAGATATCATTCCAGATGGAGCGAGCTCACATCTGATGATTTCAAATATATGTTTAGGACCGTTTCTAACTCCTATAACGGATATTATATGAGAGTTGATAGCAAACCGGCTGAGAATGTACCAGAGGGACGCCCTCTTACAGATTACAGTTTCGGCGATAATGCATGGTCATATCTCGATAAGATGAGAGAACTCTGTGATGCAAATGGCATACAGCTCATCATGATTAAGGCTCCATCACTCTATCCATACTGGTATCCACAGTGGGACAAGCAAGTGACGGAATATGCACAGAAGTATGACATCCCATATATCAATTTCATTGAACTTGCTGATGATATAGGACTTGATTATTCCAAGGATACATATGACTCAGGATTACATCTCAATCTCACAGGTGCTGAGAAGATGTCCGTTTATTTTGGAAAGATACTAAGAGATACATATGCTGTTCCAGACAGAAGAGATGATACTGCTCTTTCTGCTATTTGGGAGCAGAACATCAAGGACTATGAAGCAGAAATAATTAGACAGTGCGAAAAATATAATGTCGAACTCACGAGGTGACATATTTGAATAATCAACCAAGACAGATAGAGCAGAGGCCACCAATGGACAGGCCTCGCACTCCAGAGGAGATTGCTCGTGCCAAGGCGCGAAAGGCTGCCAAGATTGAGGCGCACAGAAAAATGATGCGCAGAAGACGAATCACAACTATGATCGTCTGCGGCATTTTCCTTTTGACAATGCTAATTGTCATCTATCAATGCACTATTACGAAAAACAAAATGACATTTGAAGCTGGATCTCAGATTTCGGCATCACAGTACCTACGCTTCTCCAAGAGAAAGGCTAAATTCACCAACCCAAAAGAATTTGATATATGTACTCCTGGCACATATAAGGTTCATGTAAAGGTTGGACTGAAGAAGCACAAAGTAAAACTTATTGTTGTTGATACTCAAAAGCCTGTTATCGAGGGCGCAAGAGATATGGTTGCTTATGTGGGCGACAATGTATCATATAGAAGTTTTATAAACTATTCGGACAACTCAGGTGAGAAGAATGTAAAACTTGATATTGATTCAAGTGCAGTAGATCTCACTAAGCCTGGAACTTATGAAGTTAAATGTACTGCAACAGATAAATCGGGCAACTCATCAGAGGCTGCATTCCCGATTGTTGTAATTGCCAAGGAATTTAACGAGGATGAACTTAATAAGGAATGTGACAAGATCCTTAAAACGATAATAAAAGATGGAATGAGCAAGAAGGATCAGGTCACAGAAATCTATTGGTATGTACGCAATAATATGTCATTTATCAATACATCCGAAAAGGGTGACTGGATAAAGGCCGCAATGACAGGTATCACTGAGAAGAAGGGCGATTGCTATGTATATGCATGCTTAACAAGAGCACTTCTTACAAGAGCGGGTATCAAGTGTATGGAAATTAGTAAGATACCTGTAGACAACGGATACCACAGCCATCACTATTGGAACCTTGTAGATATTGAGGACGGACACGGTTGGTATCATACAGACCCATGTCCTCGCCGTGATGTAAAGGAAAGAGTAATCTTGTGGACTGACAAACAGGTTAGAGATTTCTCAAAGGAGCACGATCTCTGCTACAACTACGATAAGAAGTTATATCCTGATATTCCGTAAGAAACGAGGCCAATAATATGGCAAAATCAAAACCTAAGTATAAGCCAAAGAGAATGGCGAAAGGCAAGCCACAAACTAAGAAAACAACTGGCGCAAAAAATACTAAGGCAAAAGGAAAAACTAAAACCAAGGCAGCGCCTAAGAGAATGGCACCGCCTGTTAAAAAGAAGATATCACCAGCTGCTATTGTCGGCATAGTTGTTGCTGCAATTGCAGTGCTGGTAATAGGTGGATATTTTGCATTTAAGGCGTATGCTGTATATGGCGCTGCGAGAGTAGAAGTATGTACTAAGGTACTCGCAACTGACTTTGCCAAGACAAACAAATTTGGCGTGTCATTCATAGATGAGAAGGAATTTGATACAGCTATTCCTGGAACTTATAAGGTTCATTTAAAAGTTGGCGTGCTGAAATATGCCGTAACGCTCAATGTTATGGATACAAAAGCTCCGACACTTGAACTGAAAGAGACAAGCGTCGGAAGCGGTGAAAAAGTTTCGCCAGAGGCATTTGTTGCAAGTTGTGAAGACAAGACTAAAGTAACTTTCACATATGAGACTGAGCCTGATTTCTCGAAGAATGGTGAGCAGGAGATAACAATCATTGCGACTGATCTCGGAAACAACCAGACGAAAAAGACAGTTAAGGTCCTCGTAACACCAGTAATTAACAAGCTTACCCTTGAGGCTGGAAGTGAATTCCCAGAAGCAACAGCCTTCCTCGGCAAGAACGGTGGCGACAAAGCAGAATTTGTATTGCCAGAGAAGTTTAACAAGGCAGAAGTAATGCGTCATGTTGCAACAAATGAACTCGTTGTTGCAGTGGATGGCAATGAATTTAAGACAAACTTGGAAATCATCGATACGCAGGCTCCTGTTGTAAAAGCCAAGGACTATGAAGGCTTTACACTAATCTCAGTTGCGCCTAAGATGCTTATCGCGTCCTGCGTTGATAAGACTGGCGTTACATATACATACGAGAAACAGCCTAACTTGAAACTCGTTGGTACTCAGGATGTCACCATAGTTGCAAAGGACGAGGGTGGCAATGAGGTAAAGGTAAATGCCAAGATAACACTAAAGGCTGATACGGAAGCACCGGTTATCAATGGTGCAACAGATAAGACAGTATATATCGGCAAGACAATCGCTTATAGAAATCTTATCTCCGTTTCAGATAATAGTGGCTCGTCAAATGTATCTCTAAAGATTGATTCGAGCAAAGTAAATCTCAAGAAGCAGGGCACTTATCCTGTTAATGTAACAGCAACGGATAAGGCTGGAAATAAAACAACAGCTACATTTAATGTAACAGTCAAGGAGAGAACATATTCACAGGCAGAACTCAATGAACTCTGTGACAAGATTCTTTCCAAGATTATAAAAGGCGGAATGTCCAAGAGACAGAAAGCCGATGCAATTCATAATTATGTAAGACATAATCTCTCATTTATCAGTTCGTCTGATAAGAGCAGTTATACCAAGGCTGCAATTCTCGCCATTGAGAATAAGAAGGGCGACTGCTTCAATTATGCAGCACTATCAAAAGCACTTCTTACAAGAGCGGGAATTAAGAACTCAGATATCAGAAAGATTCATGTAAATGCCGGAGTTCACTCAGATCATTATTGGAACCTTGTTGATATCGGTGATGGACATGGCTGGTATCACTTTGATACTTGCCCACGCAGAGGCTCATCTGAGCGCATCTTCCTCTGGGACGACGCGAGACTAATGGCCTTCTCTGCTGCCCACAACAACAGCCATAACTACGACCACTCAATTTATACGAATATACCTTAAGGAGTACTCTATGCAAAAGAATGTACTTGACTACCTCTACGAAACCGTACAGGTAAAGCCGGACAAGGTGGCCTTCGCATCCGATACAGAGAGCTTTACATTCCAGAATGTAAAGGACACATCGGATGCCATCGCATCTTTCCTTGCCGGCCGTGATATCTATAAAAAACCGGTTATTGTATTTATGCGAAGGGCGCCTCACGAAATTGTGACCTTCCTCGGCGTTATTGCTGCTGGCAATTTCTATGTTGCAATTGATGAAGAAATGCCAGCATCGAGAATCGATTTGATTCTCGATAACACGCAGTCTCCACTTATTATCTGCGATGCAGACTTGCTTGAGACTGCGCGTGGTTTCAATTTCTCGGGTGACATCGTCACATATGATGATGTGGTTAAAACTGAAGTAGATTTGCCAGCTCTTGCATCAATTTATGAGAAGCAACTCGATACGGACCCAATTTATATTGTCTTTACTTCTGGCTCAACTGGTGTGCCAAAGGGCGTTGTTGGTAGTCACAGAGCGGTAATCGATTATGCGGATCAGTTGTCTGCGACATTGGGCTTTTCTGAGGATACAGTCTTTGGCAGCCAGGCACCACTTTATTTTGATGCTTGCTTTAAGGATGTTTTCCCAACGCTTAAATTTGGCGCAACGGCTTATATAATTCCAAAGCCACTATTTATGACACCGCTGAATTTGGTTGAATATCTCAATGAAAAGAAAATCAACACACTCTGTTGGGTGGTATCAGCACTCACAATGATTTCGGCTTTTGGTACATTTAAAAAAGTGTTGCCAGAATATGTTCATACAATTGCTTTCGTTGGTGAAGTATTTCCAATCAAGCAGTTCAATCGTTGGAAAGAGGCGCTTCCAAACACCTCATTTACAAACCTCTATGGACCGACAGAGGGAACAGGTGTATGTTGCTTCTATAGGGTAGAGCGTGAGTTCGAGTTGGATGAAGCAATACCTATTGGCAAGCCATTTGCCAACACAGAGGTCCTGCTCTTAAAGGACAGAAAAGAGCTTGCAGGTCCTGGTGAAGCAGGCGAAATCTGTATACGAGGAACTTCTCTCACTCTCGGATATTACAACAATCCGGAGAAGACGGCAGAGAGCTTCATTGTGAACCCACTGAACAAAGCATATCCAGAAATCATCTATTGTACTGGTGATATAGGCAAGTACAATGAGGACGGGGACTTGACCTTTGTATCAAGATCCGATTTCCAGATAAAGCATATGGGACATCGCATAGAACTTGGTGAGATAGAAGTCAATGTAAATATGGTTGAAGAGATTAAGTTCTCCGGCTGTATTTATGACAAGGAGAAGGGCAAGATAGTCCTCTTCTATGTCGGTGATATAAGTGAGGGAGATCTCACTGCTGAGCTTCGCTTGAAGCTGCCAAGATATATGCTTCCAAATAAAATAATTAAGCTTGATGAGATGCCACTCACACCAAATGGTAAGACAGACAGAGTGACGCTCGCCAAAATGTATGAAGGATAGGGGTAATTGATATGAAAAAATTTATAGCAATAGTACTTACACTTGTTATGGTTCTTGCATTTGCTGCATGTGGCGGTGAAAAGGTTATCGAAAGAGACGACGAAAAGACAACAGGTGGCGCAACAGACAGCGCTAAGGCATTCGTATTTGTATATAATAATGTTGATGTTCCAATTCTTGCAAAAGCAGATGAAGTAATGCCAAAACTCGGTGAGCCAACATCTAAGTTTGAGGCAGCAAGCTGCGCATTTGGTGAGCTTGATACAACTTATACATATCCTGGAATTGAAATCGGAACATACCAAGAGAAGGGCATTGAATATATTTCATATGTTCTCTTAAAGGATGACTCCGTTGAGACACCAGAAGGCCTCTATATCGGCGCAGAAGCTGCAAAAGTTGCTGAACTCTATGGTGAGCCAACATCCAAGACAGACAACTCAGTTACATATCTTACAAGCAATATGAAACTTGTAATTTTCTTGGAGGATGAGGCAGTTTCTAATATTCAATATTTCAATATTGTTCTTGATTAATTTGGTTTGACTATGTAGGCGCGATATGGTAACATATTGCGGTAAAATAATTATATATTTATGGTATTAATTATGAGGAGGCAAATCATGAAAAGATTTATTAGTATATTAATGGTTCTTGTGATTGCATTTTCATTTACAGCATGTAAGAAGAGTGACGATCCTAAGCCAATTAAGAAGGGTGAGACACAGGGAAGTACAGTAAATGGTATTGACCTCTCATCATTTGAAGGAAAGAAATTATACAAGTACCTCGAAATGTTCGCAGGTATGAATTTCAATTATCAGACATATGTAACAGATTCTGCAGGTAAAGAATCACTTGTTACATGTACATTCCAGGATGGTTATGCTTATGTATATAGCAAGGACCAGTTGTCAGTTCTCAGAACACCAGATATGAAATATTATTTCGTATATGAGAATGAGAGCACATATATTGAATGTACACCAGCTCTTATTGCTAAGCTCGACAATACAAGAAAGTCTGTTCTTGCAGAGTGCCAGAAGATTATCGATGGTACATTTGCAATTGCAATCAATATGCTCAAGCTCTATCCAACAGATGTTACTCTTCCAAATGAGTACAAGGATTACAAGAGCGAGGTTTATCTCAATCCTCAGGACAGAGAATATGTAGTATTCTTCTTTGATAAGAATGATGATCTCAAGTTCTTCAGTGTTCAGAATATGGATAAGCCAGAAGAGCAGGCTAAGACAACAACTTGTCTTATCAACCAGCCAGCACCTGGAACAATTTCAACTATTCTCACAACATATACTTTGATTGATGAAAATGGTAATGTTCTTAATAGACCAGCTGGCGGAACAGTAGTACAGTAATTGTATGAGCACCTCATTTTATGGGGTGCTCTTATTCTAAAGAGGTTATTATGGAACTCAAGATAAAGTATTTTACTGATAAAATTGAAAAGCTGAGATATATTGACGGCAAATCAGATTGGATTGATTTGCGTGCCGCAGAGGATGTTGTAATGAAAGCAGGCGAGTGGAAACTTATTCCACTCGGTATTGCAATTGAGCTCCCAGAGGGATATGAGGCTCATGTTGTTCCTCGCTCATCAACATTTAAGAATTTTGGCGTTATACAGACCAATTCTATGGGCGTTATCGATGCATCATATTGTGGAGATGATGACCAATGGTTCTGGCCAGCATATGCGCTTCGCGACACAGAAATTCATCAAAATGATAGAATCTGTCAATTTCGCATAATGGAGAATCAGCCACATATCGATTTCACTCAGGTGGATCATCTCGATGGTGATAATCGCGGTGGCTTTGGTTCAACAGGTACTAAGTAATTAACACTTGCAAAAGTATAGTCCCTGTGCTAAAATTCATACATCAATTGAAAAGTGTCTGATAGAGGCGCGGCAATGAAGAGTAATCTCATGCAACCGAAAACACGGGTGTGGGATGAAAGGCAAAGTCGCCGAAGCGCGGATGAGTGTTTTTCGATTCCGTAGCTGGGCCGTTATGAAATACATAACGGACTGTCACATTTATGTGGAGAGCTGTCATAACCTATATATAAAATTTTTAGGTCGTGATAGTATCACGACCTTTTTTATTGGTAATACTAATTTGGAGGTTTTCAAAATGGAAAACAAAAAGAAGATTTCCGGTACTGCGATAGGAGCAATTGCTTTTGTAATTCTCTTTATTGTTCTCTGTACATTTACCGGAAGCATTTTAAGTGCTGGTGGCACACTTTGGGCACTTCTTCCACCAGTATTCGCAATTTGCCTTGCACTCATTACTAAGGAGGCATATTCATCACTCTTCCTCGGTACTGTACTTGGTGGTTTGCTTGCATCAGGATTTAATCCTGTTGGAACAGTAAACTATTTAACAGTAGAGGGTGTTACAGATGCTGTTTCAGGAAATGCTGGTATTTTCGCATTCCTTGTAATTCTTGGCATCATTGTTGCCCTTCTCAACAAGTCTGGTGGTTCTGCTGCTTTCGGACGTTGGGCTCAGAGTCATATCAAGACTCGTGCAGGTGCTGCACTCGCAACTTTCGCACTTGGCGTACTCATTTTTATTGATGACTACTTCAACTGTCTCACAGTTGGTTCAGTTATGCGTCCTGTAACAGATTCTAAGAAGATTTCTCGTGCAAAACTTGCATATCTTATCGATGCAACAGCTGCACCTGTTTGCATGATAGCCCCTATCTCTTCTTGGGCTGCTGCAGTTTCGGGTTATGCTCCAGATGGTCAGGGCCTCCAGCTCTTCATCTCAGCTATTCCTTATAACTACTATTCACTTCTTACTTTCGTTTTCGTAATTACAATTTCTATTATGGGCTTTGACTATGGCTCAATGGCTCTCCATGAGAAGAATGCTTTTGAAAACGATGACCTCTTTACAACAGGGGCATTTGAAGGTGAGAAAGAGGTAGAAGCTAATCCTAAGGGTAGGGTAATCGACCTTGTTCTTCCTATTATTGTTCTTATCGCTCTTTCAGTATTCTCACTCATCTATGTTGGCCAGTGTATGGTTGGCGATGATTGGATCTTTACTCCAGCAGAGCGTATGGCAGATATGGGATTCATCGATGCATTCTCTAATACTGATGCTACAATCGGTCTTCCTTGGGCTGCTTTTGTTGCACTTGTATTTACAGTAATTTATCTTATTGCAAGAAGAGTTATCACATTCAAAGAGGCTATGGAATGCGTTCCACAGGGATTCATTGCAATGGTTCCACCAATCCTTATCTTGACACTTGCTACATCCCTCAAGAACATGACTGGTCTTCTTGGTGCTGCTGATTATGTTGGTGGTCTTGTAGAGGGTTCAGCTGGTCTCTTCCAGTCATTCCTTCCAGCAATCATCTTCGTAATTGCTTGTCTCCTTGCTTTCTCAACAGGTACATCATGGGGTACATTTGGTATCCTTATCCCAATCGTTACAGCTATCTTCCCAGTAGGTTCAACACTTGGTACAATCTGTATCTCTGCTTGCCTTGCTGGTGCTGTATGTGGTGACCACTGCTCACCAATTTCAGATACAACAATCATGTCATCTGCTGGTGCTCAGTCCAATCACCTCAATCACGTATCTACACAGCTTCCATATGCAATCACAGTTGCTGCAATTTCATTTGCTATGTTCGTACTTGCAGGCTTCGTAAAGAATGCGGTTATCTGTCTTGCAATTGGTGTTGTAGTAACAGTCGCAACTCTATTCATTATTAGAAAACTTGCTAAGAATGTATATGTTGCGAATGCTGCAAAATAAGATATAAAAATCAAAAGACCTGAGTCCTAGGACTCAGGTCTTTTTTTATTCCACTCCTCTATAATAGAGGCCCCTCGTGAAATCACCATTACTTGGTGAGCCATTTAAATAATTGTTGATTACTCTATCTACTTCATTCTTGTTCTCCACTGTGAAATATAGGAGAAGGAAGTCTGAGAGATAGAGCTCGCGCTCGCGGTCAGCGAGGTAGATCGGGCGGGAGTTTAGGATTTCGCTCGCGAGACCGCCGTTTATACGGCAGGTCACAGGGAAGCGAATTCCTTTCCTGTCCGTGAGATAAAGCTCGCTGCCACAAGACTTGCAATTGCGACCATTCTTGATTGGGCAATTGCGAGTGAGCATAAGAGGTGTTCTGCCATAGGCGAGAATTCCTCGTGGCAATGAGCCACGCAAGTTCTTAATGCTATCGAGCTCGAGCTCGCTTGATACAACTACTGAGTGTATACCAATTTTATCCCAAGCATCGAGCGCCAGACTGTTATATATATTGAGCGTTGGTCCACCCATAACTGGGAAGCCCATTGATTTGGCTAGCATAACTGCATCGAGTGTGCCACAGAATGCAAAGGATGCTCCACGCTTCTTAGCATCCTTGAGAAGTGATTTTACGTCTCTCAGAGAGCCGTAGAGGGCTCTTGGTAATTCAATGCCAAATGGTATGCCAAATGAGCGAAGATGGCTGTATTTGTCCTCTGTCGTATATAGAGGGACAATTATTGATGAAACTCGTGCATCAAGCGTATCCGGTATCTGGTCAGCAGATGAAAAACGTGCCACATATGATGGTGCGGTTTTGTCTTGCTTGCGCCAGGTTGGCTTATGTGATCCGAGAGAAAGAAGGAGAGTTGATGAATAGTCATCAATCAATTCTCCGGTTTTATCAAAGATTGTTTCCTTCTTGTATCCTGCGGATAGTTTGTGCTCAAGTGATGCAATTGCCATTCGGCGGATATTATTGATCTCGCTGATAGGAATATTTACATCTTCATCAATCTTGATATCGGTCATCTTGACTGAGAAAGCTGTTCCACCAGTCTTCTTGAGTTGCTCGCGTATCTTGGATACTTCAGTCGCATGGTTTATAGCTTTTTGCACCTTGTAATCAGATGTTACGAAGGTATTGACCTTGCCGGTCGATGCAGAAGCCATAAGTGGCTTGCCGAGCTCCGCCGTCAGTGACATGGATATGTTGATTGTCTGAGGCTCGTGCTCATAGAGACGAGCGAGGTCACGAAGCACAGGTGCTGCGGCTGCAACATCCTCCTTGCGACGTGTGCCGAACATTGATATACCACGGTTGTTTTCAAAATAACCGTCAGTAAATCCCGAACGGGAGAAAACTGCTTTTAAGTTGTCCTCAAGCATTAGTTCGTCGCGGGTAGGGTAATACTCGCGTTCAACATGTGCCAGCGCATTCTTGCATACGGTTACAGCCGCAGCAACATACTCTGGGCGCTTCATGCGGCCCTCAATCTTGAGAGATGCAATACCGAGGTCAACTATCTCATCCATATGATCCATCAGCGACAAGTCGCGTAGTGATAGATCATAACCGGTGCCGCCTGGTGCTGCAAATGGTAGGCGGCAAGGCTGGGCACAGAGTCCTCTGTTGCCAGATCTTCCACCTAGCATGCCGGACAGATAACACTGTCCGGATACGCACATACAGAGCGCACCGTGGATGAACATCTCCAGTTCCATATCGGTGTTTTCAGCGATATCTCTTATTTCTTCAAAAGTGAGTTCTCTTGGTAGAACGGCACGTTTGAAGCCTAGTTCCTCTAGCTTCTTAAAGCCCGCCACATTCATAACACTCATCTGAGTGGATGCATGAAGTGGCATATCAGGTGCTACTTGTTTTACAAGTTCCACAATGCCGAGGTCTTGAATAATAAGTGCGTCTACACCCATGGCGCAGACGCACGATATAAGTTCCAAGGCAGATGGAATTTCAGCATCCGATACCAGTGTGTTAAGGGTGAGATAAACTTTTATACCGCGAATATGGCAATATTCAATAGCCTCGCGAAGTTCCTTCTCGGTGAAGTTCTCTGCATTACGTCTTGCATTGAAATCACCAGCGCCGAGATAGACGGCATTGGCCCCACACCTTGCTGCAGCAGTAAGGGCATCCATACTACCTGCAGGGGCTAAAATTTCAACTTTATTGGTCATCTATTAGAATGTCTTCATTCCAGAACCGCCGCGTGCTGCGGTGAGTTCTTTATTAAGGCGCTCAACGTCTCTCTTAGCAACTTCTGCTTCCATCTTATAACGAGCAGAATCCTCGAGATATTCCTTAATCTGAGCACGAAGGTTATCAGCTGTATCTGTAGCCTTCTTAGCTGTATCAGCATACTCAAGAGATGCGAGAATTGCAGCCTGTGTGATTGAAAGGCGATTATTCTCACGAACTATCTTGCTGAGTGTCTCATCAAGAGAGTTACCGAGGTCAAGAACGTACTTAGGATCGTCATCTGTTGTGATGTAATAATCACTGCCACAGATTGAAAGCTTTACTTTATTCTTTTCCATAGTGTTACCCCACTTATAATATTAATAATTATCAACAAAAGTATATCATAAGGACCACTCTAAATAAAGATTAAATTTTAGAGCCTGGTCTATGTTCCGGAATTATTACGCTTACATTTTCGAGTATTGCGAAACCATAAGCTGGCAGATGAACGAAGTTACCTTCGACATCAGTACCGTCAGTTGCCATAATAGTGTGCGTGTTGGACAGGAATTCTGGAAGCGAATAGTTGATGGCGTCACTTGCTATATTGGATATGAAAATGAGAGAACAATTGAGATCACCATTTACACATCTAGCATAGCATACGCATCCATCTGCAGCACTGATAGGGACAAATTCACCGTCACGAAGGAAACTCTGATGTGAGCGCATATCGGCAAGCTCTTTGTAGAAATCAAGAAGGTCATTGTCGATATTGTCCCACTCGAATCCCATGCGGTTGAATGGGTCCTTGCCACCCTCCATACCAATCTCTTCGCCATAGTAGATAGATGGGAAGCCAGGGAGGGTAAACTGCATTGCAACGGCAATCTTTTGAAGTGCGATTGCACGTTTTCTGTCCTCTTCACTGAGCCTCAACACACTCTGGGCATCACGGTCCATATTTTCACATGTGTAGCCAGCGAGGCGTGTGAGAATACGTACTGTATCGTGTGTGCCAAGAGGATTCATGAGTGAATTTACAATTTCTCTTGGATAATTCTCAGTTATTGTGAGAATCTGTTCAAAGAAGTTTTCCGCATCGTCATTGGAGATATAATCAATGATTGCATTGCGGAAAGGATAATTCATTACGCTGTCGAGCTCATTGCCAAATAGGTACTCGCGTCCAACACCATATGCTGTCTTGTTGGATGCATCTTCCCAAACCTCGCCCAGTAGCAGGGCGTCAGGCTTGACGGCTTTTATGCGCTCTCTAATCTTGACGATGAAACTGTCTGGCAGTTCATCGGCCACGTCGAGGCGCCATCCGTCTGCGCCCATGCTGAGCCATTTTTCAATAACTCCGCCAGGGCCTGTAATGAATTCCTGGAAAGATTCATTGTTCTCATTGTGGTCAGGTAGCAATTCAATGCCCCACCAAGATGAATATGATGAAGGCCAATTCTTGAAATTATACCAGCCATAATATGGAGATTCCTGTGACTGATAAGCACCTACGCTATCATAACGTCCATATTTGTTGAAGTAGATACTGTCGACGCCTGAATGATTGAAAACGCCATCCAGTATCACTTTCATTCCGAGTTTATGAGCCTCTTGACATAGTGAGAAGAAATCTTGCTCTGTGCCGAGAGCTGGATCAATTTTAGTATAATCGGCGGTGTTATATCTATGATTGGAATGCGCCTCAAAAATAGGATTGAGATAGATATATGTAACACCAAGTTCCTTGAGATAAGGAAGTTTCTGCTCTATTCCTTGCAAGTCGCCGCCCATGTAATCATTGTTCCATTGGCCGGTCTTGCCATCTGGAGTCCAAGCAGGAGTGTCGCCCCATTTGATTGTACGTCTGTCATCTGGGACGTTTTTCTTTTTCTTGCCAGATGAATAGAATCTATCTGGGAAAATCTGGTACATTATACCGCCGCGCCACTCTGGTGATACGGTCTGTTTTGCATCGTATACTGTGAGCTGCCATCTGTTCTCATCGGTTTCTACATATCCAGTGCCATAGTCGCCTCTGTAGATATGCTTCACAACAGCACCTGCTGTGAATGTGAAGCAGTACCAGTAAAGACCAACATTCTGTGGAGTATATTGTAGCTCCCAAACAGCGGATCCCGAATAAACTGTAGGAGTCTTGGTAAATTCAAAAGTCTCCTGGGTCTGTCCCCAGTTGCCCATGATGTCAAGAGATGCACAGGTTACATCGGAACCGAGATATTCAAGGGGTAATAGCAGGCGGAAAGTTACAGTCTGTCCTGCTGCTATTGCTCCATAGATATTCTTATAGAATTTGTCGCGAGAATTGTAAATGTGCTCAAGCATTAAGCCTACACCTTCTTTTTAGATGATAGGAGCTGTGTGCCAGATTTTGTCTGCATATTCAGCAATTGCTCTATCTGCAGCGAAAATGCCAGCACTTGCTGTATTTATAAGTGACATGCGAGTCCATCTATACTTGTCTTTATATGCTTCCATCATTTCTGAGCGAACAAGATGGTAGTTCGCATAGTCGGCCATAACCATATATGGATCAACATGGATAGCATTTGCAATCTCTGGGAATTGCTGTCCATTGACTCCGTTGTTTATGAAATCAATAATGCGACGGATATCAGCATTAGAAACATAATAGCTATAGGAGTCGTAGTGGTTCTGAAGTTCTTGAACTTCTGGTGTCTTCATACCAAAGATGAAGATGTTGTCTTCACCTACTGCGTCATGAATCTCAACATTAGCACCATCGAGAGTTCCGATAGTAACGGCACCATTTATCATAAGCTTCATATTGCCTGTTCCAGATGCTTCTGTTCCGGCAAGTGAAATCTGCTCTGAGATATCAGCAGCAGGCATCAAGTGTTCTGCAAGGGAAACATTGTAGTCCTCGAGATATACAATCTTGATGCGACCCTTAATGTCAGGGTCGTTATTTACAACCTCGGCGAGGTTGCAGATGAAGCTGATAATCTTCTTGGCCATATAATATCCAGCAGCGGCTTTCGCACCAAAGATATATGTGCGTGGTGTGAAGTCCATGTCTGGGTTTTCTTTTAATGTCAGGTACTCATTTACAATATCAAGGGCATTGAGAAGCTGACGCTTATATTCATGGAGGCGCTTAACCTGTACATCAAATACAGAGTTTGGATCGATCTCGATTCCCTGTGTATCCTTGATATACTTTGCAAAAGCTACCTTGTTCTCATACTTTATCTCGGCCCACTTGTCGAGTACTTTCTTGTCGTTTGCATATTTCTTGAGCTTTTCGAGCTCGGCACCATTATAGATAAAGCCAGGTCCGATGAGCTTGGTGATATATGCTGTGAGCAATGGGTTAGACTGGCAGAGCCAACGTCTATGAGCAATACCATTTGTTACATTGGTAAACTTCTTAGGGGTTAATCTGTAGAAGTCATGGAAAATTGTATCCTTTAAGATATCGCTGTGAAGTGCAGAAACGCCATTTACACTGTGGCATGTTGCAACACAGAGATTCGCCATGCGAACGATACCGTTGGAGCAGATAGCCATATTTTCAACTTTTTCAGCATCGTGGGACATATCCCAGATGAATGCTCTCCAACGGTTGTCAATTTCCTTGACAATCTGATAGATACGAGGAATGAGTGTGATCATGATATCCTCAGGCCAGCACTCAAGAGCCTCTTTCATAACTGTGTGGTTAGTATATGCAAATGTCTGGGAAACGAGCTTCCATGAGTCATCCCAGCTGTATCCGCATTCGTCCATAAAGATACGCATAAGCTCTGGGATAGCAAGAGTTGGATGAGTATCATTGATATGGATTGCCATCTTCTCAGGAATTGTATCGATAGACTTGTTCTGACGAAGGTGACGACGAACGATGTCCTGCATAGATGCAGATACGAGGAAGTACTGCTGGCGAAGACGAAGGCTCTTGCCCTCTGGGTGGTTGTCTGCAGGGTAGAGAACCTTGCATATTACCTCTGCCATAGCCTGCTGCTCAACAGCGCGGATATAGTCGCCCTGGTTGAAGAGTGTCATATCAAATCCTGGTGCATCTGCCTTCCAGAGACGTAGACGGGAGAATCCCTTGCCGTCCTTGCCAGGTACATACATGTCGTAAGGAGTTGCAATAACGGAGATTGCATTGTTGGTCTTGGTTACGAAATATCCGTCCTGCCAAGAGCTTTCGAGATCTCCGCCAAATTCAACTGTAAGTTTTAAATCATCCTTGGCTGTGAGCCAGACGTCGCCGCCTGGGAGCCAATAATCTGGGAGCTCGGTCTGCCAACCATCAATGAGTTTCTGTTTAAAGATACCGCATTCATAGAGAATGCTGTATCCCATTGATGGGTAGCCGCCTGTTGCGAGACCATCGAGGTAGCATGCGGCCAAACGACCGAGTCCACCATTGCCAAGACCTGCGTCTGGCTCACACTCATAGAGTGCGTCGATGTCTATGCCGAGGTCGGCAAGAGCTGCGGCTGCAACATCTGTAAGGCCTAAGTTGTACAAGTTATTTTTAAGTGAACGACCCATCAAGAATTCCATGCACATATAATATACAGTCTTGGACTCTGGTGTCTTCTTGGTCGTTTCAACGAATTCGTGACATCCTGATGCGAGTTGCTCCTTAACAACGGTTGCAACCGCCTTGTAAATCTGAGGATTATCTGCTATATCCACACCTATTCCATAGAGATGGGAGAGCTTGGATACGACAGCTTCCTTAAATTGTTTCTTGCTCATTGAATAGTTCATTTTAGATATAAACCCCTATACCATTAAAAATAAAAAACACCTTGTTATTATACAATAAAAGAGCCATTGGCACAATACCAACGGCTCTTTTTTGTTAAATATTAAACGAAGAATTACTTAATCATAATCTCGTCACGAACGAACTTCTCAAGTTCCTTCTGAGTGAAGATCTGCTTAACTGGGTATGTAGGAAGTACCTCAGCGATACAGTGCTCAGCAATCCAAGGAATATCTTCTTCCTTGATGCAATCGAATCCTGTTGGAATCTCCATGCGAGCATTCATAGCTTCGATTTCAGCGATGAACTTCTTAGCCTTTTCTTCGTCTGATGAACCTGTGATGCCAACATAGTCAGCGATCTCAGCAAGTTTGTCATAAACATATGGGCCAAGGAGAGCGTCTGAGAATACGTGTGGAAGGATTACAGACATTGCAAGACCGTGAGGAACACCGTACTTACCACCGAGTCTGTGACCGATACCGTGAACGTAACCAACGCCGCCACGTGTGAAGCAGAGACCTGCATAGTAAGAAGCGAGGAGCATGTTGCCACGAGCTTCGAGGTCAGAGCCGTTGTTGTAAGCCTTTTCGAGGTTTTCGAAGATAAGCTTGATAGCCTTGAGGCCATAGTCGTTGAACTTCTTGTCGTTATACCAAATGTTTGTATAACCCTCAACAGCGTGAGTCATAGCATCCATACCAGTTGTGGATGTAACCTTCTTAGGAAGGCCAGCTGTGAGCTCTGGATCAAGAACTGCATAACGAGCACGAATGAATGGATCCATGATAGGGAACTTGTCGTGTGTTGATGCATCAGTAATAACAGCAGCGATAGTTGTTTCCGAACCTGTACCAGCTGTTGTTGGAACTGCATAAAGAGGAGGTGGGATAAGGCCGTTCATCTTCTTTGCAGGAAGGAATACCTTAAATGTACCACTCATCTTAGCAACTGGACGCTCAGGTCTTGCTACACGAGCAATTGTACCCTTAGCGCAGTCCATTGGTGAACCGCCACCAACTGCGATAACTGCCTGGCAGTTATTGTCGTTGTAGAGCTTAAGAGCTGCTTCAACGTATTCAATTGTTGGGTTAGGCTGTACCTCATCAAAGAGTACATACTTAACGCCAGCTTCATCGAGAGCCTTGAAAAGACCATCGAGAAGGTTAAGGCTCATGAGGCCCTTATCAGTTACTACGAGAACCTGATTCTTGCCTTTTTTCTTAACGATTGCTGGGAGCTTCTTAATAGCACCAGGACCGTCAATGATTGTTGGATCTGGGAAAAACCAGCCCCAGCAATACATGAGAACGGTGAATACTACTTCAATAGCTCTCCAGTAGATCTTCTTTAAAGTCCACATAATTTTTACCTCCTTAATTTTTAATAATAGGACAATGTTATTATACACTATATTTTGCATAATTGGTATAGAATTTTGGTCAAAAAAACTGTACAAATTTACAAAAACGTCTAAACTTCGTTCGATTTTTCGCTCCAATCAGCAAATTTTGCAAGTTTAAAAAACAAAACTTGCAAAACTATTGACTAATATATACTAAAGTAGTATAGTTTTTTCGTAATTTTGCAAGAAAGGTCTTGAAAACTAATGAACGAGTATATCGAAAAAGTAATCGCAAAAGTTAAAGAGCGTGATGCTGACAAGCCTGAATTTATCCAGACTGTTGAGGAAGTATTTAGCTCTCTTGAAAAAGTAATCGACCAGCGCCCTGACTATGTTGCAGCTGATATTCTTGGCCGTATGGTAGAGCCAGAGCGTTTCATCAGCTTCCGTGTTGCATGGGTTGACGATGCAGGCAAGGTTCAGGTTAACCGTGGCTATCGTGTACAGTTTAACTCAGCAATCGGTCCATACAAGGGTGGTCTTCGCTTCCATCCATCAGTAAACCCATCAATCATCTGGTTCCTCGGTTTCGAGCAGACATTTAAGAACTCTCTTACATCACTTCCTATGGGCGGTGGTAAAGGTGGATCAGACTTTGACCCACGTGGTAAGTCTGACGCAGAGGTAATGCGTTTCTGCCAGGCATTCATGACAGAGCTCCAGCGTCATATTGGTCCTAATGTTGACGTACCAGCTGGTGATATTGGTGTTGGCGGACGTGAAATCGGTTATCTCTTTGGCCAGTATAAGAGAATTAAGGATGCTTATGAGAATGGCGTACTTACAGGTAAGGGCTTCTCTTATGGTGGATCACTTATCCGTCCAGAAGCTACAGGTTATGGCGCTATTTACTATACACAGGAAGTTCTCACTCATGAGGGTGAGAAAGTAGAAGGCAAGACATTTGCAGTATCAGGCTTCGGTAATGTTGCTTGGGGTGCTTGCAAGAAGATTGCTGAACTCGGTGGTAAGGCTGTTACTATTTCTGGTCCTGATGGTTATATCTACGATCCAGATGGTATCGTAACAGAGGAAAAGCTCAACTATATGCTTGAGATGCGTGCATCTGGCCGTGATAAGGTTCAGGATTATGCAGACAAGTTCGGTTGCCAGTTCTTCCCTGGTCAGAAGCCATGGGGTCAGAAGGTTGATATCTGCCTTCCTTGCGCAACTCAGAATGAAATCAACATGGACGAGGCTAAGAAGATTGTTGATAATGGCACAAAGTACTATATCGAAGTTGCTAACATGCCAACAACAAATGAAGCTCTCGCTTTCATCGTAAAGTCTGGCGCAATCGTTGCTCCATCTAAGGCTGTTAACGCTGGTGGCGTTGCTACATCTGGTCTTGAGATGTCTCAGAACTCAGAGCGTCTCTCATGGACAGCAGAAGAAGTTGATGCAAAGCTTCATATGATTATGAAGAACATCTACAGTGCTTCAGTTGCAGCATCTGAAAAGTATGGCCTCGGTTACGACCTCATCGCTGGTGCTAACATCGCTGGTTTCGAGAAGGTTGCAGAAGCAATGCTTGCACAGGGTATTATGTAATTCAAATTGGACATATTTCAAAAGGGCTCCAAACGGGGCCCTTTTTGTTTGCAAATTATGGATATTTATATATAATAGAACTATGAAGATTAAGACAGAACGTTGCGAGATTATCAAAAGCAACAATAGAGAACTAAAAAAGTCGATAGATACCAAAGCAGATAAGCCTTTTGAATTACCTTCTGTAAAATTAAGCGCTGGTCAAAATGTGGAGGATTATATGCCGGCGATTAAGGCTCTTTTTGCACATCTTATGAAGATGGAATCATCTATTGATGATATGATTTTTGAAATCAAAGTTGCAGACCAGTTGGCTGGTTATGTTAGACTTGTAAATATTTTCGGAGATAAGCCAGAACTACAGGTAGCACTGCTCCCTATGTATTGGGGACAGGGCTACGCATCAGAAGTCTTAGAGGTGACAATTCCTTATTTGTTCGAGGAATTTGGATTTGAAGAAATGATTTGGCACGTAAATCCTAATAATAAGGCCTCTGTAAAATTGGCTTTAAAACTTGGTGCATTTTTTGATGAGGAGTCAACTAAAGCAGTAGGCTCAATTATCGAAACATATATATTTAAAAAATAGTGAGGTCTTTAAAATGAAAGAAACATTTATGGAAATCGTAAACACACTCCTTAAGGCTGCAAAAGACGGCTTGACACAGGGTGTAGTTGAGGGAATCAAGGATGGAATCAAGAAGAACGTAAAGGGTCTTGTTACAAACGGTATCGACAAGCTCTTCGAGATCCCAAAGAATCTTTTAAAGTAATTAAATGGAATTTATATTAACTAACAAGAATGCCATGAGTGTCACTGTTGATACTCATGGTTGTCTTATAAAAGAGATAATTTTTGACGGTCATAATATGATTCAGGAGCCACCATATTCTGCTGCTGTAATAGGCAGAATTGCTGGCCGTATTTCTTATGCGGAATTTTTCTTAAATGGTGTTCGTTATGAACTGCCAAAGAATGAGAATGAAAACTGTCTTCATGGAAATCATGAATTTGATAGACAGGCTGAGTGGGAAGGTCATATGGAGGATAATAAAGTTATCCTAACTTATGATAGCCCAGATGGCAGCAATGGATTTCCTGGCAATGTCAGTACAACAGTCACATATTCTCTTGATGACAATAATACTCTTAGAATTGATTACTATGCGACAACGGATAAGGATACCATTTTTAACCTTACGAATCATGCATATTTTAATTTGAATGACGATAATAATACACCAATTACAAATCATATTTTGACAGGCGATGCCAAGTATTATATTCCACTTCTTTCTGATCTAACACCGGAAGGATATGTAGAAAAGACGGTTGGATCTATATTTGATATACGAGAGGGCAAATTGCTCAAAGATGTAGTAGAATCAACAAATTCTCAGATAGTGCTTGCTGGAAATGGATATGATCACGCCCTTGTTTTTGGAGAGAGTAAAGTTGCAAGCCTTTACAGTCCTGAAACGGGCAGAAAAGTTACTATGGAAACAGATTATCCATGCTTTGTTTGCTATTCTGGCAATCAGATGAAAGGTGATATGAAGCACTGTGGAATATGCCTTGAAGCACAGCTTCTTCCGGATGCAATCAATCATGATGGCTTCGGTGAAATAGAACTAACCCCAGGCGAACCGTATAAACATTTCGTAGCATATAGGTTTTCAAGAGATTAACATAATATACTTGAAAAAATAAAATAAAAGGTTATTATAATAGCAGAAATATGACTCCGTTGGAGGCATGATTATGGAAAAAGAAAATTTAACAAAAGCCTATTACTATACAATCTTGCGATGCTTGTCTTATGCAATAGTAATGGTAGGCGTTATAACAATAATACCGACAATTCTTGTACTGTTTTATCCTGCTGAGAAATCACAATTGCAGTGCTTTGTTTTGCCAGGTGTTGCATATATTTTTGTCGGCTATCTTATTCATCTATTCACAGGAAATGTATCAATGGGTGAACTCAAGAGAAACAGCGGACCGCTTATTGTTCTCTTGTTGTGGATTGTTTCTATTGTCTGCGGTGCGGTGCCTTTCTACATGACTGGTGAGTATACATTCGTTGGCGGACTTTTTGAAGCAACAAGTGGTTTTACCACAACTGGCTTTACAATTACTGATGTCGAGAATGCGACTCATATGGTGCTTCTCTATAGATCCCTTATGCACTTGCTCGGTGGAGTTGGCTTGGTACTTATACTCAGTATGATAATGTCCAAGACATTCAACATGCAGCTCTTCCGTGCTGAGGGACATACAGATAGCATAGGACCATCAGTTTCTTATTCTGCAAGAACAATTATTCTTATTTATCTTGGACTTATAATCAGCGGAACAATTCTTTATACCGTTTTCGGTATGCCAATTTTCGATGCTGTCAACCATTCTATTTCTGCTGTATCCACTGGAGGATTTTCTACTAAAGCATCCAGTATTGGATTCTGGCACAGCGTACCAATTGATATTACGACAATAGTTTTAATGTTCCTTGGTGCAACAAACTTTATGACAACAATGCTTCTCCTAAGAGGCAAGTTTAAATCAGTAATTAACAATAGTGAGACAAGAATCTTCATATTCCTTATTGCTATTGTTACCCCAATCCTAATTGTTGAACTCATGGTAACAGGAATCTGTGAGAATGTACTTAGTGCAATTGATAATGCAGTATTCCAAGTCGTTGCCATCATTACAACAACAGGTCTATCCACAGTTGATGACTTCTTGCCTCGTTGCGGTAATGCGCTGATACCACTTCTTATCCTTATGATTGTTGGTGGTAACAGTGGATCCACTGCCGGTGGCGTCAAGGCGTATAGAGCTGCACTCGCTGCCCGCTCTCTCTACTATGACGCACGCCATGAGGCAGAGGATAACCGCATTCACCGCGGTAGATTTATAATGCACTTCGGCAAGAGAGATATAATTACCGAACAGATGCAAAATATAAACTATGGATATATACTTCTCTATTTCATGATAGGACTTGCAGGTTCATTTGCACTTATGCTCTGTGGCTATGATTTCACAGACAGTGTAATTGAATTCTTCTCCGCACTTGGTACAGTCGGAATGTCTATCGGAATAGTAGGTCCTGATATGGGCAACGGTGCTATGATTACAATGATGATTGGCATGCTTATAGCTCGACTAGAAATATATGTATTCATATTTAGTATCTTCCGTATTGTTGAAGATATTAAGGATATCTTCCGTAGAGAAAAATAATAAAAAAATCCCGCTCGGTTGAGCGGGATTTAATTTTAATATAATGTAGCTCCAGCACGATATACCGCCCAAATCACAGCAACAATTTCAGCGATATTAATTAATATGCAAAGCGGAACGCCAATTCTAAAAAGTGGTTTCTTAGTCTTGTGATGAAATATATGCATTCCTGCATATGCTCCGATTCCGCCGCCTAGAAAAGCGAGTGCTATCAATACCTTTTCTGGAATTCTCCAAGCGCCTCTCTGAGCCTTATTTTTATCAACTCCATAAACAAGTGCGACAACAATATTCCATATAATAAATGCAACAATATATTTTGTCATATGATGCTCCTTGCTTATACATTGATGTTAAAGCGTCTTGTAGTATAATGGTTGTGGGAACCTGTAGATGCTTTTAGCACCTATCCATCACTAGGTGAAATTTTTTCGATTTCTCTAAATCTCATCTAATCCACTCACATTATACGCATCATGCGTATAATATTCAACATATACTCACTGCGATTTTATTGATAAAATTTTACAATATTTAGTATCCTATATTCCGGACAAGGAGGTGACAAGATGCAATACTTTTTAGATGATATTCCTATTACAGTTGAAAAAAAGAAAATTAAAAATATGCATCTTTATGTCAAACCTCCTTATGGTGATGTTCTACTTACTGCGCCAAAATATATCAGCGATAAGGAAATCAAGGCTTTTATTGAAGAGCGTTCAAATTGGATTATTTCCAATGTAGAACATATGAAGCAAAATCCGGCAACGCCTGAACCTACATATGATACAGGTGATGTAATTCCTATATGGGGAGAACTCTATGAATTGAAAGTTCTAGAGGATACCAGATATTCACTTACTCTGAATGATGACTATACCGCAACATTGATTGTAAGAGCGGGATGTACAGAGGAGCAGAAAAAGGCATTTATGCTTTCCTGGTATCGAGATGAATTAAAGGAGAGGGTAGATATACTTCTTCCAAAATGGGAGGAATATACAGGCCTTAAAGCCAGTGGATGGCAGAGTAAAGTTATGAAATCCCGTTGGGGTACTTGCAACACCAAGACAAATAAGATATGGTTAAATGTGAAGCTTGCAGAACATCCCATTGAATGTCTTGAATATGTAATTTTGCATGAACTTGCTCATACAGCAGTTCCAAATCATGGAGCTGATTTCAAGGCAATTCTTAATAAATATATGCCGAATTGGAAACAAGCAAAAAAAATATTAAATGGAAAGGAATAAATAGATATTATGGAATTCGTTCATGAGAATAAGGGCACATGCTCTCAATTTGTTAAGTTTGATTTAAATGATAATATCGTTACTAATATAGAGTTTTATGGCGGTTGTAATGGTAACCTAAAAGCAATCTCAACACTTTGTGACGGTATGACCGTTGATGAAATAGAAGAAAAACTTCTTGGTAACACATGTGGCTATAAATGTACTTCCTGTGCAGATCAACTCGCAAAAGCAGTAAGAGAAGCCGCAGACAAAAGTAAATAAAAAATTAAATCCCGCTCGATTGAGCGGGATTTTTTATTTATTTGATTAGTGATTCTCCGGTCATGGCTTCCGGCTGAGGAAGACCGAGGACTTGGAGAATTGTAGGGGAGAGATCACAGAGGCGGCCGTTCTCGCGAAGAGCGACATCACCACAGTTTATAACTGCGAAAGGCACAACATTTGTTGTGTGGGCAGTGAACGGTGAGCCGTCTGTGTCGACCATCTTGTCTGCGTTGCCGTGGTCAGCAGTGAGGAGGATTGCTCCATCCTTTTCTTTTATTATATCAACGAGGCGTCCGAGGCATGTGTCAACTGTCTCGGCGGCAGTCACTGCTGCACTGAAAACGCCTGTATGGCCGACCATATCACAATTTGCATAGTTTATGATAACGACATCGTACTTGTCTGATTTGATTGCATCGATAAGTTTGTCAGTAACCTCAATAGCACTCATCTCAGGCTGGAGGTCATATGTTGTAACCTTAGGGCTTGGAACAAGTATACGGTCCTCGCCTGGGAATACAGTCTCAACACCACCATTGAAGAAGAATGTTACATGTGCATACTTCTCTGTCTCTGCGATTCTAAGCTGAGTCATATTGTTCTTGGCGAGATACTCGCCGAGAGTGTCATTGAGTGACTGAGGCTTGAATGCAATATCAACATTTGGCATTGTCGCATCATATTGAGTCATGCAAACATAATTTACTGGGAAATATGTGTGCTCGAATGTGTCGAGCTCTGGATCTACAAATGTACGTGTGATTTCACGTGCTCTATCAGGACGGAAGTTAAAGAAGATGATGCTATCATTCTCCTCTATGCGACCTTCCTTCATTGTGACGATTGGAAGCACAAATTCATCTGTAAGATTCTTGCCGTCTGCATCAATGGTATTATATGAGGCTTTGACGGCGTCTATAGCGTTTTCGCTAATGATTCCATCACCATTAACGAAAGCGTTGTAAGCCTTTTCTACGCGCTCCCAGCGATTGTCACGGTCCATAGCATAAAAACGACCGGTGACAGTTGCAAGCTTGCCGATGCCGTGCTCTGACATATAGTTCTGGAGCTGCTCGAGGTATGTGACACCTGATGTTGGTGGCACATCTCGACCGTCAAGAATTGCATGTACATATACCTTGGTGAGACCCTGTCTCTTGGCAAGCTCGAGGAGGCCAAAGAGATGCTCGATGTGGCTGTGTACACCACCATCGGAAAGGAGTCCTATAAGGTGGAGCGCGGAGTCGTTGCTTTTGCAATTGTTTATTGCTTTAATGAAGGCCTCATTTTGGAAAAATGGGCCTTCATTTATTTCTTTTGTTATTCTTGTGAGTTCTTGGTATACAACGCGACCTGCACCGATGTTGGTGTGACCAACTTCACTATTGCCCATCTGGCCGTCAGGTAGACCTACGTCGAGACCTGATGCGCCAATGGTTGTATGTGGGCATGTCGCCATTATATTGTCTAGAACGGGTGTGCGGGCGGCGACGATCGCGTTGCCATCTGGCTCATCGGGAGCCCAACCAAATCCGTCTAGAATACAGAGGATTACTGGCCTTTTCATTGTTTACTCTCTTCTTAATTTATTTAGATGCTGCAGCAACTATTGTAGCAAAATCAGGAGCCTTGAGTGATGCGCCACCGATGAGACCACCGTCAACGTTTACCTTGCCGAGGAGGCCTTCAGCATTCTTGGCGTTCATAGATCCACCATACTGAACTGTTGTAGCCTCGGCAACAGCGTCGCCGTACTTCTCAGCAATAGCTGCACGAACAAAGCCATTTCCTTCGTCAGCCTGATCGTCTGTTGCTGTAACGCCTGTTCCGATTGCCCATACTGGCTCATATGCAATGATAATATCCTTCATTGCTTCAGCTGGAACATTTGTAAGTGCCATTTTGGTTTGGAATTTGAGAAGAGTCTCTGTATAACCGAGTTCTCTCTGCTCAAGTGTCTCACCAACGCAAATGATTGGCTTGAGACCTGCATTTAGAGCAGCAAGTGTACGGAGGTTAACAGTCTGATCTGTCTCTGCAAAATATGTTCTACGCTCTGAGTGACCGATTACAACATATTCAACGCCTGCTTCTTTGAGCATGTCAGCAGAAATTTCGCCTGTGTATGCGCCACTCTCTTTGAAGTGAACATTCTCAGCACCGATTTTGATGTTAGAACCCTTGGCTGCTTCTACTGCTGCATAGATGTCAACGAAAGGAACGCAGAGAACTACGTCACAATCTGCATCTGCAACAAGTGGCTTCATCTCTTCGATGAGAGCCTTAGCCTCAGATGGTGTCTTATTCATCTTCCAGTTACCAGCGATTACTGCGCGTCTTGTCTCTTTTCTCATTTTTTCCTACCTCTTATCTATCATTCATTGCTGCGATGCCTGGTAAATCCTTGCCCTCAAGGAACTCGAGTGAAGCACCGCCACCTGTTGAAACATGTGTGATTTTATCATTAAATCCAAGTTGGTTTACAGCAGCAGTTGAGTCGCCACCACCGATTACTGTGATTGCGTCAGCGTCTGCCATTGCTTTTGCTACCGCATATGTACCCTTGGAGAGTATTGGATTTTCAAATACACCCATAGGTCCATTCCATACGATTGTCTTGCCTGTTGCAATTTCTTCTGTAAATAACTCAGCTGTTTTAGCGCCGATATCAAGACCAATCATATCTGCTGGAATCTTGTCAGCATCAACAGTTGTAATTTCAATTTCAGTATCAATTGGTTCTGGGAATTCTTTGGCAACGATTGTGTCTATTGGAAGAAGGATTTTAACACCCTTAGCTTCTGCTTCTTTTAGCATTGCTTTACAGAAATCGATCTTAGTCTCATCAAGAAGGGACTTACCGATTCCATAACCCTTGGCTGCAAGGAATGTATATGCCATACCACCGCCGATGATAAGTGTATCAGCCTTGGTAATAAGGTTCTCAATTACTGGCAGTTTATCTGCAACCTTGGCACCGCCGAGGATGCAAATGAAAGGACGCTTAGGAGATGTTACAGCATTTCCGAGATATTTTAATTCTTCGGAAATAAGGTCACCACATACTGCCTCATTTACGAAACTTGCAACGCCTGCTGTTGAGCAATGAGCTCTATGAGCTGTGCCAAAAGCGTTGTTTACAAATATGTCTGCAAGAGAAGCAAGTTCTTTTGAGAAACTTTCATCATTTGCTGTCTCTTCTGGTCTAAATCTAGTGTTTTCAAGAAGAACGATATCGCCGTCCTTCATTTCGTTTACTGCAGCGACTACTGTATCGTCAACGACAATGTCCGATTGTAAAAACTTTACTTTCATACCAAGGATCTCTGAGAGATGGATGGCAACAGGAGCGAGTGAAAGTTCAGGCTTTGGTTCGCCCTTTGGTTTGCCAAGATGTGAGCAAAGAATTACCTTTGCTCCATCACTCTGGAGTTTCTTGATAGTTGGAATAGCGGCAAGGATACGGCTGTCATCTGTAATCTTGCCACCCTTTAGTGGTACATTGAAGTCGCAACGTACAAGTACTCGCTTGCTTGAGGCTTCAATATCATCTACGGTCTTTTTGTTGAATGTCATTTCTTTCTTGTCAGCCTTTCAATTGATTTTCAATACTAGGTGCTTTAAAGCAAACTGTGAGAGCTGCTTTGCTTGCACCATATGCGGAAATGGCTCCAAGCTTATAAACTGTGATTGGTGGGTAGCCGAGTTCTTCTTCTAGAACATGGGCAAGTCCACGAGCTTCCCATTTACGTGAAGCATAACCTATTGCATATTCAGGCTTCTCAGCACTGAGAGCCTCGATACAATAGTCACAGAACTGGTCAAATGCAGAGTGGTCACCCTTGATAATTGGGAGCTCAACAGCCTTGCCACTGCAAATCTTAAGAGCAGGGAAAGGATGGTAAGAACCGCTGAAGGATACCCATCTACGAGACTTGAATGTTGGATCCATGAATGTTGATGGTACGTTAAATGCGTCAACAAGTATAGTCATTCTACTGATGCTGGATTTTACTTCTGCAAGGATAGTATCGATATCTGCGCCATCGTTCGCAAGCTTGGCAGCCTCAAGAGCTATGAGGCCAGCAGCCATTGAATAATTCTTTACAGGGATTACTTCGATGCGTAGATCAGATGTAGGATTCTGCTCCTTAAAGAGATCGGCTGCTTCATTTGCAGCAGCAATCATAGGGATGTCTTCATCACTACCGATTGTAAATACAATCACATTTTCAAATCCACAAGTTGCAGCATTTTTATATCTATCAATATAAACCGCAGAAGGAATGTAGAAACTCTTGATCTTGCCCTTAGGAGCAGGAAGAATCTCGTAGAAGTTCTCGTTTGTAAAATCAATACCTTCATTGAAATATCGATCATCGATATTAAAGGTAGTAGCGAGAAGTTCCATGTCTAAGTTTTCTGTGAACTCTGCTGGGATGTCACAGCAAGTGTCAACAAGAATCATCGTTTTACTCATATACATTACCTCCATATGTAATATTATAATACTTTTATTATTGTTTGTCAAAATTTTAACAAATTAATTATGTTACATTATTTGCATCGGACCATTTGTAGTTATGAAGCTCACCTTTACATAGGAGTTCAGGGAAGTTCCACTGCCTTAAAGTCTCATAAACTGCAATGGCTACCGAGTTGGAAAGGTTGAGACTGCGGCATTCATCCATCATTGGAATACGAACGCAGTCATCAGGGTGGGCGAGGAGCAATTCCTCTGGAAGCCCCTTGGTTTCCTTGCCGAAAACAAGGAAAGAATTATCAGGATACTGTGCGTCAGAATATCTATTTAGGCCCTTGGTTGTGAAGTAGAAAAATTTTCCATCAGGATTCTTGGCAAAGAAGTCGTCCAAATTATCGTAGTATGTGATATCGAGATATTGCCAATAGTCCAGTCCAGAGCGCTTCAAATGCTTGTCGTCCGGCTCAAATGCCATAGGGCGCACGATATGCAGTCGTGCGCCGGTACATGCACATGTGCGTGCAATGTTACCGGTATTTTGAGGTATTTCCGGCTCGACAAGGACAATGTTTAGTACTGCCACGGTTTTGTCTCCTTAATTTAACAGACCCGCCCGTTGTGGGCGGGCCTGTGCTTTCATTATTAGTTTGCATCCTTGGTGATATCAAGGATGTTATCAACTATCTGACAGAGATATTGAGATTCATCCTCAATAGTCTGTAGATGCTCTATAACTTCAGATTCCTCCATGAGATTGATATTTTCTCTCATGTTCTTGGAATCTTTATTAATCTGAGTGATACGAGGATACATATCGTGTGAGAGGCTCTTCATTACAGAAGCCTTGACATGCTCACGGGTGATAGTTGCTTCCTCTTTTGCTCTTGCTGACTCGAGATCCTCTCGCTCAATAGCAATTGTAATTTGAGAGAGGAGAGCGATGATACACTCTTCTGCTTCTTTTGAAAGTTCCTTCTGAGTGCAGTCGATAGAAACTACACCTACGGTTTTGTTCTTGCTGCGAATAGGGATGTATTTGCAGCCTACATCGTGGAACTCAGTCTCACCATGACCGCATTTTGCAGAATTCTTAAAGCACCAAATGATTGCTTCGTTGTGCTCAAATTTATCAATCGCAAAATGGAATTCTACTTCTGCACCGGCAAGTTCTGTGAGCGCCTTATCAGAGTATTCGATTACCTTATCGCGACCATGTACGGCGAGAAGTCCCTCTGATGCGTCATATAGTTTCTTGTGCAAGTTCGTATTTTCTCGAGAACTAATAAGTTGTCTCTGCAATCTACTAACGAGTAAGTTTACGATGAGTGCAACGATTAAGAATATTGTTGCAGATAGAGCAAAACTTTTACCAGTTATTGGGTGCCAGTCATATTTTGGCTCAAGGAACATAAAGTTATGAGTCATGATGAAAATAATTGATGAGAGAACTGTTGTTAGGAAACTCTTGGTCTCGGTAACAATAATTATGATACCGAGTAGGTAGAGCATAAGAAGGTTCTCTGCATGAATTTCTCTCATCTCGAGAACAAATGCAAGAATAGTGGTAAGGGCGAAAACAATCAATACGATTAGGAGATTCTTCCCGTGCGCCTTCCAATTTATTTTACTCATTGGTTATTCCTCCAGTGTCAGGGCTTTACTTCTTGGTTATAGCAGCCAAAACTTTCTTTTGGTTAGTAGGTGATGAAATAACAAGTAACTTGTCATCGGCTTTTATTTCTGTACTACCACCTGGAACTATCATATCGGATGACTTTCTTATGATACATCCAATGATTGAGTTCTCTGGGAGGGTTATATCCATAAGTTTCTTGCCTACGCAATCATAGCCTTCTTCAACAAAAACCTCTGTGATTACAACTTTTTCATTCTCTATAGACATAGTCTTGATGAGATTTTCAAAGCTTGTTGCCTGAGTGATATATTCGGCAACCATATGCGTAGAAGATATTACGTGCTCAACGCCGAGCTCGCGGAAAAGTTCTGCGTTCTTAGGGTTGGCAACGATACATATTACTTTCTTGACGCCAAAGCAACGTTTTGCATACTGGCAAATTGCGAGGTTGTCAGCATCCTTGTAAGTTAGAGCCACAAGTACATCAAATCCATCGATTCCGGCCTCTTTGAGCACGGAATATTTGGAAGGATCTCCTATAAATACAGGAATCTTGTGTGTTGATGCGAGGTAATCGCAATAAGATCTGTCATCATTTATGACAACCAATTTGTGTTTTTTCTTGATAAGATTTCCGATAAGGAAGTCGGCCTGTGTACGGCCACCTGCAACTACGATTCTCATTTTGCATCCTCCTCATCAGTGATACCAAATACGGTGTCTTCAAATACACCCATGGTAAGTTTGAAAGGATAGATACCTTGAATGTTGAATCCCTTGATAAGGAGCTCTTTATCAGTATCCTCAAAACGTACATATACGTTAGGGATATTGAAGATACGAGCTCCAATCTGAGCAATAAGACTGTTCAGATTGTCGTTTCCTGTGCAGGCGATGAGCATTGTTGCTTCATCGGCATCAACATATCTAAATGTATCCAAATCGATACCATCAGCCTTGACCTGGAATCCGCCAAATGATTCTGGCAATTTCTTGAAGGCGTTTTCGTCATTATCAATGATGATGACTTGGTATCCTCTGTCTGAGAGCAATGCTGCAAGTCTGCGACCGAGACGGCCACAGCCCGCAATGATTACTCGCTCTTTTCTTTCAAGTTTCATAACACTCAACTCCTTAGAGCCTTATGCAAGTTTTTCAATACTTTCTTTTAACATCTTGATCTTTTCTTCAATCTTGGCAGCTGATGCCTTGGTCTTCTCAACCTCGGCTTCTGGAGCCTTGGCCATGAAGCCTGGGTTATTAAGCTTGCGGTTGAAGAATTCGAGATCCTTTTCGGCATCGGCAAGTTCTTTTGTAAGACGAGCTTTTTCTGCTTCGAAATCAACAAGTTCATTCATAGGGATGAAAATCTTGGCATCCTCTGTGATAATCTGAACTGCACCTTCAAGTTCCTTGTCTACACCAACTGTTACTGATGATGCAGATGCGAGGCGCTGCATATAAATAGTGCCTTGCTGGAATGTTGACTTGAATGTTGTGTCGATGAATACTTCTGCCTTCTTAGAAGGTGGAACATTCATCTCGGCACGTCTGTTGCGGATAGCCTTAACAGCGTTCATGATACGCTCGAACTCTGCCTCGTCATCTGCAAATGAGAGGGCGTCGTCGTATTCTGGATAAGCTGACAGCATGATTGTCTCACCGTCATGTGGCAAGGTGAGCCAGATCTCTTCTGTAATGAAAGGCATGAATGGGTGGAGAAGTTTGAGGGCATTGGAGAGTACATATACGAGTACGGCTCTTGCATTCTCTGCTTCTGTGCCACCTTGGTTCAGTCTAATCTTGGCAATCTCAATATACCAGTCGCAGAAGCAGTCCCAGATGAAATCGTAGAGTTTTTGTACTGCGATACCAAGTTCATATTTATCAATATTCTCGTTTACATCTTTTGCAAGTGTATTGAGCTTGGAGATAATCCATTTGTCCTCAATAGCAAGATTTTCTGGAATATGTGGTGCTGGCTCGCTGTCATCGATGTTCATGAGAATGAAACGAGCTGCGTTCCAAATCTTGTTAGCGAAGTTACGAGATGCCTCAACCTTCTCAGTTGAGAAACGCATGTCGTTTCCTGGACTGTTACCAGTAACGAGAGTGAAGCGGAGCGCGTCAGCACCGTACTGGTCGATAATCTCGAGCGGGTCAATACCATTGCCAAGTGACTTGGACATCTTGCGTCCCTGAGCGTCACGAACAAGTCCGTGAATGAGTACTGTGTCAAATGGCTCAGCCTTCATCTGCTCGCAGGAAGAGAAGATCATACGAGCAACCCAGAAGAAGATGATATCGTAACCTGTAACGAGTGTATTAGTTGGGAAATAATGAGCGAGCTCTGGAGTCTTGTCTGGCCAACCGAGAGTTGAGAATGGCCAGAGAGCAGATGAGAACCAGGTATCAAGTGTGTCCGGATCCTGGTGGATATGCTCGCTACCGCAGTGAGCACACTTGGTTGCGTCCTCACGTGATACTGTAATCTCACCACAGTCGTCGCAATACCAAGCAGGGATTCTATGACCCCACCAGAGCTGACGGGAAATACACCAGTCCTTGATGTTCTCCATCCAGTGGTAATATGTCTTGTCAAAACGGTCTGGTACGAATTTAACCTTGCCGTTCTTAACTATGTCAATTGCTGGACCAGCGAGTGGCTCCATACGAACGAACCACTGCTTGGATACACGAGGCTCAACCGATGTGCCGCAGCGATAGCATGTGCCAACGTTGTGCTTCATAGGCTCAACCTTGATGAGATATCCCTCTTCCTCGAGTTCTTTTACGAGAGCCTTGCGGCACTCATAGCGGTCCATGCCGCGATAGCGCTCTGGAACATAGTCGTTCATATAGCCATCATCAGTCATAACGTTGATGATAGGAAGATTATGACGGAGTCCTACCTCAAAGTCGTTAGGGTCATGTGCAGGAGTGATTTTAACAACGCCTGTACCGAAGTCCATCTCAACATATTCATCAGCGATAACTGGAATTTTAGTATTCATAATTGGAAGGATGAGTTCCTTGCCAACAAGGTCCTTATAGCGCTCGTCATCTGGGTGAACAGCGACTGCTGTATCACCGAACATTGTCTCTGGACGAGTTGTTGCGAGAATGAGTTCACCTGAGCCGTCTGCAAATGGATAACGGAGATGCCAGAATGATCCATCTTTCTCCTCATATTCAACCTCTGCATCAGAAATTGATGTGAGGCAATGTGGACACCAGTTGATGATTCTCTCACCACGATAGATGAGATCCTTCTCATAGAGGTTTACAAAAACTTCTTTTACTGCCTTGGAGCAACCTTCGTCGAGAGTGAAGCGCTCGCGGTCCCAGTCGCAAGATGAGCCAAGCTTCTTGAGCTGCTCAACGATGCGGCCGCCGTACTGAGCTCTCCAGTCCCAGGCACGCTCGAGAAATCCCTCACGGCCGAGGTCCTGCTTTGTGATGCCTTCCTTCTTGAGGGCTTCGACAATCTTGGCCTCGGTTGCGATTGAAGCGTGGTCTGTGCCTGGTACCCATAGAGTATCAAAACCCTTCATTCGCTTAAAACGAATGAGGATGTCCTGTAAGGTGTTATCAAGGGCGTGGCCCATGTGGAGCTGGCCAGTGATGTTTGGTGGTGGAATAACGATAGTGTAAGCCTGCTTACTCTCGTCTAAATTTGCATGAAAGTACTTTCCATCAAGCCAAGATTTATAGAGTCTGTCCTCAACCTCGGCTGGATTGTACTTAGTGGCAAGATCTTTCATAATTTGCCTCCAACTAATAATAAGTTAAGTAATAAAACTAATTTAACTAATTCATTATATATTTTACCTTATTGTTTTGCAAGCCAAATTAGTTTATAATTTGGCTGTTATGAGAACGCTAAAATATGTGATTCCAAGTTCATATGACGGCAGTAAAGTTCTGTATTTTCTCAAGGGAAAGGCAGGGCTTTCTTCCCGTTTGATTCGCAGCTTAAAACTGGTTGAAAACGGACTGATTTTGAACGGCGAGCACACTCGAACAGTCGACGAAATCCATGAGGGAGATGTGCTAGAAATCAACATTCCCGAGGACGATATGGACGAGGGTCTATCAGAGTATGACGGACATGATTTCGGCGACCTCTCCGTCCTCTATGAGGACGATGATATGATAGTGGTGAACAAGCCTGCAATGCTTGCGGTTCACCCGTCCCATAACCACCAGGGTGATACGCTCGCAAACCTCATAGCTGCGTATCTTTTGGCACATGGCGAGAAGGCAACTTTTCGTGCCGTAGGACGCCTTGATAAGGGCACATCTGGCATAGTTGTCTGCGCAAAAAACGCGTTTGCGGCCAACAAATTACAGGGTAAAATTGACAAGACATATTTTGCAATTCCAACCAAAATTTTTGCAGAAAATGGCGATATTGAAGCACCGATTTTTAGACCTGATCCTATCAAAACTTTTCGAACAGTTGACCCTCGGGGAGACTATGCTCTGACCCATTATGAAGTGCTCCAAAATGGCACTCTTGAAGACGGCACAGAGGCTTCATTTGTGAGGGTAAAAATTGAGACTGGTCGCACCCATCAGATACGAGTTCATTTTGCGAGCATAGGTGCTCCACTCATCGGAGATACCATGTATGGAACTCCTGATGACAGGATATGTCATCAGGCACTTCATTGTGGCGAGGCCAAATTGTTACAACCGTTTACAAATGAAACAATTTCGATTTCTGCTCCTTTGCCACAAGATATGCAAGAAATTATAGTGAAATTACACAAAGTTTAGAAAAAATTATGTTTTTTATGTAATTAATCTTTTAATTCATAATAATATGTGTTATAGTTTTTGTAACTGATTTGTAATAATTTACTTTAGATAAATTTGAGGTGTTAATCACTTGGAGAAGTTTGTTATTAATGGGGGCAACAAGCTTTACGGTGAAGTTAATATTAGTGGCGCTAAGAACTCAGCAGTAGCTATTCTTCCAGCCACACTACTAGCACAGGGCGTATGTCGTATAGATAACGTACCTGATATCAGCGACGTTAGCGTTATGCTCAAGATTTTGAGTTCAATGGGCGCTAAGATCCGTATGCTTAATGCAAATGCCTATGAAATAGATACGAGAACCGTATCTTCATATACTGTACCTTACGAACTTACGAAACATCTTCGTGCATCATATTATCTCATCGGTGCACTTCTTGGACGTTGCAACTGTGCAAGAGTTGCAATGCCAGGTGGATGTAACTTCGGCGGCGTACGACCAATCGACCAGCACCTTAAGGGATTTGAGTCCCTCGGTGCAACAGTTACTATGGAAGAGAATGCCATTGTTAATACCAAGGCAGCTCAGCTCATGGGTAACTCAATTTATATGGACGTTGTATCCGTTGGCGCAACTGTAAATGTAATGCTCGCAGCAGTACGTGCTCGTGGACTTACAGTTATTGAGAACGCAGCCAAGGAGCCACATATAGTTGACCTTGCCAACTTCCTGAACTCTATGGGAGCTGACATCCGTGGCGCAGGTACAGACGTTATCAAGATTCGTGGAGTATCCTATCTCCATGGCTGTGATTATTCAATAATCCCAGACCAGATTGAGGCAGGTACATATATGGCAGCAGTTGCTGCAACAGGTGGCGACGTACTTATTAAGAATGTCGTACCTAAGCATCTCGAGTCAATTACAGCCAAGCTTATCGAGGCTGGTGCTGAGATAATTGAAGAGGATGATGCAGTAAGAGTAATCTCGGATGGTAATTTGTCCAAGTGCAATATCAAGACAATGCCTCATCCAGGATTTCCAACCGATATGCAACCTCAGCTTGCAGTTGCTCTCTGTGTCGCAAGTGGCACAAGCATTATTTCGGAGGGCGTTTGGGACAACAGATTTAAGTATGTTGATCAGCTCGTTCGTATGGGCGCTGAGATTGAGGTAAATGGTAAAGTTGCCGTAATTACTGGCGTTGATCATCTCAATGGTTCACCGGTTAAGGCTGATGACCTCCGTGCAGGTGCCGCAATGATTATTGCAGGTCTTGTAGCACGTGGCCGTACAGAAGTTGAAAATATTGTTTATATCGATCGTGGATATGAAAATGTTGTTGAGAAACTTACTGCAATCGGCGCTGATATCACTCGTCAGAATTTTGAAGACGAGCCAGAGAAGCAGGTTCGCACAGCTGGTTAATTAAGAAAATGAAATGGGGTGCCCATGGCACCCCATAATTTATTAGGAGAATATATGAAGTTTTGTCCGCTCTTTTCTGGCAGCTCAGGAAATGCAACTTATATAGGCGATGAGCATGCTGGAATACTCGTTGACATCGGAAAGAATGCAAAGCAGACCGCTTTGGCACTCCAAAATATTGGGGTGGATCCAGAGGCGGTCAAGGCTATTTTTATCACTCATGAGCATTCTGATCATATAAATGGATTGCGTGTTTTCTGCAACAAGCATAAGATTCCAGTCTATGCGAGTGGCGGAACACTCGAGGCGCTTGACAACATGGGACATCTCGATGGAGATTTCCCGGTACTTATGATCAGCAGTTATGCGGATATAGGTGATTTTCATATCGAGTGTTTCCGCACATTACATGACGCCGCTGAGAGCCAGGGATATAGTATTATCCTGCCAGGCGGCGACAAGGTTGCAATAGCAACAGACCTCGGTGTCGTAACGGACGAGGTCATGGATGGAATATCCGGCGCGAGCACCATATTGCTCGAATCCAATCACGATGTTGGAATGCTTGCGAACGGACCATATCCTTATCCTCTAAAGCGCCGTATACTCTCTGACCTCGGCCATCTGTCTAACGACACCGCGGCCGATACAGCAGCCGCGCTGCTACGCTCCGGTACGGAGCATCTCATTCTCGGCCATCTGAGTGCCGAGAATAATATGCCGCCTCTCGCTTACCAGACGACGCTATCGCGTCTTACAATCGAGGGCGCGACACTCGACCTTGATTATACTTTGCAGATTGCAAACAGAAATGACATAACAATGTTGGAGATATAATATGCTGAACGTAAATATAATTTGTATTGGTAAATTAAAAGAAAAATATTTGCGCGACGCTGTCTCTGAGTATGAGAAAAGGTTGACGGCGTTTTGCAAGCTAAATATAATTGAACTTGGCGAATATGCGCTCCCTGATAACCCTTCACCGGCCGATATAAATCGCGGTTTGGAGAAGGAGGGCGAACAGATTTTGTCCAAGATATCAAACGGCGCATATGTATATGCAATGTGCATAGAGGGTAAGCAACGTTCCTCGACAGAATTATCTGCTGAAATAGACAGACTGGCAGTCGAGGGAAATAGCAATATAACCTTCATAATTGGGGGCTCATATGGCCTATCTAATGCAGTCAAGCAGAGGGCAAATATGAAACTCTCGATGTCGGAGATGACATTCCCGCATCAACTCGCTCGAGTGATGTTGCTTGAGCAGATTTATAGATCGTTTCAAATTAGCATTGGTGGTCCATACCACAAGTAGTAAAGGTGAGTAAATGGAAAAGATTGTAGTGAAATGGCACGTCGTTGTCATTTGCATTTTAATTGCAGCAGTTTCCGCTTACGGAATGTTCCTATTCCGAGCAAACGTCCAGGAGAAACGAGCTGCAAAAGAAACAACTACATATTCGACTACAGCCCCTGCCACAACGGAAGAGGACGACTCTGACCTGATTTTTGAGGAAGAATAATTATGTTCGCAAATTTTTTGGTTGTCGCAAATCAAGTCCTCGTACTTTTTGTGCTGATGCTTATCGGAGTTCTGTGCAATAAGATAAAGTGGCTTGATATCTATGCGGTTAGAAAACTTACCAATATAGTTCTGTATTTCGTAACGCCATGCGTTATAATCAGTTCCTTCTCTCGCGAGATGGAACCTGGTTTGCTAAGGGGACTCGGAATCACAGCTTTAATTGCAATACTCACATTCCTTTTCGGAATAGCATATATCCATTTGTTCGCAAAACATAAGGACAAGAATGTGGAGCGTGTATATCGTTTCGGAATGGTATTTGGCAATTGCGGGTTTATGGCATTGCCTCTTGAATATGCGGTTCTCGGTGATATTGGAACTTTTTATGGCGCAGTTTATATAGCAGTATTTAATGTTATAGTTTGGACTTATGGTGTATGGCTGATGAGCGGGGATAAGGAACTTATTAAGCCTCGCGCATTGCTTTTAAATCCTGGCATTTTAGGTGTCGTAGTGGGCGTCTTAATTTTCGTTTTACAGATAAAATTACCATCTGTACTCGATATGTCTATAGGATATATGGCAGACCTCAATACACCACTACCAATGATTATAATTGGATACTATTTAGGCAATGTAAAGCTTAAATCCTTTACAGATGACCTTATGCAGTATTATGTTGTATTTGTAAAGCTTATTTTGATACCTGGCGTATCATTGCTCGCAATGTGGCTTTTCCATGTAGATCCTACTATCTGCGTGGTTTGTACCATTGCAGCCGCAGCGCCAACCGCTGCAAACACAGCAATGTTTGCGACTCTGTATGACAGAGACGCAGAGCTCGGCGCAAGGCTGCTTTCTATTACTACGATTTTTTCACTTATCACTTTGCCGGTGCTTGTTGCCCTTGCACAGACAATTGTTTAGTAGTAAGATAACTATATTATGTAACCTATTTTTATGAAGGGAAGATTTTGAGTGATACTTGTAATTACTTATCTTGAACTCTTGCTCCATGTAACAACTGTTGATACACATTGGGGCACAGGACTTCTCTACACTTTGGTATTCTCAATCTGTGCAGGGCTGTTCTTTACTCTTTTGTTCCTACTTATCAAGAATAAGTGGACTAGAAGAATAGTAAAAACTATTTTCGTATTTATTTTCTCGCTCCCTTATATCATTGAGTATTTCATCTTCAAGGAGTTCCATCTCCTCTATGATCTCGAAACAATGCTCGCTGGTGCAGGGGACGCTGCAGCAGATTATTCCAAGGAAATTATGGATCTTATTTTCTGCTGGGATGGTATCTCTCATATTTTCTTATTTAATATTTTGCCAACTGCTCTCTATGGAGTAATAACATATTTTGCACTGAAGTATCTCAAGGTACCTAAGTCTTCTAAGAAACAAAACGCTCGTGCAAAACGCAGAAATCCAGAAGTTGTTCGCGATAGAAAAATACTTGCACTTGTTGGTGTGGCAGCAATGATATTCCTATTCTTCACCAACATTCTCTTCATAAATCTCAGCAAGAATTATAGTGGCGCATATGGCAAGGAATATGAGTTCCAGTCAACTGTATCTGATTTCGGTCTCATCACAGGCTTTAGACTTGATATCAAGAACATGATATTTGGTGGTAAAGCAGACTTTGGTGGTGGATCATCAGAGATTTCTAAGAAAGACGACCCTAAGAAAGAAGAGGAGCCAATTGTATATGGCAAGAATGAAATAAGTCTTGATTTCGATGCGCTCCGTTCTAAGGCTTCATCAGAGCAGAAGAAATTGCTCGACTATGTTGAGGGACTTACTTCAACTTCACAGAACAAGTACACAGGCCTCTTCAAGGGCAAGAACTTGATCTTTATCTCAGCCGAGGCATTCAGTGGATATTGTATTGATCCTCAGCTCACACCTACACTTTATCGTCTTGCAACTAAGGGTATTAATTTCACCGATTATTATCAGCCATCTGGTGCTGGTACAACAGGGGGTGAGTATCACAATATCACCGGTCTTATTGCCACAGCAGGCGGTAAGTCAATGAAGAATCTTGCTAGCCATTATAACTACTACACAATGGGTATGAGACTCAATGAGCAGGGTTATTATGGACAGGCATTTCATAACAATACATATACATACTATGACCGTGATAAGACACATACAAAACTTGGTTATTCCGCAGGTTATATGGGCTATGGTAATGGTATGGAGCAGTATGTAACCAAGCATTGGCCAGAGTCTGATACAGAGATGTTCAAGGGCACATGGGAAATCTATAAGGATAAGCAGCCGTTCAACATCTATTACATGTCAGTTAGTGGACATAGTAATTACTATCCACAGACAGCAAACTATTGGACTAAGCAGAACTGGAGTCGTGTTGCGAATCTCAACAAGTCCGATATGGTTAAGGGATATATTGCAGCACAACTTGAATTCGAGGATGCACTTACATTCCTTGTTGGTGCACTTGAGACAGCAGGTATAGCTGATAATACTGTAATCGTAATCTCTGCAGACCATTATCCATATGGTATGGCTAATACCCAGGATGGCTCTTCACCTACACGTTATCTAAACGAGCTCTATGGTCATACAATTAACGACTCACTTGACCAGGATAGCAATAGACTTATCATCTGGTCTGGTTGCCTCGAGAAGGAAGCACCAATTGTTGTTGATGATCCTGTAATGAGCCTTGATATTCTTCCAACACTATTCAATCTCTTTGGTATTGAATATGATTCAAGACTCCTTCCAGGCCGTGACGTATTCTCAGATGCAACTCCACTTGTATTTGATATGAAATATGACTGGAAGACAGACCTTGGCACATATATCAGTGCGACCAAGACATTTACACCTAAGTCACCTGATACAGTAATACCTGAGAATTATGTTTCAACAGTTAAATCTGTTGTATCCAAGAAGATGACATATTGTAGAGGAGTTCTCAATACAGACTTTTGGAGATTGTTGTTTAAGAAATAATTGAATAAATAAAAATGGACCCTTCACCAGTTGGTGAAGGGTCTTAATTTATGCCTTATTATTTCTTAGCTTTTTCCTGTGCTCTCTTGTCGTTGATAATCTTAACATGCTCATCATCGATAAGAGTAACATTGTTCTCCTTTGCCCAGTCAACGCAGCCCATAAGAACTGTCTTGAGGAATGGACGTGGAACCTTAACGAAGTTCATGAGAGCAGCATCTGTGAACTTAATTGTATCGTCACAGCGGTCAGCAGCATAACGAATTGATGCGATATCAACTTCCTTAGGAGCTGGGATTGGTTCAGCATGAGGCTTCTTGAGACGTGGGAATGGTGTATACCAGAAGTTGGTAGAATCACGATAACCATAGTCAACAGGAACAGGTGGGAAGTCCTTAGCTGTAACACCATTTACGATAGCATCATAGTACTTCTTCTTCATAAGAATCTTATCAATCTTTAAGATGAATGTAGCACCGAGCTTAGATGTAATACCGTTGAAGTTGTTATATGGTCCCTCATAGCCATCCATCTCGCCTGGCTTCCACTTGAAGCCGTCTTCAAGAGATGAATCCCATGTGCACTCGATTACCTGGAAAGCATCTGTAAGAACTGGAGGACGCTCTGGATCGCTTGGATCAGCGAGACCCTTTTCCATCTTCCACTTGCAGTCAGGCATCTTGTCGCTTGATGGTCCAGGGAAGCCGAGACGTACTGCCTCTTTAAAGTGCTCCTTGTCATCAGGGATGAAGTTCATAGCAAGCTTACCTGTACGAAGAATATTCTGACATGTGTTTGAATTGTTTCTGCAGTTAAGCATCATTGCATAATATTCTCTGCCTGCTACATAGTAAGGTGCAACAAGAGAATATGAACCAATGTTAGTTGAACCATCTGGGTTAATTGTGCTAATACAAACTGTTGGCATTGGGAAGAAAAGTGATGACTGATAGAAGTTATCAACTATTCTAAGATCTTCAAATGAGCTCATAAATTGGCACTCCTTTTTTATTGTTTAATTTTGTTTACCAACAAGATTATAGCATACAAAAAAGCATAAATAAAGCACCTATAATAGAACATTATAGGTGCTTGTTCATAAAAAATTGCTTTGTTTTACTTGATTACTCTGATTTTAATTACGCCGTCGATAGACTTGATTTTCTCTATAATATCAGCATTTACATCATCATCGACATCTACCATTGTATATGCATAGTCACCCTTGGAACGGTTGGACAAATCAACTATGTTCATATTAGCAGCGGTGAATGGAGAGGTGATCTGATTTAGCATATTTGGAATGTTTTTATGGATGACACAAACTCTGAAATTGGCGTTTCTGTCCATCTGGCTATTAGGGAGATTTACAGAATTCTTGATGTTACCATTCTCGAGATAATCGATGAGCTCGAATGCTGCCATTCTTGCACAATTGTCCTCTGACTCAGGTGTTGATGCACCGAGGTGAGGGAGAGCAATTACGCCAGGAACACCGAGAATCTTCTCGTTAATAAAGTCTGTTACATATGCTGCAACTTTTCCTGTACCGAGTGCCTCGATAATATCATCTGTATTAACGAGTTCTCCGCGCGCAAAGTTGAGAATGCGAACGCCATCCTTCATGCCGGCGATTGAGGTCTCGTTGATGAGATCGCGTGTCTCATTATTGAGTGGAACATGAACAGTGATATAGTCGCAAGTTGCGAAGATATCCTGAGTTGATTTCGCATGATGGATAGAGTGAGAGAGGTTCCATGCTGCATCAACAGATAGATATGGATCATATCCATATACTTCCATTCCGAGGCCCTTGGCTGCATTAGCAACCTGAACGCCGATTGCACCGAGACCGATAACGCCGAGCTTCTTGCCCTTGATTTCAGGACCTGCGAAAGCACCCTTGCCTTTCTCGGCCTGCTTTGCAACATCAGCATCAGCTGTATCTTTTAAATCCTTGGCAAAGTCGATGCCTGCAACAATCTTGCGTGATGCAAGGAAGAGACCGCAGATTACGAGCTCTTTTACTGCGTTAGCATTGGCACCAGGAGTGTTGAATACAACAATTCCTTGCTCAGCACACTTGTCGCAAGGAATGTTATTTACTCCTGCGCCACAGCGTGCAATAGCAACTGTGTTTGGTGCAAAATCCATATCGTGCATAGCAGCTGAACGAACCATAATGGCATCTGGATTTTCCATCTCAGTTCCATATGTATATAATTTACGGTCAAAATTATCGAGACCGTAAGGTGAAATCTTGTTAAGAGTAAGAATCTTATACATCCTTGTGTTCCTCCTCAAACTGTTTCATAAAGTCTACGAGTTTCTCAACACCCTCGATTGGCATTGCATTGTAAATTGATGCACGCATGCCGCCTACGCTACGGTGACCCTTGATGTTGATAAAGCCATTCTCTGTGCATGCCTTGATAAATTCAGCATTTAACTCGTCACTGTCTGTTACGAATGGAACGTTCATAAGAGAACGGTCTTTTGCAACTACTGTGCCATGGAACATCTCTGACTGATCAAGGAAATCATAGAGAATCTTGGCCTTGGCCTCGTTGTGCATCTTCATCTTCTCAAGTCCGCCGAGCTTCTTAATCCACTCAAGAACTAGCTTGCAGATATAGATGTTATAGCAAGGAGGTGTGTTATATAGAGAATCGTTCTCAGCCATGAGAGTGTAGTCAAGCATTGAAGGTGTGTAATCACGAGCCTTGCCGAGGAGATCTTCACGGATGATACAAATTGTAAGGCCAGCAGGTGCCACATTCTTTTGAGCGCCGCCATAAACCATTGCGAACTTCTTGATGTCAAGAGGCTCTGATAGGAAGCAAGATGAGATATCAGCAATAAGTGGAACATTGCCAACCTCTGGGAGAGTTCTCATAAGGTTGCCGTGAACTGTCTCATTGAGACATACATATACATAATCTGCGTCAGGACGAAGTTCCTCTTTTGGAACGTCTGGAACACAGCTGAAATTCTGCTCCTTAGATGATGCTACTACTTTTACATCACCATATTTCTGAGCCTCTTTCATGGCTTTGTTAGACCACTGGCCTGATACAACATAGTCGGCCTTGCCTGAGCCGTTCATGAAGTTCATAGGGATTGCTGCAAACTGGGTTGATGCACCACCCTGTAGGAAGAGCACCTTGTAATTATCAGGGATCTCCATAAGTTCACGAAGGAGAGCCTCTGCACCCTTGATGATTGCATCGTACTCTTTGCTTCTGTGAGACATCTCCATAACTGATTCGCCGGTGCCCTCATAGTCGAGCATCTCAGCAGCTGCTTTATTTAAAACTGATTCAGGGAGCATAGAAGGACCCGCTGAAAAATTGTAAACTCTAGCCATTTATAAAACCTCCGGCGTACTACGCCAATAAAAATTACAAGGCATATTATAAATACTTTAATATATAAAGTCAATACGATTGATACAAATTTAACAATGTTTTTTAAAAAATTAAAGCAAATCAGGGCAAAGTTGTTCTAATATTTAACAATCTAAAAATTAAGCTCATAACTACGTTGTTTCTAGAAACAATAAAAGGGGATGGCCATTAGGCCATCCCCAAAGTATATTGGTTGAATGAATTTTATGCTTCGCCACCAAGTTTAACAAGTTCAATGCACTTCTTAGGGCAAACTTCAACGCAGGCATTACAGCCTGTGCACTTATCATAGTCAACGATAGCGCAGTTGTTTTCAACTGTGATTGCGCCAACTTCGCAAGTCTTCTGGCACTTCATACAGCCGATACAACCTACTGAGCACTGCTTGCCAGTCAATGCGCCCTTGTCATGGTTAACGCAGAAGTTAACTGTCTTAGGCTCATAGAGTGGTACAAGATCAATAATGCCCTTAGGACATGTCTTAATACAAATCTTACATGCTTTACAAGCAAGAGGATTTACGCGAGCAACGCCGTCACAGAGCTGGATAGCATCATAAGGACAAGCATTAACGCAATCGCCAAAACCAAGACAACCATAGTTACAAGCCTTAGGGCCACCAAAGAGCTGAGAAGCTGTCTTACAGCTCATGTCACCATGGTAATTGAGAATTGTATCAGATTTGTCAGGTGTACCATTACATCTAACAACAGCAGCCATTGGTTTCATTTCGCCAGCAGCGAGACCCATGATCTCAGCTACAGCTGCTGCACAGTCAGGACCACCTGGTGCGCAGAGTGTGCAGTCTGTGCAGTCGCCCTTAGAAAGAGCACCAGCATAACCAGCACATCCTGAATAACCGCAGGCACCACAGTTAGCGCCAGCGAGAACTTCTTGAATTGCTTCCGCTTTCTCATCTACTGGAACTGCCATTACGATAGATGCAATAGCAAGGATGAGACCGAGCACAAGACCGACTACGGAAACAATAATAACAGCCAAAATAATTGGATTCATTTTATTTCCTACCTTTCTTATGCACCGAAGATACCATCAACAAGACCTGTGAATCCGAGGAAAGAACAAGCTGTGATAGCAGCGGCAACGAGTGTGATTGGGAGACCTTCCCAGAACTTAGGATATTCATTACCCTCAAGTCTCTCACGTACGCCAGAGAACATGATCATAGCTACCATGAAGCCGAGACCACCGCCAAGAGCGTTGATCATTGACTGCCAGAAGTCATAACCATTCTGAACGTTGAGCTGTACAACACCAAGTACTGCACAGTTTGTTGTGATAAGTGGAAGGTATACACCGAGAGCCTGATAGAGGCTAGGGATGTACTTCTTGAGAACAATCTCAACGAACTGAACAAGGCCAGCGATAACGAGAATCTGAACGATTGTCTCGAGATAAGCCATGTCCTTAGCTTCGAGGAGCTTGTTAAGTGGGAATGTTGCAGCAGTTGCAAGCAACATTACGAAAATAACAGCGGCTGACATACCAACTGCAGTATTTGTTTTCTTAGAAACACCAAGGAAAGGACAAATACCAAGGAACTTAGCAAGTATGAAGTTGTTGGTAGTGATTGCTGCAAGTAATATTGATACAAGACCTGTAATATACATTATTCAGCACACTCCTTTCCGTCAGCTTTCATAGAGCAAGTAGCTGCCATTGGGCAAGCTTCACAGCCCTTAAGTTCTGCCTTTGGCTTACCCTTGGACTCTGCAACTTTGTTAGCGCAAGCCATGAGAAGACCAAATGTGAAGAATCCGCCTGGAGCAAGGATGAAGATAAGAATTGGCTCAAGACCAATTGCTGTAAGTACATCTGTCTCACCGAGGTGGAAGATATCTGTAAGAGTTGTACCGTAACCGAGTACCTTGAGTGTCAAGTTACCTGAACCAAAGAACTCACGGATAGCTGCCATAAGTGTAAGTGCGATTGTGAAACCAACACCCATACCTACGCCGTCGATTGCAGATGCAAGAACGCCATTCTTGTTAGCGAAACCTTCTGCACGGCCAAGGATGATACAGTTAACAACGATAAGTGGAAGGTAAATACCAAGAGATGCATCAAGTGATGGTGCAAATGCCTTAACGAAGAGCTGTACGATTGTTACGAATGCAGCGATTACAACGATGTAACAAGGAATACGAACCTTGTTAGGAATTACTTTTCTTAGTGCTGAAATAACAATATTTGAGCAGATAAGAACGAGTGTAGCGGCAATACCCATACCGATAGCGTTTTCAATTGATGTTGAAACTGCGAGTGTAGGGCAAGTACCGAGTACAAGACGGAGAACTGGGTTCTCCTTAATGAGGCCCTTAGAAAATTCCTGGCCTAAAGTTTTCTTTTCAGCCATTATTTAGCGCCTCCAATCTCATCAAACATATCAAGAGCAACATTTACAGAGCTTGTTACAGCCTTAGATGTGATTGTTGCACTTGTAAGAGCATTGATTTTACCATCAATAGCCTTAGGATCGATGTTCTTCTCAACTACGAGGTCGCCTGACTCGCCCTTGAACTGATCCTGCCATGTCTGCTTGCCAGCATTCTGGCCAAGACCTGGAGTCTCATTTGAGAGGTCGCCTGGAACGATACCTGTGATAACACCTTCAGTGTTAATACCAACTGTTACTGAAACGTCTCCGCCGTAACCTTTGCTTTCACCAATTGTGTTAAATACATAGCCGATTACATTGCCGTTTGCGTCAAGGCCTTCATAGTAATCATTGTTGTCGATTACTTTGTCGCCATTGACATCAACTTCTTTAAAGTCTTTAGCTTCTGTAAGAACTGCTTTACGAGCTGCAGCTTCTGAGAGAGCAACCTGCTCTGCAATCTTGTCCTTAGTAACGTTGTTAACAAGAGCAAGAAGAAGTGTTGCAACAAGGCAGATAACGAAGAGTGAGACTGTTGGGACTAAAATGTCTTTTGGATTCATTTTCATTATTCAGCAGCCTCCTTCTTCTCTTTCTTTTCTTTAACAGCACCGAAGATCATAGGCTTAGTAGCTCTTTCAATGATAGGTGTGAAGATGTTCATAATGATGATTGAGAATGAAACACCCTCTGGAAGGCTACCGAAGAGTCTGATTACGCAAGTAAGGAGACCGCAGCAGATAGCATAGATCCATTTACCCTTCTTGGTAATAGGTGATGTTGTATAGTCTGTTGCCATGAAGATAGCACCGATCATGAGACCGCCACCGAGAAGCTCATAAGCAACAGCTGTCATATCAAACTTGAATGCGATTGCCATGATTACAGCAACTGTTCCGATGTAAGCACATGGAATGATAGGTGAGATAACCTTACGGATGATAAGGTAGAGACCACCAAGGATAAGAGCAAGAGCTGAAACTTCACCGAGACAACCACTTGTTGTACCAATGAAGAGGTGCATAAGAGAAGGAGCACCATCAGCAATGCCAGTTCTGAATGAGATAAGACCCATTGGTGTAGCACCTGTTGCAGAATCAATGTTCCAACCGATTCTGTTGAGGCCAACAAAAGCGCCTGCAGACATACGAGCAGGGAATGCTGACATCAATACAATACGAGCAAGAAGTGCAGGGTTAACAAAGTTCTGGCCGATACCGCCGAACATCTGCTTTACTACTACAATAGCAATAACTGCACCGAGAACAACTTCCCAAAGTGGAATGCTTGATGGGAGGTTGTAAGCAAGAAGAAGACCAGTTACAACTGCTGACAAGTCACCAATTGTCTGCTCACGCTTCATTGCTTTACGTGATAAGAATTCAGCGAGTACGCAAGAGATTACAGAAACAAGAATTACTGCAAGTGCGCGAACGCCGAAAATAAAGATAGAAGCAACACCAGCTGGAAGTAATGCGATGCATACGTCAAGCATGATGCCTGTTGTTGTTTCAGCAGATTTAACGTGAGGTGATGCTGAAACGGTAAGCTTATTATTAAGTTCCATTATTTAGCACTCTCCTCTCTGATTACTGCCTTAGCAAGACGCATGTACTGAACAAGTGGTCTGCCTGATGGACAAGCATATGCACAAGAACCACATTCCATACATGTCATAGCGCCTGCATCTGCACAACCCTCTGCATCCTTGAGATGAGCACGAGTCTCAATCTTAGTTGGCATGAGGTTCATAGGACATGCATCAACGCAACGTCCGCAACGGATACAAGCACGTGTTGTTTTAACGCGAACTGTGTCACCTGCAAATGCAAGAACAGCATTGTTGTTCTTGAGAAGAGGTACGTTTATGTCACAGAGGGACATACCCATCATAGGGCCACCGCCGATTACCTTGTAAGGCTCAGCCTTGAAACCGCCACAGAACTCGATGATGTCAGAAATAAGTGTACCGATTGGTACTCTTACATTCTTAGGCTCAGCGATAGCAGAACCATCAACTGTAAGTGAACGAGAAACAAGTGGTTTACCTGTCTTGAGGTAACGACCGAGGAAAGATACAGATGCAACGTTCATTACAACGCATCCAACATCTGATGGAAGCTTTCCTGGAGGAACCTGACGACCTGTTACTGAGTGGATGAGAACTTTTTCTGCACCCTGTGGGTAACGAGACTTGAGAACTACAAGCTTAACGCTGTCGTCCCAGTCAGCATTGTCAGCTGCAACCTTCATGAGCTCTGCAAAAGCATCACTCTTGTTGTCTTCGATTGCGATATAAACCTTCTCGAAGCCGCAGATCTCTTTGATGGTGTAAACACCAGAAAGAACATCCCAAGAGTTGTCTATGCACTCTCTGTGGTCAACTGTGATGAAAGGTTCGCACTCTGCAGCATTGATGATAAGAGTATCAACTGTGCCTTCTTTAAATGCGAGCTTTACGTGTGTTGGGAAACCTGCACCACCAAGACCAACAAGACCAGAAGCTCTAACTGCTTTAAGGAAGTCATCCTTAGAGTTAATTTCTGGAGCCTTGAGATCCTCAAGTACTGTCATGTTTCCGTCTGATTCAATGGTAACTGCTGGTACCATTGAGCCGTTGGCAACCTTAACCGGGCCTACTGCAGTAACCTTACCAGATACAGTAGCATGGATAGGAGCACTTACAAACGCATCTGTATCACCGATAACTTGGCCAATCTTGACCTCATCACCGACTTTTACAGTTGGTGTGCAAGGAGCACCAATGTGCATCTGCATAGGAAGAACTACCTTAGCAGGAGCTGGCATACGGACAATTTCAAGCTTAGATGTGTTCTTGTTATGAGAAACGCGAACACCGCCGTGACCGTTAGCAACTGGTGTAAGAGTGCCTTCAATCTTTTCGTTTGCCATTCATTCAACTCCTCATTGGATTTGTGTCGCTTGACTAGGGCGACTACCATAAAATAAGAATTTATTAAAAGGCTTGCGCCTTATAACCCAAGTGCTGTTTTCTGCTTCTCGAGAGCCGGCAAAATAATCTTGAGCAATGTGCCGGTTATAGCGCCGGTAACGAGCGCGAAGACGAGAAGGAGCGGGCCGTAGCCGATAGCGAGAGCGGGCGTACCCGAAATGACGCATGCGACTATAAGTTGACCCAGGTTGTGGGCGATTGCGGATGCAATCGACACACCGAGTATGCCAAATGGATTTTTCTTCCATTTGAGCAAAAGCACCATAACAATGGTGGAGAGCAATCCGCCCGCACCGCTCATGAGGCCCGCTGTAAGTCCTCGTGTGAGACCGGCGAATAAACTCTTGATCAATGTTATTGCAAGCGCGGATGGAAATCCGAGCGTACTTGCTGTAAACATTGTAACAATATTGGAAAAACCAGGCTTGGCTCCAGGTGGTAATCCTGGAACAGCCGGCAAGAAGTTTTCAAGGAAAGAGAGCGCTAGTGCCTCGGCTGCTAGTACTCCGAGCAGAGCAACATATGCAGTTTTACGATTTATGTTGGCTTTGCTCATCTGTAAATCTCCTAATAGGTTATTACATCTGGTGAGTCTTTATCTCGCTCACCATTTAAAACAACAAGCGTCTTGGATGGGATGCATGCTGCTGTGTCTCCAGCGTGACTGAGCCGACCGGTATTGACACATAACTTATCTGGGCATTCTGCATATGAATAGTAAATGCAGTTTGGCTCAACCGTTATGATTGCAAATGGCTCACAACTGAGCTCAATTGTATATTTTTCTGTGACGGTTGATAGATCTATTGTTTTTATCTCATTGCCATTTTGATAAATGGTAGCTGTGAGATTCTGTGGTTTGGATAAATATTTTGGAAGAAGCAAGCAAGCTGAAATGACCAGAATTGCGACAATTAATAATATGTCACTCTTTTTAAGAAATTTCAGGTTCATGCTGCCACCTCAGAACCGAGTTTGAAAGAGTCGTCAACGATAGTTACATGGCTCTTGATTCCATCGGTTATATAGACAGTTTTATCCTTCATAACGAAAATAGCATTGGCGTTATACTTCTCAAGAAGTGCGAGGCTCTCATCGTTATAACCAAGGATAAAGCAAGCGGTTGAGAGAGCGTCGGTAACAATACCAGAATCCGCTACAATAGTTACACCTGTAATCTGTGACTCGGCAGGATAGCCTGTCTTAGGATTGAGAATATGGTGATACTTCTTGCCATTTATTTCTAGGACTTTCTCATAGTCGCCAGATGTTGAAATGCAACAAGGTGAGCAATTGATAACGGCCATATAATCAGAGTCGTTTCCAAAAGGATTGCGGACACCTACATTCCAAGTCTTGTCCTTGGATGTTGGATTCTCGCCATAGACGAGGATGGAGCCGCCAACTGAAACTGTACCACCTACAATAGTGGTTGACTTGACATAGTCACGGATAACATCACAAGCAAGGCCTTTGCCAACAGCACCGAGATCAAGACGTTGGTCATCGCCGATTGCTACGGCAAATTTATCGCTGGTTGAATCAAGGCTGATGCGCTCAAAATTGATGCGAGGCAGAGCCCCGTCAATCTCCGCGTCAGATGGGACGCGTGCTTCGTTGGTACCGATGTTCCATAGTCCCGAGAGAGGACCTACTGTAACATCGAGGGCACCTCCACAATTCTTGGAGATATCAATACATGTGCTAAGACAATCGTATGTGACTTTGCTCAAAGTGCCAGAGCCGGCGTTGTTGAGAGCATATATCTCAGATGTCTTTTCACGCCAAGATAGTTTGTTGCGGTCAAGATCATTTATTATCTCGGTGGCTTTCTTGATAGCCTGATCTGAAACTCCACTGTCCTTGCAATAGAATGATTCCACTACAACGGTTCCCATACCTATCGTTGTGTTGGTAGTAGGAGTCTCAAGAGAAGTCTTGCCACGAAGTAGCATTGCTACTAGAACAATAGAAACAGCTAGAACAAGAACGATGATGCCAGTAATAATCTTTTGTTTTTTATCGGCCATCGTTTTCACTCCAACTGTTTTAATATTATTAATAATATTTTATTACATAATTATATACGCCATATATCAAATCATTTTATATTATTTGGCGACTATTTTCAATAACTAACAGCATATTTTTTGTAAACAAAATGTTTATTTTTTGACAAAGGTTTAGATGCATTTTATAATGTTTCCTATACGAAGGAGGCGGGGTAAATGCTTTGTCAAAATTGTGGAAATGCGGAAGCTACCACACATATCAAGAGAATAGTAAATGGTGAAGCCAGTGAAATACATCTCTGTTATACCTGTGCAGAGCATCTGGGATATGCCAATATGTTTTCAGGCTTTGGCTATAACATAGATAATATGCTCCAGAACTTCTTCCCAGAATTCACACGTGCTCTGCCAAGTGTGGAGAGTGAATGTTGTCCTGTATGTCATACGAGTTTTGCTGATGTAATTCGTGAAGGTCATATGGGCTGTGCTGAGTGCTATAAGACTTTTTATGATAAACTTAGACCTTCGCTCGCAAGGATACATGGACGCGCAACGCACGTAGGCAAGGCATCCGGCAAGGAACAAGAGATTTCAGATATTGAGTCACTTGTAGTAAAATCATCAACTGAAAATGATGTTGCAATCAGCACAAAAGTCACAATTGCTAGAAATGTAAAGGACATCAACTTTACACCTAGGCTCTCTATTGAAGAAAAATATGATATTGCAGATAAAATAGATGCAATTCTTGATGAAAAATTGCCTGGAAAGTTCGCAACTACGCCGATGAACGAGGTTGGGCGTGATCTGCAGATTTCTCTTGCGGAGAGAAATCTGGTCAGCCCCGAGTTTGTTAGCATGGCGGAGGGTAGAACTTTCATCACGACTAGTGATGAGACTCTATCAATGATGGTTTGCGAATCAGATCATTTGAAAATGCAAGCTGTTTTACCAGGTCTATCACTTGATACAGCATATACGCTCGTTGATACTCTCGATTCTATTTTAGATTCTGAAATTGGATTTGCTTATGATGAAAATCTCGGATATCTCACAGAATCACCAACGGATATAGGTACAGCGATGCGCGCGTCAGTAACATTGCAGCTACCGGCACTCGCAATGCGCGGACAGATTCCGCATCTCGCTAATACGGTATCCAAACTGGGTCTTGTTTTGACAGGCGCATATGGCGAGGCTGATGAGCCACTGGGCTCTCTATATCAGCTCTCCAATCAAGTGACACTCGGCATATCTGAACAGGCTGCAATTGATAATTTGAAAGCTATCTCACTCTCGATTGTCGAGCAGGAGAGAGCCCTCCGTTTGGAGCTTATGAATAGCCTAAAATTTCAGGATACGCTATGGCGTTCATATGGTACGCTGCGTAACGCGCGCGTCCTCTCTTTTGCTGAGTTTATGGAGGCTCTATCATATGTCAGAATTGGCGTATCTGCTGGGGAAATTAAGATTCCTAATGATGAACTCAACCAGTTGATTTTCACTATGCAACCAGCAACTCTCAATGTCTCATTTGGGCAGTCGCTTGACCGTCAAATTAGAGATGTAAGAAGAGCTGAAAAAGTTAGGGAAATATTTGAGAAATAAAACAAAAGCACTTGTGATTTCACAAGTGCTTTTTCTTTATTTATCTGATTTTTTATTGCTGATAATCTCTCTTGCGATATATATTGGTCTGTTCTTGGATTGGATATATGTTTTGGAGAGATATTCACCATTTATTCCAAGTGCGAGGAGTTGCATTCCTCCGAGGAAAAGAATTAAAACAACGATTGTTGCATAACCTGGAACGGCTATTCCAAAGGCCAATTTCTGGACAATTACAACAATCAAATAAATGAATGAAGCAAGTGCAGTTAAAACGCCAACACCAGTAGAAATTTTAAGTGGAACTGTTGTAAAAGCAACTATGCCTTCAATTGCATATTTGAAAAGTTTCCAGAAGGACCAAGTGCTAGTGCCAGATAGTCTATCATTTGCCTCATATGGCATATAGTAAGTGTTAAAACCAACCCAACTGAATATGCCTTTTGAGAATCTGTGATATTCACACATAGAGAGAATCGCATCTTTCATAGATGATCTGAATGTACGGAAATCTGATGCGCCATCAACAAATTCTGTATCTGACATCTTGTTTATCATGTGATAGAAGCGCCTCTTGCAGAAACTCATCATGAAGTTTTCATGTCTATTTTCCTGATATGCAGCGACGCAGTCAATCTCATTGTGCTCATCTAAATACTCAACCATTTTGAGCACATATGCTGGGTCTTGCTGCAAATCAGCATCCATAAGACTTATAAGATCTCCCTCTGCATTGGAAAGACCTGCATAAATTGCAGCTTCTTTGCCAAAATTGCGAGAGAAATTGACAATTTTTACTGGGAATTCATCCTTGTCACAGATACCTTTTAGAGCAGATAATGTGCCATCAGTGCTACCGTCATTTACAAAAACGAATTCATATTCACAATTTTTATCTTTAAAAATTTCATTTACCTTGTCATATAGAGGGGCAATGTTTTTCTCCTCATTGAAGCAAGGAATTATGAGAGATAGTTTCATTTTGCTAGCTCTTTTCTCTAATAATGTATGTTTGATTATACAATACTTAGGAAAATCATGCCATAAAAACTTTATTTTTTGTCATTTTGCTAATTGTCAAACAATGTAAATTATAATAGTATATTAAATGTTAACAGCTCATATTTGAAAGTTTTGCAATACAATTCTTGCAAAATTTGCTATTTTGTGCGAAAATATTCGCAATAATTGAAAAAACACCGAAAGGAATCTTGCAAAATGGAAAGACTTACACAGAATCCAACAATTAATGCTTGGCTCGATGAACGTATAGCTCTTCTCTGCCCAGATAACATTGTATGGATAACAGGCGAAAAGGCTCAACTCGATGCACTTAAAGCTGAGGCATGCGAGACAGGAGAACTTATCAAACTTAATTCTGAACTTCTTCCAGAGTGCTATTTACATAGAACAGCAGTTAATGACGTAGCACGTGTAGAGGCTCGTACATTTATCTGCACACCAACCAAGGAAGAGGCAGGTCCTCTTAACAATTGGATGGAACCAAATGAAACTTATAAGATGCTTGATGATATAGCTCGCGGTAGCTATAAGGGACGTACAATGTATATCATCCCTTATTCAATGGGACCTATCGGTTCACCTCTTGCTAAGATTGGTATTGAAATCACTGATTCTATCTATGTTGTATCTAACATGGCAATCATGACAAGAGTAGGTACTAAGGTTCTTGAAGTACTTGGCGACTCTGATGATTGGGTTCGTGGAACACACTGTAAGTGTGATATTGATCCAGAGAAGAGATATATCTGCCAGTTCCCACAGGACAATGCAATTTATTCTGTAAACTCTGGTTACGGCGGAAACGTTCTTCTTGGTAAGAAGTGCTTTGCTCTCCGTATTGCTTCATATCAGGCAATGAAGGAAGGTTGGCAGGCAGAGCATATGCTCATCCTCGGTCTCCAGAATCCACAGGGCGAAACAAAATATGTATGCGCAGCATTCCCATCAGCATGTGGTAAGACTAACCTTGCTATGATGATTCCTCCAGAGGGATACAAGGTTAAGGGATATAAAGTATTCACAGTTGGTGATGATATTTCTTGGATCCGCAAGGGTGCAGATGGTCGTCTCTATGCTATCAACCCAGAGAATGGATTTTTCGGTGTAGCACCAGGAACAAATGATAAGTCAAATCCTAATGCTCTCGCAACAACCAAGAAGGGCACTATCTTTACAAATGTATGCCACAATCTTGATAATAATACAGTTTGGTGGGAAGGCCTCGACAAGAATCCTCCAACAAATGCAAACGACTGGACAGGCGAGCCTTGGAACGGTGCAGTTGACACAGACCGTCCAGGTGCAAACCCTAACTCACGTTTTACAGCTCCAGCTGTAAACTGTCCTTGTCTCAGCCCAGAGTTTGAGAATCCACAGGGTGTTCCAATCTCAGCATTTATTTTTGGTGGTCGTCGTGCAAAGCTTGCTCCACTTGTATATCAGTCACGTGACTGGAATCATGGTGTATTCATTGGCTCAGTTCTTTCATCTGAGACAACAGCTGCTGCAACAGGCGCAGTTGGTGTAGTACGTCGTGATCCTATGGCAATGAGACCATTTATTGGTTATGACTGCGGTACATATTTCCAGCATTGGCTTGATATTGGTAAGACACTTGATCCAGATAAGGCACCTAAGATCTTCAATGTAAACTGGTTCCGTAAGGATGATGAAGGCAAATTTATGTGGCCAGGATTTGGCGATAACCTCCGTGTTCTCGAATGGATTATCAAGCGTTGCGACGGTGAGGTTGATGCAGTTGAAACACCAATCGGATTTATGCCTCGTCCAGAGGATATCAATCTCGAGGGAATTGAAGATGAAGTATCAATTGACTCACTCAAAGCTATGCTTTCAGTAGATAAAAACCTCTGGAAAGAGGAGGCAGCAGGTATTGAAGAGTTCTATGCATCACTTGGAAATACAGTACCAGTTGAACTTCATGCTTGCCTTGAAACATTAAAAAAGAATGTTGAATAATAAAATATAATTTTTCTAAAATAGAAAAAATGTTAATAAAACTGTTAAATGCAAGTAAAACTCTTTACGATTTTACACCATATTTTTTCTAAAATAGAAAATTGTTTAACATTTTCAACATATTCTTTGTGAACAGAAAGCGCTGTAAAGGTGTAAACTTTTACAGCGCTTTTTCTGTACGCTTTTGAAATTTAGTCCAAATTAGTGGTTGACGGCAACCTTTTTTTTAAACTATACTATATTTGTTCACAAAGAAAATGTTGAAAGGAAGTCTTTAACATGAAGTACGCATTATTTACAGGTGCTGCAGGCGGAATTTCAGGCGCTTGCGTTGAGGCACTCGACAAGCAGGGCGGATGGACAATCTTCGCTGGTTACAACAGAACACCATGCGATGATCTTATTGCTCGTTGCTCTGATAACGTTATTCCAATTCACTGCAATATCTCTTCACAGGAAGAGTGCTTTGCAGCAGCAGAGGAGATTAAGAAGTATACTGATCATCTTGACGTAGTAGTAAACTGCGCTGGTATCCATACAATGGATTCACTTATCGAGGGTGACCCAGCAGCTGTTCTTGAGAAGATTATTAACGTAAACCTTCTTGGTATGGTTCGCGTAAACAAAGCTATGTTCCCACTTGTAAACGCTTGCAAGGGTAGAATTATCAACTTCTCATCTGAGTGTGGTTGGGAGCAGCCACAGCCATTCAACTCACCATATGCTATCTCAAAGTATGCAGTTGAGGCTTATACAATCGGTCTTCGCCGTGAGCTTAACTTCCTTGGCATCAAGGTAATCAAGATTCAGCCAGGTTCATTCAAGACAGGCATGCACGGACAGGCTACTGATGGTTATCAGAAGATTTATGAGAAGACAGAGTATTACAAGGATGTTCTCAAGGTTATGAAGCCAATGATGACAGTTGCTATGGCTCATCCAAATGAGATGCATTACTTGACAGATGTTGTTCTCGAAGCTATCAATGCTAAGAATCCTAAGGTTAATTACAAGTGCAAGAACACTTGGTATCTTGGCCTTATCGATCCTATCCCAGCTAAGATTATTGATGCTGGTTACAAGTATCTCATCGCAGCACTTGCTAAGGTAGTTCCAGATCCAAAAGGCTAATTCGTAAACAACGGCCACCAGTGATTTTTCACTGGTGGCTTTTTTTATTATAAAATAGTTGACAAAATATAAAAAAATAAATAACATAAAAGGGCATTATATTTTAAAACCTATTTGGGTTTTAGGAGGAATATATATGGTTTTTGAAACAATTAGAACTATCATTGCTGAACAGCTTGATTTGTCAGAGGATGAAATTACACTTGAATCAGCTCTTATTGAGGACCTCGGCGCTGACAGTCTTGATGTAGTTGACCTTATTATGTCTATTGAAGACGAATTTGAAATTGAAGTTCCCGATGAGGTTATTGAAAATATGAGAACAATCGGGGATGCAGTAAAGTTTATTGAGGCTAACAAATAATTTAGTCGTAATGATACCCCACGTATTTTACGTGGGGTTTTTACTTAGAAAGGAAGAATAAAGGTGGCAGATAACAAGAAGATGGTTGAAGATATCACATCTATGGATGTGGACTTTGCCAAGTGGTACACCGATATATGTAAGAAGGCTGAACTTGTTGAATATACAAGTGTAAAAGGATGTATGGTAATACGTCCTTATGGCTATGCAATTTGGGAGAACATTCAAAAGATTTTGGATGCGAAATTTAAAGAGCTTGGCCATGAGAATGTATGTATGCCAATGTTTATTCCAGAGAGTCTTCTTGAAAAAGAGAAGGATCATGTAGAAGGATTTGCACCAGAGGTTGCTTGGGTAACTCATGGTGGTAGCGAACCTCTTGAGGAACGCCTTTGTGTTCGTCCTACATCTGAGACACTCTTCTGTGAACACTATGCCAATATTATTCATTCACATAGAGACCTTCCAAAACTCTACAACCAGTGGGTTTCTGTTGTACGTTGGGAGAAGACAACTCGTCCTTTCCTTCGTTCACGTGAATTCCTATGGCAGGAAGGTCATACAATTCATGCGACAGCAGAAGAGGCTATCGCAGAGACAGAGCAGATGCTAAATGTATATGCTGATTTCTGCGAAGACTCACTTGCAATGCCTGTTGTTCGTGGTCAAAAGACTGAGTCTGATAAATTTGCCGGAGCAGTATCAACTTATGCAATTGAGGCACTTATGCACGATGGTAAGGCTCTCCAGGCAGGAACAAGCCACTACTTTGGCGACGGATTTGCAAGAGCATTTGGTATTCAATACCAGTCTAAGGAGAACAAACTTGAATATCCACATCAGACATCTTGGGGTATGACAACTCGCCTTATTGGTGCTATTATCATGACTCATGGTGATGACAACGGTCTTGTTCTTCCTCCAGCTGTTGCTCCAATTCAGGTGGCAATTGTACCTGTTGCACAGCACAAGGAAGGCGTTCTTGAAAAAGCAAACGAACTAAAAGATATGCTTTCTAAGACATATAGAGTTAAACTCGATGATTCTGATAACAGCCCAGGTTGGAAGTTCTCAGAATATGAGATGAAGGGCGTTCCAGTAAGACTTGAAATCGGTCCTCGTGATATCGAGGCTGGTCAGTGCGTACTTGTAACACGCCATAATAGAGAGAAGACAGTTGTTTCACTCGATAATTTGGAAGCAGAAATCGCAAACAAGCTGAAAGAAGTACATGACGGTATGTATCAGAAGGCTCTTGAAAATAGAGCAAATCATACATATTCATGCACAACACTTGATGAAATCAAGGCTGTACTTGCCGAGTCTGGCGACGGATTTGTTAAGGCAATGTGGTGCGGCGACGAGGCTTGTGAAGACAAGGTAAAGGAAGAGACAGGTGTTGGATCACGCTGTATTCCATTTGACCAAGAACAGATTTCAGATAAGTGTGTCTGCTGTGGCAAACCTGCAAAATGCATGGTTATGTGGGGCAATGCATATTAATATGCTATAATATAAAAAATTCTAGTTTAAGAGGAGTAAACAGAATGGATAGGAAAACTATAGGATTTTGGAATTACACTGTAATTCTAACCTATTTTGGCCTTATTTCTGCTTTGATTGGAATCTTTCTTTCAATAAAGGGAATGTATCCATTTGCCATAGCTTGCCTATTGGTTTCTGGATTTTGCGATATGCTTGATGGCACTGTTGCCTCAACTAAAAAAGACAGAACAGATGATGAAAAATCATTTGGAATGCAGATAGATTCACTCTGTGATTTAATCTGTTTTGGTGCTCTTCCTGCTGTATTTACATTCTGTATTTCAGAGGGCTCTATTGTTTCGGCAGCGTGCGCCGTACTCATTGTTCTTTTTGGTGTCGTTAGACTTGCATATTTCAATGTGCTTGAAACTAACAGACATGATGCAGGTGAACAGACAGAGAAAATATATAGAGGTCTACCAATTACACTCAGTGCACTTGTGATGCCTGCTCTATATGTTTTCTATGCTGCAAATTGTATTCCAGCACTTGTAATTGATATATGCGGAGCACTTATGGCAATAGCATTTATCACACCATTTACATTTAAAAATCCTAGCCCAATAGTTAGAATTTGCTTTGCCCTTGCTGGCACTGCAGAAATTGTTGGACTTGTGCTTGTAACGATATGAAAGAATCATTTGCACTAAAATTTTTATATGATACGATTCCTGGCAGGATATGTCTTAAAATTTTGACAAATCCTGCCATATCCAAAATTGCCGGTTTCGTTCTTGATTCCGGTATATCAACTATTCTTATAAAGCCTTTTATGAGAACTTATGACATCAGTCTTGATGGAATTAAGATCCCAGAAAAAGGTTTTTCTTCATTTAATGAGTTCTTTTGTAGAGAGAGACTTAATCCAAGTATTGATATGAATAAGTCGCATCTAATAAGCCCTTGTGATGGCTTTTTATCGACTTGTAAAATTGATAAAAACAGTTGCTTTAAAATAAAGCACACCAAATTCTCTGTTGAAGATTTGTTGCGTGATAAGAAACTGGCCAAGGAATTTCAAGGGGGCGTGGCCCTCGTATTCCGCTTAACACCAGCCAATTATCATCGATATATTTTTATCGATGATGGAAAGGTGTTAAAGCATAAAAAGATACGCGGCGTTTTACACACGGTGCGCCCAATTGCGCTGGCAAAATTCCCTGTCTTTGTACAGAATAGCCGTGAGGTGACAATTGAACAGACAGAAAATTTTGGCAAGATAGCGCAGATTGAGATAGGCGCACTTCTTGTTGGAAGAATAACCAACAAGAAGACAGAGAAGCGTGTAAAACGCGGCCAAGAAAAAGGCTATTTTGAATTTGGCGGTTCAACAATTGTATTGCTGCTATCCAAGAAATATGCAAAATATTATAAAGATAGTGATGCTGAAATACCTGTAATACTCGGAGAAACAATCGAAAAGGTTTGATGTGAATGAACAAAAAAGGAGTAAGAATACTGCTTGTAATTCTTATAATTGCTGCCATTTTAGGCGGCCTCCTAATTTATGCTCATCACAGTGGAATTGCCACTAAAATTCCTGAAAAGGAAGAAGTGATTTTGACTCCACAGATTATTCCTGAGGCTCCAGTTTTACCTTATGAAGATTTTGTTGTAAAAGCTACTACATTGCTCGGCACAAAGTATAAAATGGGTGGCAGAGGAACTGAAGAAAAGCCTAACAAAACCCGTGGCGGTAAGAAAATTGCCGAGTACGAAACATATGACAATTTCACAGCAAAATCTTTTCTAAAAATAAGAGCAGAGGGTATAGATTGTTCTGGACTTGTCTATTGGACAATGTCATCTATGGGTGCAGAGACACGTGATTTCCAGTATAACAATCCATGTCCATTTCATACATCACACTGGTTAATTTACAATGGTACACCTGAGGTTTCTTATGGTGGGAAGACTGCTCCTGTAAGGATATTAAAGAAGTCCGTCCATGAGAATGAAGTCCCATATTATAAGCTTCAAAGTGGAGCCACAATTCCTCCGGGATCTATAGTTGTTGTCCCAATGCAGGGCTCTATTTCAGGTCATATGTTTGTATATCTTGGAGAATTTTCAAGTAGAGCTGAATTGCTAAAATATCTACATTCAATAGGTGTTAGCAAGAGCTTTGATAGATATGTTTTCGATTATCAACCAGGTTCAACACATTGGAAACTTGAATCTACTGGAAGAAAAGATGGAAGATTCCGTGGAGTTCAAATAGATAATTTAACCACAACATCGGCAACAAATGGATTGAAGCGACCAGTAACAGTCCTTACCATATTGACAGTTCCAATGTTGCCGAGACAAACTGACTTTTTAAAATTTGAAAGTAGTGTAAATTAATGGAAACAAAATGCGAAGAATGCATGAATTATGAATATGATGAAGAGTATGAGGAATATGTATGCTCTGTAAATATGGACCAGGATGATGTCTCACGACTGATGAGTGGTCATTATAAGCAATGCCCATATTTCAGGTTCGGTGATGAGTATTCTATCGTACGCAAACAGAATTAGGAGGACGAAGTTGTGAAATATGCTTTTCGTGGTGGCTATGTCTTAAGTGGTAATGAGGATATGAAGCCAGAGGCTGGACTTGCAGTTCTTGTTGATGATGACAAAATTACTGCTGTTGCGCCTGAATCAGAAGTGAATTTTGATGGCTATGAGATTATTGAACTTGATGGGAAATATCTCATGCCAGGTCTTGTAAATCCACATGTTCATTTGCCGGTTGCAGGAAACGTTCCTAAGAAATCTGATAAGCCGACAAATTATAAAGCTATATTCAAACTTCTCTCTATCCCTGGTGTGAAGCCTGCTTTTATGGCTATGGAAAAGGGATATGTACGTGACGAATTGTTGTCTGGTGTTACAACTCTTCGTGCGGTTGGCGGAATTCTTGATTTTGATGGAAAAATCAGAGATAAAATCAATGCGGGCAAAATTGTTGGTCCGCGTATTCTTGCCGCCAATACCGCAGTATCAGTGCCTGGTGGCCATTTCGCCGGCTCGCTCGCAACTGAGGCAGAGTCACCTGAGATGGCAAGAGAGCATGTAAGACAGATACATGAGACCCATCCGGATCTCATTAAAATAATGGTAACTGGCGGTGTTATGGACGCTGCTGAGGACGGCGAGCCAGGCGTACTTCGTATGCCACCAGAGGTTGTTCGTGCTGCTTGTGACGAAGCTCACAAGCTGGGCTATAAAGTTGCAGCACACGTTGAGAGCCCAGAGGGCGTGCGCGTGGCTCTGGAGAATGGTGTAGACACAATTGAGCACGGCGCAAAACCGGATGATGAGATCATCCGTCTCTTTAAGGAACGCGGTGCTGCAGATGTATGTACTATCTCTCCAGCACTTCCATATTGCTTATTTGACCTATCTGTCAGCAATACAAATGAGATCGGTAAAAAGAACGGCACAATTGTAATGAATGGTATCATTGAATGTGCTAAGGTATGCCTTCAAAACGGCATTCCTGTAGGCATTGGCACAGATACAGGATGCCCATTTATTAGACATTATGATATGTGGAGAGAGCTTATTTACTTTGTAAAGTATTGTGATGTTACACCTGCTTTTGCCCTATATACAGCAACCAAGAGAAATGCTGAAATTGTAGGCGTAGGAAATGTCACAGGTACTATTGAAGTGGGCAAGGATGCGGATATTATTGTATCTGATGCCAATCCACTTGATGACCTCAAGACACTCAAGAATCTATCTATGGTTATGTCACGAGGAAAACTTATTCGTGATCCTAAGATAAAAAAGGACGAGTTTATTGACAAAGAACTCGATAAATATTTATAATGAAGGTGACTTATTTAATAAGGAGTTGATTTTAAATGGTAGAAGCATTTAAAAAGATGATTGATAATTGGAAAGACGTTAATGGCAAGACTAATCGCCCGGATTATTGGTGGGCAACACTTGCAGAGGTTCTTGTAACTTTCGTTGCATGTATTATTCCAGGAATTCTTCTTGGCATCGGCGCTGGAATGGATAATGGCGCTAGCGCAGTTTTCGTAATTCTCGGTATTATTCTCTGCGTAGTTGTTGGCGTTTTAGTTATCTTCCTTGCAATTGCAGATATTACAATGACAGTTCGTCGTCTTCGTGATGCTGGCTTCCCATGGTGGCTTATTTTCGTAAACTTTATCCCATCAGTAGGCCAGATTGCTTTGATTGTTCTTCTCTGCTTCCCATCAACAGATACACCTGTATTTACGGTTGGTGTTGGTACAGCAGCACCTCAAGCAGCACCATCTGCTCCTGTAGAGAATGCTTCACCTATTGTTGATGTAACTCCAGAAGAGGCTCCAGTAGTAGACGCTGATGCTTGGATTTGCCCAGCTTGTGGCGCAGCATGTTCTGGAAAATTCTGCCCAAAGTGTGGCACAGCAAAGCCTGAATAAAATCAAAAAATAAAAGGAGTGGTTCGCCACTCCTTTTTTTATTAGACATTTGACCGAATATGTGTATAATAGTAACCAATAGTCTTATGCTATTATTAAATAAACGAAAGGAATGATGCAAATGAAAGGTACAATAATTAAGTTCGCAATTGCGTTTGTACTTTGCTTTGCCATTGCCTTCGGAACTATTACAGTCGGAATGGGAAAAACACGTCAGAATAGCACTTCCGCTATGGAAGAAGCAGGAGTTGTTCCGACACAGGTAACTGTAGCACCAACTAAGAAACCTGCCCCACCATCTTCTACGCAGGCTCCAACAAGTAGTGCACCTGTTTCAGATCCTACATCAACAACTACGACGACAACAACTAAACCGACTACAACCACCACTAAGGCGACAACCACTACAACTCTTCCTGCTGGAAAGCAAGAGGAGGAAATCGCATCGTTTGGAGAATTGCAGCTGAATACACTGAAGTATGTAAATCAGGCAAGAAAGAAAGCAGGTCTTGCTGAACTTTCACTCGATGCAACTCTCAATAGTTGTGCGGCAACTCGTGCCAAGGAAATGGCCAAGGCAGGAAAACTTACTCACACACGTCCTGACGGTTCCAAGTGCTTTACTGTGCTGGAATCAACAGCATATGCTAAGGGCTATCACGGTGAGAATATTGCTTATAACTACGACAATTCTAAGACCGTTGTTGCAGGCTGGATGGAGTCTGAATCACATAAGGCAAATATCCTTTCCAAGAATTATACCAAGATGGGTATTGCACGTGAAAAGGACAAAGAAGGCCATTATTATTGGTGCCAGATTTTCGTAGGTTAAAAAAGTACTTGCACTTTATATAACGTTCTGTTATTATAAATAGGCGTTTGAGCCTCGCTCAAACAAACTTCCCGGACGGTCCTCTGACACTCCCGTGTGTATGAACGTTCTGATTATTTTTATGGAGGAATAAAAATGGACGCACTTAAAATCATTACAGAGGGCCAGGTTAAGGCTGAACAGACACAGTTTAACATCGGTGATACTGTTAAAGTACACGTTAATATCAAGGAAGGTAACCGTGAGAGAATTCAGGTTTTCGAGGGTACTGTAATTGCTAAGCGTGGTAGCGGTGTTTCAGAGACATTCACAGTACGTCGTGTATCATATGGCGTAGGTGTTGAGAGAGTATTCCCTCTTAACTCACCAAATGTTGCTAAGATCGAAGTTACTCGTCGTGGTAAGGTTCGTAGAAGCAAGCTCTACTATCTTCGTGATAGAGTTGGTAAGGCTTCTAAGGTTAAGGAACAACTTTAATTTTGGTTACGAGAGGACGACCCTGGTCGTCCTCTTATTTTTTATTTATATATAAATTTGATTTTGTAACCTATTTGTAGTAAAATGAATTTTCAATTAGTAGTTTGGGGAGGTGAACCCGGATGACAGAATATGAAGAAATTATTTTTAAGGATGGTGCAGTTGTGGACAGTAAAAGTTTCAGAATACATGAATTGATCTACGACATAGTATCAGTTCTTATTTCAGCTTCAATTGCAGTATTTGTTATATTGGCATGTTTATTCCGAGTTGCATCAGTAGTTGGCTCTTCTATGGAACCTACTCTCCTTGAAAATGATAGATTGATAATAACTCCTGCAACAATAAATTATTCACATGGTGACATCGTTGTAATTCATAGAGAAAATGATGTATCCATCGTAAAACGTGTTATAGCAGTGCCGGGGGATACAATCGATATTGATTTCAATACTGGTACGGTTTATCTAAATGATAAAGAACTCCACGAGGAGTATATAGCAGATAAAACTTATCTTCAGTACTCTGACGGACCGACTTTTCCAGTAGTGATCCCAACAGGCTACTATTTCGTTATGGGAGACAATCGAAACGGTTCACTTGATTCAAGATCCGCTTCAATTGGTCTCATAAATGAACAATACATATTAGGAAAAATGTTGATAGATGTAAATAATAAGGAGGCGAAATAAATGGAAACAAGAGAAAAAATACAAGTGTTACTCTATGATGCAGTTAGTGTACTAATTACAGCAACAATTATTCTTGCTATTTTATTTACCTTCTTTTTCCGTTTCGTAGGAGTTATAGGTAATTCTATGAATCCTATTTTGACGACAGGCGATTATGTATTGCTTAATGAAATCGGCTCAAATTACAAGCCTCACTATGGTGATGTGGTTGTAATTTCAAGACCAGGCTCACTCAATGAAAGTATCATTAAGCGCGTTATTGCAACCGAGGGTGAGACAATTAATATTGATTTCGGCAGCGGAAAAGTATTCCTTGATGGCGCTGAAATTGTTGAGCCTTATATCAATAACTCAACCAATACAAAGTACGATATGAAATTCCCTCTCGAGGTGCCAGAAGGCTATTGCTTCGTTATGGGTGACAATAGACAGGGCTCTATTGACTCCAGATCAACAATAGTTGGACTTATCGATAACAGAAGTATTATCGGTAAGGCAACCAAGGGAATCACACAAGAGGGAATTGTTTCACTGGATGTTAGAGACTTCTTAGAGTAAGGAGCAGAAAAATGGCAGATATTTCCAAGGATACTGTGCAATGGTTTCCTGGCCATATGGCCAAGACCCGCAGAAAAATAAAAGAGAATTTGCCACTGGTTGATGCTGTTGTAGAACTTGTTGATGCGAGAATTCCAATATCCAGCCGCAATCCAGAACTGGATGAGCTGACAAGCAGTAAGCCTCGCATCATTCTTCTCAATAAATGTGATGTCGCGGATGCTAATGCGACAGCGCAGTGGATACGCCATTTCGAGGAAATGGGGGCGCATGCCATGGCTGTTGACTGCAAGACAGGCAAGGGCCTTGGAAAATTCGACGAGGTGGTGAAGGCTGCCCTTGCCGACAAGATTGCAGCCAACATAGAGAAGGGCATGCCGGGTAAGGCACTGCGCTTTATGGTCGTTGGTATCCCTAACACAGGCAAGTCCACTTTTATCAATAAAATGAGTGGTAGAAATAGGCTCAAGACTGCAGACAAGCCAGGCGTCACAAGAACAAGCCAGTGGGTTGCCTGTGGAAATGGAATCGAGCTCCTTGACACACCAGGTGTGTTATGGCCTAAGTTCGATGATCCAGCAGTAGGCGATAAGCTTGCATTCATAGGCTCAGTCAAGGACGAGATCTTGGATGCCGAGACTATTGCAGTGCGCCTAATAGATGTATTGAAGCGCGATTATAGTGATCGCTTGATTGAAAGATATAAAATTTCCAATGAAGATATGGAACTTGAGTCATATGAAATATTGGAAAAAATTGGAATTGCTCGTGGTATGAAGATTAGAGGCGGCGAAGTTGATACTGAACGTGCAGCTGTAACCCTTCTCGATGAGTACCGCGGCGGCAAGCTCGGAAGACTAACATTTGAGAGGCCTTGATTATGGATAGTCCATCATATGAATATGAAAAAGCAGCTATCGATTCCGGCTTTACAGTTGTATGTGGAATCGATGAAGCGGGCCGCGGTCCTCTCGCTGGACCTGTTTTCGCAGCGGCTGTCGTATTGCCACTCGATTGCGAAATAGAGGGACTAAATGACTCCAAGAAGTTGACCGAGAAAAAGAGAGAAGCTCTCTTTGATGTGATAATTGAAAAAGCAGTCGCCTATAGTGTTGCATCTTCATCAGAAAAAGAGATCGATGAAATCAATATTTTACAAGCGACTTTTCTTGCAATGAGACGCGCTTATGAAGGACTTGGTATAGTTCCAGATATGGCACTCATTGATGGAAATAAAAAGCCTGGCCTTCCTTGTACAGAGGAGACTGTTGTCAAGGGCGATGCAAAATCTATGAGCATTGCCGCAGCATCAATTCTTGCCAAGGTTTCAAGGGACAGATATATGCTGGAAATGGCAAAACTATATCCAGAGTATCAATTTGAAAAGCACAAGGGGTATGGAACGGCTCTTCACTATGAAAAAATCCGTGAATTTGGACCATCTGAGATTCATAGAATGACCTTCCTTAAGAAAATGCATTAACACTGTGGCTATCGTGGAAAGGCATTATGAAAACCACTGGGCTCGGAATAGATGGTGAGCAGATTGCGACAAATTTTTTAAAAGAGCATGGCTACCATATAATCTGTAGAAATTTCATCTCGCGATTTGGCGAGATAGATATTATTGGACGCGATGGAAAATATCTCGCGTTCGTTGAAGTCAAAACACGTAAATCAAGTGGCAATATTGCCACAGGATTTGAGGCTATTGATGTTGCAAAACAAAAGAAAATAATTCGCACTGCGAACTATTTTCTGCTGTGCAACAAGCAATATGCGAGGTCAAATTTACAACCGCGTTTTGACTGCATAGAAATAGATATTGATGAAAATACGGGAGAAATTAGAACTGAGATGCTAAAAAATGCATTTGAGCTCTAGGCAAGGAGACGTATATGTTTTATACAAGCACAAGAAATAAGAATTTGAAGGTTACATCATCTGAGGCCATTACGAAGGGCATCTCTGATGAGGGAGGACTTTTCGTACCATGCGAGATACCACAGCTCTCTACTGATGATATTTCTGCAATGGTAGGAATGTCATACAAGGAGCGCGCTAAGAAGATTTTATCTCTCTATCTCACTGATTTTACAAAGGATGAGATTGAATATTGCGTAGAAGGAGCTTATCGCGATGGTAAGTTCAAGAGCGCAGCAGTGGCTCCACTTGTAGCACTTGATGATAAAGCTAATATTTTGGAACTCTTCTGGGGCCCTACTTGTGCATTTAAAGATATGGCATTGCAACTTCTTCCTTATCTGCTTACAACTGCTGCCAAGAGAGCAGCACCAGATAAGGAGATTGTAATTCTTGTTGCAACATCGGGCGACACGGGAAAAGCTGCACTTGAGGGCTTCCGCGATGTACCACATACACGTATTCTCGTATTTTATCCAGCACTAGGTGTCAGCCCTATGCAGAAGTTGCAGATGCAGACACAAGAGGGTGCCAATGTTGGCGTCTGTGCAATAAAAGGTAATTTTGATGACGCACAAACTGGCGTTAAGAAGATATTTACAGACAAAGCAGTTGCAGAGAAGCTCGCAGCATCTGGCATGATGTTCTCATCAGCAAACTCTATCAACTGGGGTCGTCTCGTACCTCAGGTTGTATATTATTGCAGCGCTTATTGTGACATGCTTGCTGCAGGGAAATTGCAGATGGGTGAGCCTATGGATGTTGTTGTACCAACAGGAAACTTTGGTAACATTCTTGCTGCATATTATGCTAAGAAGATGGGCATTCCAATCAAGACTCTCGTATGCGCATCCAATAGCAACAATGTACTTACAGACTTCCTCACAACAGGAACATATGATAAGAATCGTGAGTTCTATCTCACAACATCTCCATCTATGGATATCCTTATCTCATCCAATCTTGAGAGACTTCTTTTCCATCTCTCAGATGAGAATGATGAGGAAATTCGTGGATATATGAATGATCTTGTAACCACAGGAAAATATACCGTATCAGATAAAATTATGGCTGGTATCAAGGAGAATTTTGCTGCTGGTTTCTCAACAGAGGAAGAGGATGCAGAGACAATCAAGTCCACATATGATGCAGGTTATCTCTCAGATACACATACAGCAGTTGCAATCAATGTCTATAACAAATTGAAGGATGGAACACCTACTGTTATTGCATCTACTGCATCACCATATAAGTTCCCAAAGAGTGTGCTTTCAGCAATCCTTGGCAAGGCACCAGAACTTGATGAATTTGATATGACAGACGAGTTGTCACGTGTTACTGGAACTGAGGTTCCAGCACCTCTTGCAGGCCTAAAGGATAGAACTGTACGTTTCACATCCGTATCTGAGATAGCGGATATGGAGCAGTGCGTATATGACATGCTCGGCATTTAATTTAAATTGAGGTTTTAGTATGGCCGTTTTCGCAATAGGCGATACGCATCTATCTCTCGGCGCCGATAAACCAATGGATATTTTCGGCGGCTGGCAGGACTATATGGATCGCCTTTCGAAAAATTGGATAAGAGTAGTATCCGCTGACGATACAGTGGTAATTCCTGGCGATATTTCTTGGGCTCTTAATTTGGAGGACACATTGGACGATTTACGTTTCATTGACAGTCTTCCAGGTACTAAGATAATCGGCAAGGGAAACCATGATTATTGGTGGGAGACACTTACTAAGATGAATGCATTTTTAGAGGCAAATGAGATTAGTACAATCAAATTCCTCTTTAACAATGCATATCCGGTAGGTGATATCGCTATATGTGGCTCTAGAGGCTGGTTTTTTGATGATGATAGCGAGGCATCCGACAAGATAATCAATCGCGAATGCGGTAGGCTACGCACGTCAATCGATGCAGCACGGGCGACGGGCAAGGAGCCAGTTCTCTTTCTCCATTATCCGCCGATTTCGGGTGACCGAATCTGCGAGCCGATAATGGAAGTTCTCATAGAGTCTGGCATAAAGCGTTGCTATTATGCCCACCTCCATGGAGCATCGATTCCATACGCATTTCGCGATACATATGAGGGAATAAAATTTGATTTGATATCTGCTGATTCCCTCGAATTTTGCCCTAAATTAATTTGCAAATAAAATAGTGGAAATCATAAACTTGTTCTGTTATAATATATAGGCTTTTATGATACCAATAAATAGTTATTAGAAGGAGAGGCTTGAAATGAGCTTAAAAACATCAAAGAAAGTAGAAACTAATGTCTACGAACTTGAAATCAATGTTGACGCTGCTGCTTGGGCAGATGCCAACGACAAGGCATATGAGAAGGTAAAGAAATCTATCCAGGTTCCTGGCTTCCGCAAGGGCAAGGCAACTAAGGGTATGATTATCAAGTACTACGGTGAGGAAGTATTCTATAACGATGCTTTCGAACTTCTCTATCCTGAGACAGTTGAGGCTGCTGTTAATGAGGCTGACCTCGAACTCGTTGATTCTCCATATGACATCGACTTCAAGGAAGTTGGAAAAGATGGAGTTACATTCACAGTTAAATGTGTAGTAAAGCCAGAGATTGAACTTGGCAAGTACAAAGGCATCAAGGTTACTAAGGCTGCAACAGAAGTAACAGCTACTGAGGTAGATGCAGAAATCAATATGCTTCGTGAGCGCAATGCCCGTCTCGTAGAAGTTGACCGCAAGGTTAAGGACGGCGACCTCACAGTTATCGATTTCACAGGTTCTGTTGACGGTGTTGAATTCCAGGGCGGTCACGCTGAGGAATACGAACTTGAAATTGGTTCAGGTTCATTCATCCCAGGATTTGAAGATCAGATCATCGGCCACAAGGCTGGCGATGAGTTTGATATAGACGTTAAGTTCCCAGAGGAGTATGGCTCAGAGGAACTTGCAGGCAAGGATGCTAAATTTGCAATTAAACTTCATACAGTAAAAGAGAAGGAATTCCCAGAGCTCGATGATGAGTTCGCAAAGGACGTATCAGAGTTCGACACACTCAAGGAACTCAAGGCTGACACTAAGAAGAATCTTGAGAATCGTAAGAACGAGCAGGCAGATCAGGAACTTGAGCAGGCTCTTGCAGATGAACTTGCTAAACTTGTTTCAGGCGAGATCCCACAGGTTATGTTTGACCGTGCAATCGATGATTCAATCCAGCAGTTCGGTTATCAGATTCAGCAGGCTGGTATGGACCTTGACCTCTACATGCAGTACACAGGCACAACTGAGGAAGCTCTCCGTGAGCAGTTCAAGGATCGTGCTGAGACTCAGGTTAAGTGCACACTTGCTCTTGAGAAGATTGCAGAGCTTGAGAAGATTGAAGTATCAGACGCTGACGTTGATGCTCGTATCGACGAGATGGCTAAGATGTATGAAGTTGAGCCTGATATGATCAAGAACGCATTTGGCGTAGAAGAGATCCGTGCTGATCTCAAGAAGGCTAAGGCTCTTGATGCTGTTAAGGCAGCAGCTAAGATTACAGAGGATAAGCCAGCTGCTAAGAAGGCTCCAGCCAAGAAGGCTGCTGACAAGGCAGACGACAAGGCTGAAAAGAAGCCAGCTGCTAAGAAGACAGCTGAGAAGAAGCCTGCTGAAAAGAAGGCTCCAGCTAAGAAAGCACCTGCTAAGAAGGCAGACAAATAATCCTTTTAAAAAGGAGGCATTTATATGGCACTTGTACCATATGTTATCGAACAGACTAATAGAGGCGAACGTCAGTATGATATTTTCTCCCGTTTGCTTGAGGACAGAATCATTGTTCTCTCAGACCAGGTTAATGATCAGACAGCAAGCCTTGTTGTAGCTCAGTTACTCTATCTTGAGTCACAGGATGCTGAGAAGGACATCAGCCTCTATATCAATAGCCCAGGTGGTTCAATCTCATCTGGATTTGCAATTTATGACACCATGAATTACATCAAATGTGATGTATCAACAATCTGTGTAGGTATGGCAGCATCTATGGGTGCTTTCCTCCTCTCAGCTGGTGCTAAGGGAAAGCGCTTCGCTCTTCCAAACTCTGAGATTCTTATTCATCAGCCTCTAATCGGTGGTGATATCGGACTTCAGGGTCAGGCAACAGAGATTAAGATTCATGCTGATCATTTGGTTCGTACTCGTGAAAATCTCAACAAGATTCTTGCTGAGAATACAGGCAAGTCAATTGAGCAGATCGCAATTGATACAGAGCGTGACAATTATATGTCAGCCGAGGAAGCTCTCGAGTACGGTTTGATCGATAAAGTTATTACTAAGAGATAAAGAGGTGATACCGCGTGGCAGGACAGGACAAAAAAGAAGTTTTTTGCGCCTTCTGTGGTAGAACTCAGGATGAGGTTTACAAGTTAATCGCTGGACCTGGAATTTTCATCTGTGATGAGTGTGTTGAACTATGTGTCGACGCTCTCCACGAGGAAGAGGGTCCAAGGCACAAAGCACATATGCCAAATAGCGGTAAACCACTTCCTAAACCAGAGGAAATCAAGAAAGCACTTGATGAATATGTTATCGGACAGGACGATGCTAAGATTGCTCTTTCCGTTGCAGTTTATAACCATTACAAGAGAATCTTCTACGGTGACGAAGTTGGCGTAGAACTTCAAAAGAGTAATGTGCTTCTTCTCGGACCAACTGGTGTTGGTAAGACAATGCTTGCCCAGACACTTGCTCGTATGCTTGATGTTCCATTTGCAATTGCAGATGCAACAACTCTTACAGAGGCAGGTTATGTCGGCGAAGATGTTGAGAATATTCTCCTTCGCCTTATCCAGGCAGCAGATTATGATGTTGAACGCGCTGAGCGCGGAATCATCTATGTCGACGAAATCGACAAGATAGGAAGAAAGTCTGAGAACCCATCTATCACTCGTGATGTATCAGGTGAAGGTGTTCAGCAGGCACTTCTTAAAATACTTGAAGGAACAGTATCTAATGTTCCTCCACAGGGTGGCAGAAAACACCCACAGCAAGAGTTCATTCAGGTGGATACCAAGAATATTCTCTTTATCTGCGGTGGCGCTTTTGATGGAATCGAAAAGATTGTTGAAAAGCGTGAGGGCCAGGGCTCACTTGGCTTTGGTGCAGATATCAAGAGTAAGAAGGAAATGGACCTCTCTGAGGCAATGAGCAAAGTAATTCCTCAGGACCTTGTAAAATATGGTCTTATTCCTGAAATCGTTGGTCGTATACCTGTAATTACAGCACTCTCCGATTTGGATGAGGAAGCTCTTGTTAGAATCTTAAAGGAGCCTCGCAACTCACTTGTAAAGCAGTATCAGGAGCTCTTTAAGATGGACGGCATTGATCTCGAGTTTGACGACGATGCACTTGTTGCAATGGCACGTCTTACACTCGAGAAGAAAACTGGCGCTCGCGGACTCCGCGGTGTTATGGAAAAGATTTTACAACCTGTCATGTTCACCTCTCCTTCGGACAATAAGGTTGAAAAGATTGTCATCACCAAGGAATGTGTAGAAAAAGATGCTGAGCCTAAGGTTCTCCGCAATGCTAACAAGAAGCCTCCAGAGCCACTTCTTATAGACGGAAGTGCTGCGACGAAGTCAACTCGCAAACGTGCATAACACGTGTGGAACTGCCATAGGAAATCCCGGTGGCAGTTCTTTGCTATTTTTAGAGAGGGATAAAAATGGAAGAAAATAACATATTGGTCCCTGTTGTTGCACTGCGCGGGCTTGTTGTTTTCCCGGGAATGATGCTTCATTTTGATGCTGCAAGAGAGAAGTCTATTGCAGCAGTCAAGGCCGCTATGGATGAGGGCACGGAGCTATTTCTGGTGACTCAAAAAAACGCAGATATAGAGGAACCAACTTTCAAAGATGTATATAGAATTGGTGTGCTAACCAAGGTTCGCCAGATAATTGGCGTGCCTGAATCCAATACTATTCGCGTAATAGTAGAGGGCGATTGCCGAGCTGTTTTGCGTCGCGGTATTGACGATGGCAACCATCTCTCTGCGCTCGTTGAGCGTAGACCGGAGAAGGGTTATGCCAAGAACCGCGAGGACTATGCAATAGCACTCATGCGCAGAGCCCGCGAAATATTTGATGAATATGCGTCCTATACACCTAAGATGTCACCTGATGTTATGCTCCGCGTAATAGCAGATGATGCACCAGGTGCAATGGCAGATTATATAGCATCAGTTATCGCAATCGGGTTCCAAGAAAAGCAAAAGATTCTCGATGAACAACATCCAATTACTCGTCTTGAAAAACTCTGTGAGATTATCACAGGCGAGATTCAGATAATGCGACTTGAGGATGAGATAAGCGCCAAGGTTGAACGTGCCGTTGATGAGAATCAGCGCGAGTACTACCTGCGTGAGCAAATGCGCGCAATCTCGGAGCAACTCGATGGATCTGATGTAGACGAGATTGATGAGTATAAGAAAAAGATTAACGCTATCGTGAATATCGATGAGAAATCAAGAGAGAAATTGCTTCGCGAATGTATCCGTCTCCAGAAAATGGGAGCGGGTTCACCAGCAGAAGGTACAGTAATTAGAAATTATCTCGACAATGTTCTCGCACTTCCTTGGGACAAAGAGACTGTTGATAAGCTTGATCTCGATGCCGCAAGACGTGTTCTCGATAATGACCACTATGGACTCAGTGAAGTAAAGGACAGAATTATTGAAGTCCTTGCTGTAAGAAAACTGAATCCTGATGTTAAGGGACAGATTATCTGCCTCGCAGGACCTCCGGGTGTCGGCAAAACATCTATTGCAGAGAGCCTTGCTCGTGCAATGGGAAGAAGTTTTGCCCGTGTATCACTCGGCGGCGTGCATGACGAGGCAGAGATACGCGGCCATCGCCGCACATATATCGGCAGTATGCCAGGTCGCGTTATGGCCGCTGTTTCAGATGCTGGAACATGCAATCCACTTATCCTCTTTGACGAGATAGATAAGATGGCAGCAGACATGCGCGGTGACCCTGCATCTGCAATGCTCGAAGTACTTGACGCAGAGCAGAATAAGGCTTTCGTTGACCACTATCTCGAGATACCATTTGACCTGTCCAAGACAATATTTATCACGACAGCAAATGATAAGAACAATATCCCTGCTCCACTTCTTGACCGAATGGAAGTAATTGATTTATATAGCTATACTGCTGATGAGAAGTTCCATATAGCCAAGGAACATCTTATTCCAAAATCAATTGCTCGCCATGGCCTGAGCAAGAGCAATATCCGTTTTACTGATGGCAGTATCAATTACATCATCTCAGGATATACAAGGGAGGCTGGTGTTAGAACACTCGAGCGCAAGATTGATAAAATCTCGAGAGTTACAGCATTTAATGTTGTGAAAGCACCAGACTATAAAATCACTGTTAAACAAAAGGATGTTGAAGACATTCTCGGTCCAGTGAAATATAAAGACAGCAAGAAACACAAGAACTCAGTTGGAGTTGTTAATGGTCTCGCATGGACAGAAGTCGGTGGAGAGATGCTCCAAGTTGAGACAGTTGTAATGCCAGGTAAGGGAACAATTGAACTCACTGGTTCACTCGGCGATGTTATGAAAGAGTCTGCAAAAGCAGCTGTTTCATATATCAGAGCGAATGCAGACAGATATGGAATTGAACCTGACTTCTATGAGAAGAAGGATATTCATATCCATGTACCAGAGGGAGCTGTTCCGAAGGATGGACCATCTGCTGGTGTTACTATGGCAACATCACTTCTCTCTGCACTTACAGGCAGAAAGGTAAATGGAAATGTTGCAATGACGGGTGAGATTTCATTGACAGGCAAGGTAATGCCTATCGGTGGACTCCGAGAGAAGACAATGGCTGCATATAAGTCTGGAATGAATACAGTTCTTATTCCTCATGATAATGAGCCAGATCTCCGTGACTGTGCGAGCGTTGTTCGCGAGCATGTTAAATTCATCCCAGTAAGTAAACTTGATGAAGTGTTTAAAGAAGCACTAATTTGACGAGGTAAACGTATGAATCTCAACAAGGTTGATTATGAATTATCTGCTGGCACATATAAGCAGTTGCCAGCATCCACAATGCCTGAGCTTGTTTTCTCGGGCAGGTCAAATGTTGGCAAATCGTCTCTTATAAACAAGGTCCTAAACAGAAAGAATCTTGCAAGAGTAAGTTCTCAGCCAGGTAAGACTATCACAATCAACTTTTATAAGGCAGACGATGCCCGCCTCGTTGACCTGCCAGGCTATGGTTATGCGAAACATTCATTTGACGAACGCAATCGCTGGGGCCAAATGATTGAGGAGTATTTCCAGTCCGACAGAGATATAAGACTCGTCCTCCAGCTTGTCGACATGCGACACAAGCCAACTGAGGATGATTTGCAGATGCTTGACTTCTTATCAGCAACAGAGATGCCATTCATCGTTGTGCTGACAAAGTGCGATAAGTTAAACAAAACAGAATTTCAGCAATGTCTCGATATGCATCGAGAGATATGTTCAGAATTTCAACCACTTGATATCATTCCATTCTCTGCAACTAAAGGTGACGGAGTGGATGCAGTAAGAGCTTGGCTCATGAAGGGAGTAAAAGATGAGAATAAGTAATTTGGATAAAATAATTGCCAATTTATCTGACCTCTATTATGAAAACGGTTACAACCGATATAACATGAGTAAGTTCGAGGAGTACGAGCTCTATGCAAGAAACAAGGACTTCTTGATTTCAGAGAATGTACTTACATTTACTGATGTGTCAGGTAAACTTATGGCACTCAAGCCAGACGTAACATTATCAATAATAAAAAATGCCAGCGGTATCGCTGACATTTCAAAAGTGTATTATGACGAGAGTGTATATCGTGTTGCCAAGGGTAGCAATTCATTCCGTGAGATTCGTCAACTTGGTCTCGAATGCTTCGGCAATGTTGATGACTATATGATTGCAGAAGTTATTAAGCTTGCAACATTGAGCCTTGAGAAGATATCAAATGATTGTTATCTCTCAGTATCCAATATGGATATCTTAACAGGAATACTTGACGCTGATGGAGTTTCATCAGCAGGAATTCGTGAAATTCTCGCTGCTATCGGCAACAAGAGCATGCATGAGATGGAACTTCTCTGCCAAAAGAATAATGTCTCAGAATCCAGCATAGAGTTACTCAGAAAACTTGTTGGTACTTATGGCAAGGCTGCAAATGTATTGGCTGAACTTGAGACTATACTCGGCCAAAATGAGGCTTTCATTAAGCTTCGCAATGTTGTATCAGCAATTGGTTCAGAGAAGATAAATATCGATTTCTCTGTTGTATCTGATATCAGTTATTACAATGGAATAGTATTTAAGGGCTATGTGATGGGCGTTCCTGAGTCTGTTATAACAGGTGGTCAGTATGACAAACTGATGAAGAGACTCCATAGAACAGACCGTGCTCTTGGATTTGCTCTCTATGTTGATGCACTTGAATTCTTGTCTGATGACAATTCTGGCTTGGATGCAGATGTTGTCATTAAATATGATGATAATGCTCCGATTGGGCTTGTAATTAAAACAGCTGATGAAGCTAAAGCGTCAGCGAACAGGGTTAGTGTATTGAAGGAAATCCCAGAGGGATTTAAATATACAAAACTTATTGAAATCAAGGGTGAGAAGGTGACAACTGATGCTTAATATCGCACTTCCAAAAGGTAGACTTGGCGAATGCGTATATGAGATGCTTGAAAAATCAGGCTTTGGTTGTCCTGCACTTCTAGAACCAGGCAGAAAGCTTACCTTTGAAGATGAAGAAAATGATGTTAGATATTTCTGGGTTAAGCCATCAGATGTATCTATTTATGTAGAGCGTGGCGCTGCCGACATCGGCGTTGTAGGCAAGGATATCTTGCTTGAATATGCGCCGGATGTCTATGAGCTACTCGACCTCGGCATTGGAAAATGTCGTATGACAGTTTCCGCTCCAGTCGAGTGGGTAGATGATGGGCAGCGCACCATTCGTGTAGCTACAAAATTTTCCAATATCGCCCGTGACTTTTATGCATCTAAGGGTCGCGATATTGATATTATCGGCCTACACGGATCAATTGAGATTGCACCAGTTATCGGTCTATCAGATGTAATTGTAGATATAGTAGAAACAGGTGCGACCTTGCGTGAGAACAATCTCGAAATCAAGGAGGAGATTGTTCCAATCTCAGCAAGACTTATTGCGAATAAGGCAACTTTTGGTTTCAAGACAGAACAGATTGAGCGTCTAGTTGATGGAATCAAGAAACAGTTGGAGGAACAGAATGATTAAGATAATGAAATATGGCGAGGAAGCCAACAGCGAAATATTCGCACGTGTCACTCCTACTGTAGATGTTGCAGCAATAGTTTCCGACATCATAAAAGATGTCAGAGAAAATGGTGACAAGGCTGTTCTCGGATATTGTGAAAAATTTGATGGGGCACATCTTGGTAGTCTCCTTGTAAGTGAAGAGGAGATAAAAGAGGCCGTAAATTCAGTTGAGCCAGAGTTTATTGAAATCTTAAATGAGGCTGCATCCAATATCCGCGAGTTCCACAAGGCACAGGTTCGTGAGTCTTTTCAAATTGAGCGTGACAATGGCGTAATTGTTGGCCAAAAGTTTATGCCAGTTGATAGAGCGGGCCTCTATGTACCAGGTGGCACAGCTGCTTATCCATCAACAGTTTTGATGGATTCTATACCTGCCAAGATTGCCGGTGTAAAGGAAGTCGTTATGGTGACTCCTCCATCATCGGATGGCAAGATTAATCCCGCGATTCTCGCCGCAGCATATGTTGCTGGCATTGATAAGATATTTAAGTGCGGTGGCGCTCAGGCAATTGCAGCCCTCGCTTTCGGTACAGAATCTATTCCAGCAGTAGACAAGATTGTAGGTCCTGGAAATGCCTTTGTTGCTGAGGCTAAGAAGCAGGTATTTGGACGCGTATCGATTGATATGATTGCAGGTCCATCAGAAATCTTAGTTGTAGCAGATGGCAAATCAGATCCTCGCTATGTAGCTGCTGACTTGCTCTCACAAGCAGAGCATGACAAGCTTGCATCCGCAGTGCTTGTCACTGACAGCGCCGAGCTCGCAGAGCGCGTATCAGCAGAATTGGAATTGCAGATTCCAGAACTTATTCGCGCCGACATCGCTCGCGCATCCATTGATAACAATGGCAAGATTATCGTTGCAGATACACTCGATACTGTAATTGATATTGCAAATGAGATTGCTCCAGAGCATATGGAACTGTGTGTTGATAATCCATTTGATTATCTCGATAAAATTCATCATGCAGGTTCAATATTCCTCGGACGTAATTGCCCAGAGGCAATAGGCGACTATTTTGCTGGCCCTAACCACACACTTCCAACAAGTGGCACAGCAAAATTCTCTAGTGCTCTCTCTGTTGATGACTTTATCAAGAAGAGCCAATTTATTTATTACTCTTATGAAGCTCTGGAAAAAGATGCTAAGAAAGTAGCATATTTTGCAGAGAAGGAAGGCCTAACAGGCCATGCTAAGAGCGCAGTAATTAGAACAGAAAAGTAAAAGGAAAATCGATATGAGTGATTTCTTTAGTAGCAAATACGATAAGCTGATACCATATACACCAGGTGAGCAGCCACGTGATATGAAGTATAATAAACTCAATACAAATGAGTCTCCATTCCCACCATCTAAGAAGGCGCAGGAATATGTAAGTGAGGCTATAAAGTCACTTCAGCTCTACTCTGATCCAGAGTGCACTGGTCTCGTTGAGGCACTTGCAAAATATTATGGTGTAGAGCGCGAAAATGTAATATGCGTAAATGGTTCAGACGAGGTTCTGAACTTTGCATTTATGGCATTTTGCGATGAGAATACACCTGCTGTTTTCCCTGATATCACTTATGGTTTCTATCCTGTATTTGCTGCTCTTAATAATATTTCATATAGAGAAATCCCACTCCGCGATGATTTTTCTATTGATATAAATGATTATATGAATGTTGGTGCAACAATCTTTATTGCCAATCCAAATGCACCAACTGGTATTGCTCTTTCCCTATCTGATATAGAGGAGATTGTAAAGAACAATCCAAACAATGTAGTGGTTGTAGATGAGGCATATGTAGACTATGGTACTGAGTCAGCCGTATCACTTATAAATAAGTACAACAATTTGCTCGTTACTCAGACATTCTCCAAGTCACGCTCACTTGCTGGTGGACGTCTCGGCTATGGAATTGCATGTGCGGATCTTATTCGTGACCTCAATACAATTAGATATTCAACTAACCCATATAACATCAATAAGATGACTATGGCTGCTGGTATTGGCGCTATTGAGGACGATGATTATTTCAAAAATAATTGCAAGACAATTATGGATAATAGAGCTTATACAGTTGCGAGACTTGAGGGTCTCGGTTTCCATGTCCTACCATCAAAATCGAATTTCGTCTTTGCGAAATCCGATATCTATCCTGGCAAGGAACTGTACCTCGACCTCAAGGCAAATGGAATTTTGATTCGTCACTTTGACAAGCCAAGGCTTGATGATTATAACCGAATCACAATTGGCAGCCGTGAGCAGATGGATGCTCTTATTTCAATGATTGAAAAACTAATGGAGGAGAAAAAGTAATGGATAGAGTTGCAACAGTAAACAGAAAAACTGCTGAAACAGATATTAGCTTGACTCTAAATCTCGATGGCACTGGCATTGCAAATATTGACAGTGGCTGTGGATTTCTTGACCATATGCTAATTCTCTTCACAAGACACGGCAAATTTGATCTTGATCTCAAGTGTGATGGTGATGTAGAAGTTGATTATCACCATACAGTTGAGGATATCGGTATCTGCCTCGGCAAAGCATTTAGTGAGGCTCTTGGTGACAAGCGTGGCATCACACGTTATGGCACAACAATGCTTCCTATGGACGAGGCACTGATTCTTACATCACTTGATTTTTCAGGCAGAGGATTCCTCCGCTATGACCTAAATATTAAGCAGAAGTCAGTTGGTACTTTTGACACAGAACTCGTTGAGGAATTCTGGTGGGCATTTGTCCGCAATGCTGATTGCACACTTCATATAAAGCAGATGGAAGGCAAGAATACGCACCACATAATTGAGGGCGCATTCAAGTCTGCAGGGCATACCTTCCACAAAGCAGTGGCAATAGATGAGAAGTATAAGGATGTTATTCCTTCTACGAAAGGAGTACTTTAATGATTGCCATAGTTGATTACGGCGTGGGCAATCTTTTCTCTCTTTCTTGCTCACTAAATGCAATTGGTGCAGATACTAAAATTACCAGTGACGCGGATGAAATTCGTGCCGCTGATAAAATCATATTGCCTGGTGTAGGCGCTTTTGAGGATGCGGCAAATAAGTTGCGTCAGTCCGGCCTCGATAAAGTTGTTATCGAGGAGGCAAAAGGTGGCAAGCCTCTCCTTGGCATCTGCCTCGGTATGCAGATGCTCTTTACAGAGAGCCATGAATATGGAACACACAAGGGCCTCGGTCTTATTGAGGGTACAATAGAGCCTCTTGCAGGTTATGTTCCAGCAGAGCTTAAAATACCTGAAATGGGTTGGAACGCTCTTGACTTTAAATGTGATAGCCCACTGTTCAAATATATAAACAATGGTGACTATGTATATTTTGTTCATTCATATTATGCAAAAGCAGAGGAATCTGTTATTGCAACAACAGAATATGGTGTACCTGTAACCGCAGCTGTTGCAAAAGGTAATATCTACGGTTGTCAATTCCATCCAGAGAAGAGCGGTACAGTAGGCCTCAATATATTGAAGGCATTTTGCGAGGAGGGTCTGATATGAAGATTTTCCCAGCAATAGACCTCTATGATGGCAAGGCTGTAAGACTGCTGAGAGGCGACTATAATCAAATGACAGTTTATAGTGACAAGCCATGGGAGTTCGCAGCGGACTTTGAAAAGGAAGGTGCAACATGCCTCCACCTTGTAGATCTCGAGGGTGCGAAAACAGGCGAGACACCTAATATTGAAATAGTTAGAAGAATAGTTCAAGAGACTGGCCTCTTTACCGAAATCGGTGGAGGAATCAGATCTATGGAGACTATTGAAAAGTATATAGAGGCTGGTGTGGATAGAGTAATACTCGGTACAGCAGCTGTGACAGATGAGCAGTTCCTACTTGATGCATATAAGAAATATGGTGACAAGATTGCAGTTGGCGTAGATATCAAAGATGGCTATGTTGCAATCAAGGGATGGCTTGAAACATCAGAATATGATGTCTATACATTCTGTCAAAAGATGCAGGATATAGGAATCAAGACAATCATCTGTACTGATATATCCAAGGATGGTGCAATGGCGGGCACTAATCTTGCTCTATATCAAGAACTCTCAGAAAAATACAGTCTTGATATCACAGCATCAGGTGGAGTATCCACTCTCGATGATGTCAAAAACCTACGTAACATGGGCATGTATGCCGCTATTATTGGCAAGGCATACTATACAGGTGCTATTAAAATTTCGGACGCAATAGAGGTGGCAAGATGATAGCAAAAAGAATAATTCCTTGCCTCGACGTGCGAAATGGCACCGTTGTAAAGGGAACTAACTTTACAGGGCTTAATGAAATCGCATCCCCAGTTGAACTTGCCAAGTTTTATAGTGACTGTGGAGCAGATGAGCTCGTATTTTATGACATAACTGCAAGCGCAGAAGGAAGAAAGCTTTTTACTGATATTTTGGTTGAAGCAGCATCCAATGTTTTCATTCCTCTGACCGTCGGTGGCGGTATTAATACTGTGGAGGATTTCGACAGAGTGCTCAAATGTGGCGCAGATAAAGTATCAGTTAATTCTGGTGCGATTAGAAATCCGGAACTGATTACAGAGGCGGCTCGCCTGTATGGCGATCAATGCGTTGTAATATCTGCAGATGTAAAACGTGTCGACGGCGTTTTCAGAGTGTTCGCCAAGGGCGGACGTGAAAACACCGGAATGGAAGCCATTTCTTGGATTAAGTCTTGCGTTGATCGCGGCGCAGGCGAGGTGGTTCTAAATTCCATCGACACCGACGGCGTAAAGCAGGGCTTTGATCTCGAGATGCTCGATGCAGTATGCAATGCGGTACATGTACCGGTAATTGCATCAGGTGGCGCAGGCAAGATAGAGGACTTTGTCACACTATTCCATGAACTTCCACTTGTTGATGCGGGACTTGCAGCATCGATTTTCCACTATGGTGAAGTTTCGATTAAAGATTTAAAAGACAGACTCGCAGCTGAGAATATTCCAGTTCGCAGATAGGAGAAGAGTATGCTAAACATAGATGAATTAAAATTTGATGAAAAAGGTCTTATTCCTGCAATTGTTGTTGATGCAAGCACAAAGCAGGTATTGACCCTTGCATATATGAACAAGGAGAGCCTAAAAATCTCTATGGAGAAAAATCTTACTTGTTTCTATAGTCGTTCAAGACAGGAACTCTGGCTCAAGGGTGAGACAAGCGGAAACTATCAGCATATCGTTTCTATCACTGCTGACTGTGATAATGATGCTCTCGTTGTTGAGGTAAACCCAGATGGACCAGCTTGTCATACTGGCTCAACATCTTGCTTCACAAAAGAGGTTTATAACAATCCTGAGGAGTCTGGCTTCTCACTTGATGCTCTCATCAAGTTGATTGAAGGCCGCAAGACTGAAAAGGTTGAAGGTTCATATACAACTTATCTCTTTGAGAAAGGAATCGATAAAATTCTCAAGAAGGTTGGCGAAGAATCAACTGAAGTAATCGTTGCTGCCAAGGGCAATGATAAGAAAGAGACTATATATGAAATCTCCGATCTCGTATATCATGTAATGGTTCTTATGATAGAGATGGGCATATCTTTAAAGGATGTTTATGACGAGCTCCGTAGCCGTCATGTTATCGACCATAAGGTTAAACAAGAAAAGATGGTTTGATTTGTGTACTTTAACGCTTTACAACGTGAAACACAAGTGATAAAATTATCTCACTTTAGGAGGAGATGCTATGGCTCTAAAAGGTGCAAATAATGACAACTTGGAGTTTCTCTATAATGCCATCCTTGAAATAAAGGATATGGATGAGTGCGCAGCTTTCTTTGAGGATCTGTGCACAGTTAATGAACTCAAATCACTTTCACAGAGAATCGTCGTTGCCAAGATGCTTACTCAGCATGCAGTTTATTCTGATATTGTCGCTGCAACTGGCGCATCAACTGCAACTATTTCTCGCGTAAACCGTTCACTGTCATTTGGCGCAGGCGGTTATGATGAAATTTTCAAAAGAATAGATGAGAAGGCTAAATAATGAGCAAAGTAGTGCGTTTAATTTCAACTGAGGGCGACCTTACAGTTATCGCAACTGATTCTACTGATATTGTTCGTCGTGCTCATGAAATTCACAATACAACAAATGTCTGCTCAGCAGCGCTCGGAAGACTCCTTACCGCTGCATCACTTATGGGTTCATCCCTCAAGGGTGAGGACAATTCATTGACACTTCGCCTAAATGGTGATGGTCCAGCAGATGTTCTAATAGCTGTTTCTGATTATAATGGAAATGTGCGTGGATACATTGGTGATCCACGCGTTTCTCTTCCTCTCAACAATGTCGGAAAACTTGATGTATCTGGTGCGGTTGGAAAAAATGGCACACTTACGGTCATGAAGGACTTGGGACTGAAAGAGCCATATATTGGTCAGATCGAAATTGTTTCTGGCGAGATTGCAGAGGATATCACAAATTATTTTGCTGTATCTGAGCAAGTGCCATCTGTATGTGCACTCGGTGTGCTCTGTGCACCTGACTCGGAGGAAATTATCACAGCAGGTGGTTTCCTAATTCAGCTTTTACCAACAGCGACGGATGATACTATTGATAAGGTTGAACACGGCCTTCTTGATATTCCATCTGTTACAAAGATGTTGACTGATGGATTGACACCAGAGGAAATCTGTCGCAAAGTATTGCCTGATTTCGAACTCGACCTACTTGATACATCGGATGCAGCATATCGCTGCAACTGTTCAAGAGCTCGCGTTGAGAACGCCCTTATTTCCATGGGAGCAGCTGAACTTGAGGCGCTCTGTGAGGACGAAGAAACAGAGGTATGTTGTCATTTCTGCGATAAGAAATATACCTTCACATCAAGCGAAATAAGGCAAATTTTAAGGACCGCGAAGGCTTAATTTTTTTAGAAAAAACTGCTTGACATATGTCGGAGCATGTTGTATATTATAAGACGTCGCTAATAGGCGACTCGGTGTGGGAGCATAGCTCAGCTGGGAGAGCACCTGCCTTACAAGCAGGGGGTCACAGGTTCGAGCCCTGTTGTTCCCACCACCCTTTTGAAATGGCGAGGGATAAATGGCCCGGTAGTTCAGCTGGTTAGAACGCTAGCCTGTCACGCTAGAGGTCGACGGTTCGAGCCCGTTCCGGGTCGCCATTTTTTTTTATGCTTCTGTAGCTCAGTTGGTAGAGCAGAGGACTGAAAATCCTCGTGTCGATGGTTCGATTCCGTCCGGAAGCACCATTATGCGGATTTAGCTCATCTGGTAGAGCGCCACCTTGCCAAGGTGGAGGTAGCGGGTTCGAGCCCCGTAATCCGCTCCATTTTTTTATATGGCACCATAGCCAAGTGGTAAGGCAGAGGTCTGCAAAACCTTTATGCCCCAGTTCAAATCTGGGTGGTGCCTCCAGAAAAGGAATCCAGTTTTACTGGGTTCTTTTTTTTTACTTTCTATTGTACATCTACATTAACTTGTAATAGAATGTATAAGATATATCCAAAGGGGGATTTAATTATGCAAAATAAATATCCAGTAGTACTTTGCCATGGTATGTTTGGCTTTGGACAGCAGGAAATAACAGAACGTGTTCTACCATATTATGGTCTCTGGAATGTTCATATTCGTAAGATGTTTGATAAGGAAGGTGTTCATTGTGTAGCACCATCTCTTGGTCCATATAATGGCGCTTGGGATAGAGCATGCGAGCTTTATGCACAGCTTGTTGGTGGTCGTGTTGACTATGGTAAGGTTCATTCAGCAAAGTATGGTCATGAGCGTTATGGCCGTAAATATAAGGCTCTTCTTCCTGAGTGGGGTAAGAAGGACAAGGATGGCAACATCATCAAGATAAACCTTATTGGACATAGCTTTGGTGGTGTTACAGCACGTCTTCTTACAGAACTTCTTATCAATGGTTCTAAGGAAGAGATTGAAGGTACACCAGCAAATGAACTTTCTCCACTCTTCAAGGGCGGAAACCGCAATCTTGTTCATTCAATCACAACTCTTGCATCACCTCATAATGGTGCATCAATTGGTGAAAAGACAACAGGAAAGGTTATCGTTGCTCTCTGTATCAAGATCTGCCAGCTCTTTAATATCGTTGATTCAACACCACTTCAGCGCATCTATGACTTGAACCTCGATAGATTTGGCATTACTACTCCTCCTTCTCTCACAAAGTTTAATATTGAGAACAAGGACGAAGAAATCAAAAAGTATTTCAAGGACAATATTGACAATATCGTATATGATCTCTCATATAAGGGATCAGAGGAACTTAATAATAAGATAGAGGTTCAAGATAACATCTATTACTTTTCTTACAGAGGACAGAGAACTGAGCCTAAACTTCATGGTCTTATCCAGTGGCCAGGTGCACATTCATTCCCAGTTCTTCTTCCATTTGGAATCATTATGGGCGTAAATAGAATCGAAGCACCAAGCGCTGATTGGCTTGCTAATGACCTCGTTATCAATACAATCTCTGGTACTGCTCCAAGCAATGCAAAATCAGTTGATTTCACATCTGTAACAGAGTATAAGCCAGGCATCTGGCATGTTATGCCTCTCGAGGTTAAGGACCATATGTCATATCTCGGATGGGCAGAGGACAAGGATGTTTATAGAGATTTCTATCATGACATCTATAACAGAGTTTCTAGCCTTCCAACAATAAACAAGTAAGGAGCACAAAAATAGTGCAAAAGTCAGCTTTTAAGCAGGGCATCAAGGATGGAATACCTATCTGTCTAGGTTATCTTTCCGTCTCTTTTGCCTTTGGAATATTTTGTATTACAAGCGGTCTTACAATTTTAGAAGCACTTCTTATTTCCATGACGTGTGTAACTTCTGCAGGTCAACTTGCTGCCGTGCCAATTATGGCTGCGAGCGGTAGTTTTATAGAACTTGCAATGACACAAGTTATAATAAATCTCAGATACTCGCTGATGTCTGTATCGCTTTCGCAGAAATTCGATAAGGACATCACGCTGGGTAGGCGATTTGCACTTGCTTTTATGGTTACAGACGAAATATTTGGCGTGGCATCATCCAAGGATGGTAAGCCACCTCGTGAGTACTATTATGGACTCATGATAACGCCATATTTCGGCTGGGCGCTCGGCACACTAATTGGCGCGGCAGCAGGAAATATTTTCCCACCAATTGTAATTGCATCCCTGGGTGTTGCAATCTATGGAATGTTCGTTGCTATTGTTCTACCGAAAGCGCGCGATGACAAGAATGTCATGTCCTGTGTCTTGCTTGCAATTGCGCTCTCTTGTGCATTCGCATTTATTCCATTACTCAGCCGAGTACCATCGGGCTTCGTAATCATAATTTGTTCGGTTATAGCATCGGCTATCTTCGCTGTAGTGAAACCTATAGAGGAGGTGGCGGAATAATGGATTTTAAAGTATTTTTAATCTATCTTGCTGTAACGGCAATTTCGACCTATCTCGTTAGAATGATTCCGCTTGTACTTGTTAAGAAAGAGATTACAAATAAGTTTGTTCTTTCTTTCCTATATTACATGCCGTATGCGGTATTATCCGTTATGACAATTCCTGCAATATTTATGGCAACACCGTCAATCTATTCTGCCATTGTAGGACTTGTTGTTGCAGTGATACTTGCATTTCGCGATAAGAGTCTTACGACAGTTGCGCTATGTGCTTGCGGTGGTGTTCTTATAACAGAAGTATTAATTCAATATGTGATCTAGTATGAATAGTTTTAAATATAGCGATGATAATAAGCGTTATCATACGCTAAGCTTTGAAAATAGAACACACGGGAAACGAATTGAAAAGGCCTGCATTGATGCAGGCCTTGCTTGTCCGTCCACTTGTATCTATTGTGCAGAACGCAGTTCTCTTTTTACAACCAAAGGTACTATTATTGAACAATTAAAACGCGAGACGGATAGAATTAAAGCTAAAAACAAAGATGCAGAAATCTGCGCCTATTTTCAATCGGGTACCAATACCAATGCGCCAGTTGAAAAGTTGAGAGCGCTCTATGATGAGGCACTTGCATTCCCAGGTGTTACATCCCTTTCAATAGCAACGCGATTTGATTGTCTACCAGATGAAGTTATTGACTTGCTCTGTGAGTATAATCCAACTGTTGAGATAGGTCTCCAGTCTATCCACCGCGATGATTATGATCTGTTCCTTGATAGATATAATGAACTTAAAAAGCGAAATATTAAGGTCTGTCTTCACCTAATGGATGGCCTGCCAGGTGAGACAGAATCAATGATGATAGATACAGCAAAAGCTGTTGGGAAATTGAGACCTGATGCTCTCAAAATTCATCTGACCTATGTGGTAAAAGGAACACCCCTTTGCACCATGTATGAAAGAGGCGAATATACGCCACTAACGTTTGAGGAATATACCAATATCGTTGTAAAACAGCTACGCTACATTCCAGCAGAGACTGTAATTGAGCGTCTCACAGGTGACGGCGACAAGCGAACGCTAGTTGCACCACTTTGGTCAACCGACAAAATCAGAGTGTTAGGTACGATAGATAAATTGCTTGCTGACCTTGACTCTTGGCAGGGAGAACTATATAATTTGGACGAAAGTTAAACCATAAATAAAATTAACTCACCGCTCAGTTAGCAGCTGGGCGGTGAGTCTTTTTTATATGAATTGTAACTGTATAGATAGCAATATGTATAGTAAGAGTCATGAGTAGCACCTCCTTTCGGAGGGTGTCAAACCGCCTGCCGTTGTTGATTTACATTTCTGCCTATATTATAATAGATTGATAATACTATTCTTAAGACAATAGGTGTGAAAAATGGAAGAATTTGAGCGAACAGAGCAGCTATTGGGCTCAATTGAAAAACTGAATAAAGCCCATGTTGCGGTTTTCGGTGTTGGCGGTGTCGGCGGCTATGTTGTCGAGGCATTGGTACGCTCGGGCGTAGGTGAGATAACTGTTGTGGACAGGGATGCTGTATCATTGCCCAATATAAATAGGCAAATCATTGCGCTCCATTCAACGGTTGGAATGCCTAAGGTTGATGCGATAAAAGCACGAGCAATAGATATAAATCCAAATGTTGTTGTTCATACATATGAGATGTTTTTTCTACCGGAGAATGCTGATTCATTTGATTTCTCCAAGTATGACTATGTAGTTGATTGCGTTGATACAGTTGCAGCTAAGATCGAAATTGTTGTAAAAGCCAAGGAGGCTGGTGTTCCTGTCATCTCGGCTATGGGAGCAGGTAATAAACTTGATCCGACACGATTTGAGGTTGCTGATATATATTCAACTTCTGTTTGCCCACTCTGCAGAGTAATGAGAAAAGAACTTAAGAGTAGAGGCATAGATAGCCTAAAAGTTGTCTATTCAAAAGAGGACCCTATTAAGACAGAAGGTGTAGGTTCAGTAGCATTTGTTCCATCAGTAATGGGACTTATTATTTCAGGGGAAGTTATTAAATGGCTAGAGAAATAGATATAACATCTGAATTTCTAAAATCATCATTTGAATGCAATGAAGCTATAGCAAGACAGAGCCTAAAGTTTGCTATAGCTGCGATGAATGCTGCGAAAAATGGGTATTACTTTGGCGGACCAAGTAATCTAAATGCTTATTTTATAGAGGCTGGTTTTGGAAAGTTCTTGCCAAATGAGGACTATCTTGTTAAGCCAGAGGCAGACACTTTCGGTGTCGGTATAGCCAGCAAAGTGGTATATAGTGGCGCTCATAAATATACACTTATTGCTGTTGGACTGCGCGGTGGCGGATATGAGCTTGAATGGTGTGGCAATTTTGATCTGGGCGTAGAGGGAAATCACCACGGATTTATGAATTGCGCAAACAAGGCATATAAGCATATCTCGCACTATATCAATCGATTTGGCATCAAGGGAGATGTCATTTTGTGGGCGGCAGGATACTCGAGAGCAGCTGCAACTTGCAATTTGCTCGGTGGTATGATAAATGAAAAATTGCTCGCAGGTAAGCGCCCATTCAGTGGTGTAAATCTTGCCCAGAACAGATGCTTTTTCTATACCTATGAGACACCGCGCGGAGTGGATCTTCTAGAGTCACAGAAGGTGGCATATAAGAATATCTATAATTTCATTAATCCAAATGACATTATCACATATATGGGCCCACATGATATGGGCTTTGGCCGCTATGGCGTAGATAAGATTTTACCGGCGAGATTTATACTCTTACAACCACCAGTAAAGCTTCTTTTTGAGCGTCAATCATGTCCAGAATTTTTAGAGGAATTCATGGGCAAATTGGTTGCTTTCGGTGGTTCGAGAGAGGACGCTATGTCCTATTTCACAGCTATGCGACTACTTATCACAGGTATATTGAAATCGGGAGATAGTGACAAGCCGCTGAGCCTTAGAAAGCATGTCGGCAGAGCGGCTGCTGCAAATGCTAATGATTGGATTAAGTTCATAAGGTCAGATAATACAGATGACCTCATTGCAGCAATGCGCGACTTGATTTCTGATACATTCATATTTAGCAAGATCGATGGCAAGACTGTAGAGAGTGTAATGCCACAGATTGAGTACTTGCTTGAGTTCCTAAAAGGTTTTGTGGATACAGATCCAGAACTATTTGAAATGATGTTGTTTAATATAAATGGAATCCTCGATACCCATGACTATGATGAGGTTGAAAAGATCTTTGATAACTTGCCAAAAGAATTCTTTGAGGATAAGGGGTAAACTGTGGGAAGAGAACTGAGTAAAGCGCAAGAGATAGAGCGCAGTATCATAAAGAAATATCGCAAGGAATTGTGGAATCCTTTTATCGCTGCTGTAAAACGCTATGAGTTGATAAACGAGGGCGATAAGGTTGCGGTATGCATAAGTGGTGGCAAGGATTCTATGCTAATGGCAAAACTTATGCAACAATTGGCCCGCAATTCTGAGATACCTTTTGAGGTTGTATTTATCTCTATGGATCCTGGTTATAACAAGGAGAATAGGGAGATGATTGAGAAGAACGCGGCTCTTCTCGATATCCCAATTGAGTTTTTCGAGACAGATATATTTAACTATGCCAACAAGCAGGAAAAGAATCCTTGCTATATGTGTGCAAGAATGCGCCGTGGACATCTGTATTCCAAGGCACAGGAACTAGGTTGCAATAAAATTGCTCTTGGACATCATTTTTCAGATGTCATAGAGACGACAGTTCTCGCAATGTTCTATGGAGGACAATTGCAAGCAATGCCACCTAAACTTCATTCGACGAACTATCCTGGTATGGAACTGATTCGTCCGTTATATTGTATTCATGAGGATGATATAATCGCATGGAAGAACTATAACAATTTGGAGTTCTTGCAATGCGCTTGTCGATTTACAGAAAATACGGAATCAGGTCTTGATGACTCCAAACGTCGTGAGATTAAAGAACTGATTCGTGAACTTAAAAAGACCAATCCTAATATTGAAAATAGTATTTTTTCAAGTATTCATAATTGCCAACTCGATACGATGGTGAATTATAAGTCAAAAGGCCAAGAATATCTATTTGCTGATAGGTACAATGCAAAAGAAACAGGAGAAGACGATGAATAATAAGGCACAGATTTTAAAACAAAAAATTTCATCAAAAGAGAGACTTATTCTTGATGGAGCAATGGGTACAGAGCTCATCAAGTTCCCTGAGTATTCTTCAAGGGATGCATCACTTATCAATCTTTTACATCCAGAACTTGTGACTAGGGTTCACAAGTCATATGTTGATGCAGGATCAAATCTTATCATTGCTAACACATTTGATGTAAATCCTGATAAGTATGAGAACTATGAGGAAATAATCACTGCTGCAATTCAAAATGCAAGAGCTGCAACAGAGGGACATGATGATTGTTATGTAGGACTTGACATAGGCCCTATCGGTAAACTTATGTATCCAATGGGACTTCTACGCCCAGAGGAAGCATATGATATCTTCGTAAAGGTCGTAAAGTGTGGTCTCGCAAATGATGTAGATTTTGTAATCATAGAGACAATGATTGACGAGTCTGAAACGAGAGAGGCACTCAAGGCTGTCAAGGACAATTGTGACTTGCCAGTTATCATTTCAAATTCATACAATCAACGTGGTAGACTTCTGACAACTGGCGCACGTCCAGGGGATGTGATCAAAATTGCTGAGGAGTTTGGTGCGGATGCAATAGGCACCAACTGCTCATTTGGACCAGATAAGATGTTGCCGGTAATTAAGACTCTTGCTGAGGGCACTGATTTGCCAATTTGGGCCAAGCCAAATGCAGGTCAGCCAGAGGTAAAGGATGGCAAGACGGTTTACAATGTCGATGTGCCAGAGTTTATTGAATATATGAAACAAATTGTTGATGTAGGCGCAACACTTTTAGGTGGTTGCTGTGGCACAACACCAGAATATATTAAGGCAATAAAGGAACTATAAGATGAAACAGTACAATGTTACTGGAATGAGTTGCGCAGCGTGCCAAGCGCGGGTTGAGAAGGCTGTCGCTGCTGTGCCAGGCGTCACAGCAGTCAGTGTAAGCCTTCTTACGAACTCCATGGGAGTTGAGGGCAATGCACGCGATAAAGACATAATAAAAGCTGTGATAGATGCGGGCTATGGGGCTTCAATTAAGGAAAATGATGAGGCTCTGCTTGAGGATAAGGAGACGCCAAAACTAATAAGGCGTCTCATAGTATCTGTAATCTTGTCAGCAGCACTTATGTATATCGCGATGGCCGGTCTTGCAATACCATATCTCGGATATATCGAGATGGCATTGGCGCTTGCTGTAATTCTCATAAACAACAAGTATTTTATTAATGGTTTTCGTGGAGTGATACACGGCGCACCTAACATGGATACCCTTGTGGCACTAGGTTCATTGGTATCATTTATATGGAGCACTTATATACTCGTATCGAAATCTACAATTTCAGATTTATACTTTGACTCATCCGCTATGATTCTTGCTCTAATTGATATAGGCAAGACGCTGGAGGCGAAGTCCAAGGGACGCACAACTGATGCGCTGAAATCACTCATAAAGCTTGCCCCTCAAATGGCCACAGTCATAAGGGATGAGAAGGAGGAGCAAATTCCGGTCGAGAAGTTGCGCGTTGGTGACATTTTCGTGGTGCGACCAGGTGAGCAGATTCCAACAGATGGTTACATTGTTATGGGCGCAACATCAGTGGATGAATCTGCATTTACAGGTGAGAGCCTACCAGCGGAGAAGCAGGTTGGTGATTATGTATGTGGCGCGACGATTAATAATCAGGGATATATCAAATGTAAGGTGACAAGAATTGGCGCCAATACGACATTTGCTCAGATTGTTAAGATGATGTCTGATGCAGCAAGCACCAAGGCGCCGATTGCGAGAATAGCTGATAGGGTATCAGCTGTTTTCGTACCACTTGTAATTGGAATCGCTACTATTACATTTGCAGTATGGATGATAATTGGAGCGGGTGCAGGTGTCTCTATTGCGCGAGCAGTATCTGTGCTCGTAATTAGTTGTCCATGTGCACTTGGTCTTGCAACACCGGTTGCAATAATGGTAGGAAGCGGTGTTGGTGCTAAAAATGGCATCCTCTTCAAGACTGCAACCGCTCTAGAAGAGGTCGGAAAAGCAGAGATAGTTGTTCTCGATAAGACGGGAACAATTACAGAGGGTAGACCAGAAATTACGGATGTAATTCCTATGCATGTGGACTATGACACATTGCTGCAAAATGCTTATTCTATTGAGAAATTTAGCTCTCATCCGCTCTCAATTGCCATAAATTCTTTGGCCGAGGCCAACGGAGTAAAGGCTTTAAACTTTACAGGATTCGAAGAAAATGCAGGTAATGGACTAAAAGCGGTTCAAATTGAGGATAGAAAGGTTCCTGATCCTAAGACTGGAAAGGACGTAGTTATAAGCAAAAAAATAAATGTATACGCAGGAAGTTACGTATACATTTCATCTATTTTGCCAGTCTCTGATGAGGTTAAAATTCAATGTGTTTCCCTCGGTGATGAGGGCAAAACGCCAATTCTCTTTGCCAAGGGCAATGAGGTGATTGGCATTATCGCTGTCGCCGATAAAATCCGTGAGGACAGCAAGTCAGCGATTTTACAATTGCAAAATCAAGGCCTTAGAGTTGTAATGCTAACAGGTGACAACGAGCGTACTGCTAATGCAATTGCAAGGAAACTCGGCATAGAGGATGTGACATCGGGCGTTTTGCCAGATGCCAAGGGCCAGATTGTCAAGCAATATAAGAAACTTGGCAAGACTATTATGGTTGGAGATGGCATTAATGATGCTCCAGCCCTTGCTATCGCAGATATGGGCATCGCAATAGGTGCCGGCGCCGATGTTGCTATTGAAGCAGCGAGCGTCGTTCTTATGAACAGTTCACTTCTTGATGTTGCGGCTGCGATAAGGCTATCGCGTGCAACCCTCAAGAATATCCGTGAGAATCTATTCTGGGCATTCTTCTATAATATTCTGATGATTCCGCTCGCAGCCGGAGCATACACCAGTATCCTCGGCTGGACCATGAGCCCTATGATCGGCGCCGCCGCTATGAGTATTTCATCTGTCACAGTGGTACTCAACGCTCTACGACTTAATCTATTTAAATTACATGACAACACGCGCGATAAGAAATTGACGACCAGTCATAAAACACCTATAATTGATGAAAAGGGAGATGTGGCTATGGAAAAGACAATTCACATTGATGGCATGATGTGTACACATTGCGAAGCAAATGTAAAATCTACACTTGAGTCCTTCCCAGAGGTGGATGAAGCAATTGTATCTCATATTGATGGTACAGCAATTATTAAGCTCAATGCAGACCTTGATGATGCTAAAATCAAAGAAGCAATTGAGTTGAAAGGATATAAGGTGGTTTAATATGGCTGAGAAAAAGAATGCTAGCATACTCCAAGCGCTTAAGTTCTTCTTGTTTTCCTGTTCCGCTGGACTTATTCAGGCTGGAAGTTTCACTTTGATGAATGAGGTTTTAATCAAACTGTCATTCTTCCAGAATCTCATGGCTACTCATCCTGGATTTGCCAAAATCATGGAGAATGAATATGGTCCAATGTACCTTATCGCACTTATCCTATCAGTACTTTGGAACTTTACATTCAATCGTAAGTTTACTTTTAAATCTGCAAATAATGTGCCTATCGCTATGCTCAAGGTGCTCGGTTATTATGCAGTATTTACGCCAATTTCAACAATAGTTGGAAATCATTTTACAGGAAATGGAGCCAATGAATATATCGTTCTTGGACTTACAATGCTCTGTAATTTGATAACAGAATTCCTCTTCGATAAATATGTCGTATTCCGCGATACTTTGCATGTGGACGAGGAATAGGACCGTGTCCAACTTTTTGTAATATTAAATAAAATATACACAATAAATTTGACGACCCCATCAATAGACGGGGTCGTTTTAGTTATATTATAATCAAAAGTGGTGATTTGCAAATATTTAGCAAGTAATCGGGAAATATAATAAAGGAGATGATATGTCAAATGTCCAGGTACGATGGTTACATGGGTAAGGTCCTTTTCATAGACCTTAACAAAAAGACATTCGGAGAATTTCCATGGTCTGATGAGGATAGAAAGAGAACTCTCGGCGGTAAAGTAATGGCTGCAGATATTCTCTATCATCACATCCATAAGGGCATGACAGCATGGGATGAGGATAACTGGATCGTAATTTCAACTGGTCCTCTTACAGGTTGTGGTGTACCAAGTTCTTCACGTTTTAACATTTCAACAATCTCACCACTTACAGGTGTTTTGACTTCGTCAAACAGCGGCGGTGACTTTGGTCTTATGCTTAAGCGTTGTGGATATGATGCTGCTATTATCACAGGTAAAGCAGATTCTCCAACAAGAATTCACATCACAGAAGATAAAGTTGAATTCCTTGATGCAACTGATTTGTGGGGACTCGAGTGCACACCTGCACAGGAAGCTCTTCCTAAGGAGTTTGCAAAACTTGTAATTGGTCCTGCTGGTGAGAACAAGGTTCTCTATTCAGCAGTATTGTCAGGCGAACGTTGCTCTGGCCGTGGTGGTGTCGGTGCAGTATTCGGTGACAAGAAAATCAAGGCTGTTACTGCAAGAGGCTTTAAGCATCCTACAGTATTCGATAAGGAAGGCCTTGTAAAACTTAGCCGCAAGTGGACAGAAAAGATGCGCAATCACCCTATTTCAGGACGTCAGCTTCCAAAACTTGGTACTGCTGGTCTTGTAAGCCCAATGGAGGCTCGTGGTCTTCTTGCTACTAAGAACTTCTCAGATGGTCATTTCAAAGACTTTGATATGGTATCTGGTGAAACATTGTCTGAGACAAAGCTTCTCAGAAACAGCGGTTGTACAACATGCGTAATGCAGTGCACACGTCGTTGCGAAGTTGATGGTAAGGATGTTAAGGGTCCAGAGCTTGAGATTTTAGGTCTCATGGGTCCTAACATTTTGAATAATGATCTTCAGAAGATTATTGAATGGAACTATGAAATCGATGAGATGGGCATGGATGCTATTTCTACAGCTGGTACTATTGCTTTCGCAATGGAACTCAACGAGAAGGGCATGTATGATTCAGGTCTCGAGTTCGGTAAGATTGATAACATTTCTCAGATGATTTCTGACATCGCTCACAGAAAGGGCGCTGGCGATGAACTTGCTAATGGTTCACGCAAGATGGCTGAGAAATTTGGCGGTATGGACTTCGCTATTCAGTCTAAGGGTATGGAACTCTCAGCATACGAGCCACGTCGTGCTGTTGGTCAGGGCCTCGGTTATGCAACATCTAACCGTGGTGGTTGCCACCTCAACGCTGGTTATCTCGTATTCATCGAGGGTCTCGGACTTGATATTGATAACCTTACTCCAAACGGTAAGGGCGCTCTCTGCGTAATGTTCCAGAACCTCATGGAAGCTATTTCTGCTGCTGGCGTTTGCCTCTTCACTTCATATCCAATTTTCCCTGGATATGTATTTGATCATCCAAATGCTCCTATTACTAAGGCCGTAACATGGGCTATGCCACATCTTGGCCCAATCATTAAGTTCATGAACCAGCACGGAAATCTTCTCCAGCTCTACATCCCACTTATTCCTCATACTAAGGCAATTGAACTTGCAACAGGTATGAGAATGAAGCTCGGTACATATCTCACAATTGGTGAGCGCGGCTGGAACACAGAGCGTGTTGCTAATATGATTCTTGGACAGGATCCAGGTGCAGATACACTTCCTAAGAAGCTTACTGATGTATGTCAGGATCCAGCTGATGAGAGAACTAAGGTTCCTCTTGATGAGATGCTTAAATCATTCTATGCTAACCGTCAGTGGATCAATGGTGCTCCAACAGCTAAGGTTCTCAAGAGACTTAAGATAGATATTCCTTCAGTTGAAGAATATCCATATGCTTAATTAAGGAGGAGGATCTATAATGATTAAAGTTAGAATGTTTGGCGTTATAAGACTTGGTTCTGGCGTTAAAGAGTTTGAATGCTCAATTACAGAGGCTCCAACTGTATCAGCATGTTTCGACGTACTCAATATCAAGAGTGCTCCTAATTCTGACAAGTTTACATTTAAGGATTCACAGGTATTTGTAAATTCTATCCGTACAACCAAGAAGAATTTTGCACTCAAAGACGGTGACGAAGTATGGCTTATGTCACCTGCAGCAGGCGGTTAAGGAGGTAGAACCATGGCTTATCAAATAGAAAAAGATTTGTGCGTAGGTTGTGGAGCTTGTTATTTCGCTTGCCCATTTAAAATTCCTGAAGAGCACAAAATGGAACATAAATTTGAAATCCCACAGGATAAGTGCCTCGGTTGTGGCGAGTGTGAAGACATCTGCCCAGTAGCAGCTATTCATAGGGATGCAAATCAAAAGACAATCCGTAAGGTATCAATTAATGCAGACAATTGTATCGGATGCTCTCTCTGCGCTAAGAATTGCCCTAACAACGCGATTTCAGGCGAAATCAAGAGTCCTTTCGTAATCGATCAGTCCAAGTGCATTAAGTGTGGCTTCTGTGGCACAAAGTGCAAGAAGGATGCTATCGTAATTGAATATCTTGGATAGTATTTAAAATTTTTATAAAAAGCAGCGCCTATCTTGTATAGGCGCTGTTTTTGTTGTAGAATGAAACGAAGAGGTATTTGACATGAAAAATGATTTACCAAAGAGTATAAATATACTTGGATTTTTAGCATTTTTGCTGTTCCCAATTGTATTATTTTTCTTAATAGTTTCGTTTCATAGCTCACTTCTCATAGGACCTGCATTGCAGGTGATTGTGGCATCCCTATTTGGCATGATTTGTGGATACATTTTAATATATGGTTATCTCACAAAATGGTTCAAAAAAGCCTTTAAGAATGCTATTTTGATTGCTCTGATAGTGGCATCTTTTATCGGCTCGTTGACATTTGGACTTATGCTATATGGACCAATTGCTACATTTAGAAGTTGGCTCATAATAACCGCTATGGATACTATGGAGCACAACTACCTATGTAAGTGGTTCTACAGCGATAAAGAAATAGCCAAGGCATATGGCGATAATTACATTATCGAATTGGATGATGATGTCGATCAGAGCCTTGTTGATACTGCCAAAAGAGCCCTTGCCAACAAGGTTTTAGCTGATCTAAAAACTACTATAGATACTAAGACAAATGGTATTCTTGTAAACCGTGATGAGTATGCAATTATTTCAGTGACGGTTAACAACCAAAAGGGATATGTAATTCTATGTTATGACCCATCCAAGGTTAAAGTAGGACATACCAATAAGAGCGTTGGACAATATGTAACTGCTCAAGCGGAGCGATATGGAGCACTGCTCGCAGTAAATGGTGGCGGATTCCACGACCCAGGTGGACATAGTTCTGGAGGCACGCCACTAGGACTCACAATGGCCGATGGCGAGGTTATTTCAAGAGACAAATCCAGCTCTAGAAAGGGAGGCGGCGGTTTCGTCGGACTCACTTATGATAACAAGCTGGTTCTCTCTAGAAATATCACAGCGTCAGAGGCAAAAGCGCAGGGCTTCCGCGACGGTGTAACATGGGGACCATTCCTTGTAGTAAACGGAAAGAGCCTATATGTAAAGGGCAATGGCGGATATGGCACCTCCGCTCGTACCGCAATGGGACAGCGCGAGGATGGCACAATCATATTTGCCGTTGTTGACTCAAATTATAATCGTACACGTGGCGCAACTATGAAGCATTTAGCTGATTTGATGATGGATTTTGGTGCTGTTAATGCTGCCAATCTCGATGGTGGTACATCTTCGGTAGTAGTTGCACCTGCAGAGATAGCAAGACAGGCTAATACTAAAGCGTCATATGACAATTCCAAGAGTTCATATATGATTATCAATGAGCCTGTAGACTCAAGCTTTACAAGAAAAACTAGACCTATTGCAGATTGTTGGCTTTTGATGCCATAACTATAAAATAAGCATAGTTTGGAGGAAGATTTTATGGCTTATAACAGCAAATATCCTTATATCTTCGTACACGGCATGATGGGCTGGGGCGAAGAAAATAAACTTTACAATGTTTTCCCATATTGGGGCATGGTAACAGGTAACCAGGTTAAGGCACTTCGTGCAGAGGGCATCGAGGCCTATGCACCACAGGTTTCACCAATCGGTTCTGCTTGGGACCGCGCTTGTGAGCTCTATGCTCAGATCAAGGGCGGAGTAGTAGACTATGGTGTTGCTCATTCAAGTGCTAAGGGACACGCTCGTTTTGGTATGGATATGGGCGCTGGTCTTGTTCCAAATTGGGACAATGTTCACAAGGTACATCTTCTCGGTCACTCATTCGGTGGCGCTACAATGAGAATGCTTGTTGAACTTCTTACAAATGGTTCAGAGGCTGAGCGTAAGGCTACTCCTGTTGGTGAACTTTCACCTCTCTTTGAGGGTGGACATGGCGATTGGGTTAAGTCTCTTACAGCTATTTCTGCACCTCATGATGGCACATCATTTGTAAATGCTTTTCCAAAACTTATGATTGGCGTAACATATGGTGTACTCGGCCTTGCATCAATTCTTGGTAATGTTGGAACACGTACAATTTACGACTGGAAAATGAGCCAGTGGGGTCTTGCAGAGATTCCAAATGCACCAACAGACAAGAAGAACATTCTCAATATCAAGACTATCCGCAAGATTGCAAAATCCAAGGATAATGTATTTGATGATCTTGAAATTGGTCAGGCTATGGATATGAATAGAACTATTCATACATCACCAGATGTTTACTATTTCTCAGTATCTGGCGATGGCACAAAGCCTGTTGGTGACGGTACTTATGTACGTGCACCAATTATGATTTTTGCATTTATTCCATTTGCAAAAGTAATGGGACGCTTCCCAATTGGACAGAATATCAATGGCGCTGAAATCACAGAGGACTGGAGACGCAATGATGGCCTTGTATCACTTGAGTCTGGCCGTTATCCACATCTCGAGCCACATTGCCAGTTTGAAGAAGTTAAGAATGCTCCAATTAAAAAGGGCATCTGGCACGTTCTTCCTGATGCAATTGGCGACCATGGAACAGTAGTTGGTGGCTCTCTCTCATTCATTGGTTTTGGCAAGTCAGCACCTTATAAGAACACTTATAAATACTGGCTTAACTTCCTTGAAAATCTCCCTGACTAAGATATAAAAATCAACCCGCTCGAGATGCCTCGAGCGGGTATTTTGTTACCCTTTTGTTATTGTAACCAATTTAAAAATATGTTAAAATAATTTGTCTAATTATATTTATTTTATTAATTAATTATATATAGGAGGGAAATCTGTTGGCGACGTCTTTCGTATCGGCTGAGGAACTCAGCAGACAATTTGATTTTATGCTAAAAGTGAAGACGTTGCTATCTGACAGGCTGGGTAGGGCGCCGGTGGCGTACACGCACACGTATGGCTGCCAAGGCAATGTTGCCGAGGGCGAGCGAATTGACGGCATGCTCCAGCAGATGGGTTATCTGTTTACAGATGATCCGAGTAAAGCAGATTTCATTCTATTTAATACATGCGCAGTGAGGGAGCATGCCGAGGACCGCGTGTTCGGAAACATCGGCGCCCTCAAGAAATACAAGGAGAGTAATCCAAACCTCCTGATATGTGTATGCGGTTGTATGGTGCAACAGGAACATGTTGCGAAGAGACTGAAACGAAGTTTCCCATATGTTGATATTGTCTTTGGCACGCATTCGATTCATACATTCCCTGAGCACCTATATCGAGCATTGACTGAGGAGGGACGAGTGTTCTCAGTTCCACAGTCGGATGGATTAATCTTTGAGGGCGTACCATCTAAGCACACCAACAACCTCAAAGCATTCCTGCCGATATCATATGGCTGTAACAATTTCTGCACATACTGCGTAGTGCCACTTGTCAAGGGACGCGAGCGTAGCAGACGATATGAGGACATAGTAGCAGACGCTCGAGACCTCGTGGCACAAGGTTACAAGGAGATTATGCTAATAGGCCAGAATGTCAATTCATATGGCAATGACTTTGGTGAGAAAAATTTATTCTCCAAACTTCTCCTTGAAATCGATTCGATACCTGGCGATTTCATAATTAGATTTATGACATCTCATCCTAAGGATTGTTCATTTGAACTCATCGATACGATGGCTAAATGTAACAAGGTTGAACATCATATACATCTTCCGTTCCAGTCGGGAAATGATAGGGTGCTCCGTGAGATGAACAGGCATTATGACAGAGCGCACTACATAGAGATTGCAAAGTATGCCAAGGAAAAGATACCAGACATTGCAATAACATCGGATGTCATAGTAGGTTTTCCTGGTGAGACACGCGAGGAGTTCCTCGATACGATATCTCTAATTAGAGAAGTTGAATTCTCATCGCTCTATATATTCATCTATTCGCCGAGGGTTGGCACCAAAGCAGCAGAGATGGAAGATAATATTTCGGCAGAAGAGAAATCGGCATGGTTTGCAGAACTGTCCAAGGCTCAGGAGGAGGTCGCATTTGAGAGATCTCAGAAAATGAAGGACCGCACATATCGAGCACTTATCGAGGGCAGGAATAAGGCTGGCCGACTAAACGGCCGAACAAGTCAAAATATCATGATTGAATTTGACGGTGGGGATGAGCTGATAGGTTCGTTCCAAAATATCAAGGTGACAGAGCCTCTTACTTGGATACTCAAGGGAGAGTTAGCTTAAAATAAAAATTATTTTTAGAAGGAGATCATAAACATGGACGTAATTGAACTTACAAGACAGCTTGGCGCTGCAATTCAGGAGGACGAAAGATATAAGAAGTTTGTTGCTGCAAGAGTAGCATCTGAGAACGATCCTGAGATCATGGACAAGACAAAGAAGATCGATGAGATCAGAGCAGAGTATCAGGCAGCAGCTATGGATCCAAATCCTGATGACGCTATCATGGCTAAACTCGACAAAGACTTCCAGGATGTATATGCATCACTTATGGCATCTGACAAGATGGCTGAGTTCCAGGAAGCAAGCGAGGATATCAACGGTCTCATGAACTACATCATGCAGATTCTTTACCTCTGCGTAAACGGCGAGGATCCTGCAACATGTGAGCCAGAGGAAGAGGAGCATGATTGCGGTGGCGAGTGCAGCCATTGCTCAGGTTGCTAATCACTGACAAAATTTTGAGAAGTTAGGAGGCGATAAAATGGCTGAATATACTCCGATGATGCAACAGTATCTTGCGACTAAGGAACAATATCAAAATGAAATACTATTTTATCGTCTTGGTGACTTCTATGAGATGTTCTTCCAAGATGCTGAAATAGCATCGAGGGAACTCGACCTTGTTCTAACCGGCAAGGACTGTGGCCAGGATGAGCGCGCCCCAATGTGCGGCGTGCCATTCCATGCCGCTGATTCATATATTGCACGCCTTGTTGCCAAGGGCTACAAGGTAGCAATATGCGAGCAGCTGGAGAATCCGGCCGAGGCCAAGGGCATAGTAAAGCGTGGCGTAATAAGAATAGTTACACCAGGCACGGTAATTGAATCCGCTATGCTTGACGAGTCAAGAAACAATTATCTCTGCTCAGTATGTCTTATGGACCACGATGTGGGACTCTGTTTTATTGACGTATCAACAGGCTCAGTATTCTGCACAACAGTTTCTGCTGACTTTGGCGGCGCTGATGTATTAAATGAGATGGGACGCTTCGCACCTACAGAAGTAATTGCGAATGATGCGGCAGCATCTGTTCCAGGTCTCATGGAATATGAGAAGCGCGTTGAGACCGTCAAGATTGATTTTATGGAGTCACGCTTCAATCCAGCTATTGCTGAGGAGACAATCGTAAAGCATTTTGGCAAATCGATTGATGAAATTGGTGCGAGCACCAAAGTGGCAGTTACAGCTCTCGGCGCTGCGCTCTCATATCTATATGAGATGCAAAAGACCGAGCTCGCTAACATCCGCTCTGTCAACTATTACACGGATGAGAAATTTATGCGCCTTGATTTTGCTGCGCGCAGAAATCTCGAACTCGTCGAGACAATGAGAAACCGCGACAAGCGCGGTTCACTCCTCTGGGTGCTCGACAAGACAAGAACAGCTATGGGCAAGAGATTGCTTCGTACATATCTCGAGCAACCACTTGTCAGCACAGCTGCAATTATAAGAAGACAGAATGCAGTCGCATTCTTAATTGACAATATGCGTGTCCGTGATGAGATTGCATCACTTATGACCAATGTCCATGATATGGAACGACTTATCACACGTATCTCTTATGGCACTGCCAATGCAAGAGAACTTCGTTCCCTCTATGAGACATTGTCACTTCTCCAACCGATTAAGGAGCAACTATCAGGTCACACAACCGAGTTGCTGTCCAACATCGAGCGGGATATAGATCCGATGCAGGACATCTTGGCCCTCATAGATTCCGCCATTGCGGATGATCCACCTTTCTCTGTGAGAGAAGGCGGAATGATACGCGATGGATATAATGAGGAACTGGATTCGCTTCGCGAAATACTAAATGGTGGCAAAGGCTATCTTGCTAAGATTGAAGCGGACGAACAGGAACGCACAGGAATCAAGAAACTTAAAATCGGATATAACCGAGTATTCGGATATTATATTGAGGTCCTAAATGCATATAAGGACCAGGTGCCTGAGAACTATATAAGAAAACAGACTCTTGCATCTTGCGAGAGATATATTACTGAGGAACTAAAAGAACTTGAGTCCAAAGTATTAGGTGCCCAAGAGCGTATTACGAGACTTGAGTATGAACTCTTCTCAACAGTTCGTGACAGTGTCGCAGGTGAACTGGATAGAGTTCAGAGAACAGCAAATGCAATTTCAGCTCTCGATGTTTTATGCTCATTTGCAAAAGTATCAAGCGATAACAACTATATCTGTCCTATGATTTGTGAGGATGGAGTGATAGATATCAAGGATGGTAGACATCCGGTTGTTGAGAAGATGCTTGATACACCATTTGTGCCAAATGATACATTGCTTGATAAGGGCGAGAATCTTGCGGCACTTATCACTGGACCTAATATGGCAGGTAAGTCAACATATATGCGTCAGGTTGCCCTTATTGTTATCATGGCGCAAATCGGTTGCTTCGTACCTGCATCTGCTGCTCGCATCACTGTATGCGACAGCATATTCACAAGAGTCGGTGCCTCTGATGACCTTGCGGCAGGTCAGTCGACATTTATGGTCGAGATGAATGAGGTCGCAAGCATTTTGAAAAATGCGACAAGTGACAGCCTTATCATTCTCGACGAGATAGGACGAGGCACATCGACATTTGATGGTATGAGTATTGCGAGAGCAGTGCTCGAATATGTATGTAGCAAGAAGATTGGTGCTAAGACTCTCTTTGCAACTCATTATCATGAACTGACAGAGATGGAAGAGGAGATTCCATGCATCAAGAATTACAATATTGCATGTAAGAAACGTGGCGACGATATAATTTTCCTTCGTCGCATTGTACGTGGCCCTGCTGATGGCAGCTATGGTATAGAGGTTGCGAAACTCGCCGGCGTACCAAATGTTGTCGTAAAGCGTGCGCGTGAGGTCCTCGACAAGATGGTGGCGGAGGGACCAACTGTTCCATCGCAGATTGTCATAAGACCTGATGATACAGATGGCGAGAGCCAGATATCATTTGCTAGCAATGCAGAGACTCAGATTGTTGATGAGTTGCGCGCACTCGATGTAAATACATTGACTCCAATCGAGGCTATGCAATATTTATATGACCTTGTTAAGAAGGCCAAGGAGTCATAAGTGACTTAACTTATTTGGGGAGGTGAGCACATGTCGAGAATTAATATACTACCAAAACATATGGCAGACTTAATAGCTGCCGGTGAGGTTGTAGAGAGACCTGCATCAGTCGTAAAAGAACTGATGGAGAATTCAATTGACGCAGGTGCCACTTCCTTGACAGTTGAGATAAAGCATGGCGGCATCACTTATATTCGAATCACAGATAATGGTCATGGAATCTTGCGCGATGATATAAGAAATGCATTTAAGAGCCATGCAACAAGCAAGATAAAATCCGAGGAGGATTTGCTTGCAATTGGAACCCTCGGCTTTAGAGGCGAAGCGCTCGCATCTATCGCTGCGGTATCCAAGGTTGATGTACTGACACGTTGTGACGGTGAGGATATCGGAACAGTATATAAAATTGAGGGCTCAGAAGAAGTTCTCCTTGATGACGCTGGCTGCCCACTTGGAACAACCATCGTTGTAAAAGATATTTTTTATAACACACCTGCAAGAATGAAATTCTTGAAGAAGGATGTGACAGAGGGTAACAGTGTTGCCGGTGTGGTTGATAGAATTGCATTGTCTCATCCTGAGGTGTCAATAAGATTTATTCGCGATGACAAGCAACAGCTTGTAACATCTGGAAATGGCAAGCTCGGCGACACAATCTATTCAGTATTTGGCAAGGACTTTGCAGCAACACTGATTCCTGCAAATTATGAAATGGATGGAATAAGTGTTTCGGGTTATGTATCGCTTCCAACCGCATCACGTGCAAACCGATCTATGCAATTCTTCTTCCTCAACGGAAGACTTGTTAAGAGCATGACAGCACTTGCTGCACTTGAGCAGGCTTATAAGAACTCAATCATGGTTGGAAAATTCCCATCATGCGTTCTTAACATAAATGCGCCACTTGGTAGCGTGGATGTAAATGTACATCCAGCCAAGACAGAGGTACGTTTTGCAAATGAAAAGCCAATCTTTGATGCCATTTATTATGCGGCACGTGGCGCGATAGAAGAGGGCGACAAGCCGAACAAGCTTGATCTCGCTAAAATCAATTTGCAGAGAGAAAAGCAGAATCCATTTGCAAGTGAGGCTCGCAAGGCATATACGCAGACCTCTTTGCCACAGAAGAATCCAAACTTCTTTGCCACATCTCTTCCTACAGAAGAGAAGAAAGAGGAGAAGCCAGTAAAGCGAGAGGCTCCTCCAGTACCATATGAGAGAAAGCCACAGGCACAGCCTGTAGCCAAATCAGCACCAGAGCCTCAGCCAGTTAGTCTTAACTATCGAGTGATTGGAGAAGCTTTCGCGACTTATATCATAGTTGAGATGGATGGCAAGATCTTGCTGATAGATAAGCATGCGGCACATGAGCGCATGCTCTATGAACAGCTCAAGGCAAATGCTGAGGATGTCAAGTCTCAGGTGCTCCTCGCACCAATGACTATAACTCTATCCAAGGAGGAGTATTCCGCAATACTTTCCAATTTGGAAGTTTTAAATCAAGCTGGTTTTGATATAGATGACTTTGGAACGGGCACGATTTTAGTGCGCTCAGTTCCAGTGATGCTGATTGATGACGATGTAAAGGCATTGATAGAGGAGATGGCAGGATATCTGCTTTCTTCCCAGAGCCCAATACCAGAAAAACTTGATTGGATATATCACAATACAGCATGTAGGGCAGCAATCAAGGGTGGAGATAAGACAACTGAATATGAACTTGATAAGTTCGTTTTAAAGTTGCTTCAGAATCCTGATATCAGATATTGCCCACATGGTAGACCAGTTCTTATTGAGATGAGCCAGGCTGACCTTGAGAAGCAGTTTGGCAGAATCGTTTAGGAGGTATATATGAGCACAAATAATGTTCCTGAAATGTTTGGAAGTCTTGTGTTTAACGAAGATGTTATGCATGAGCGCCTTCCAAAGGAAACATATGATGCACTAAAAAACTGCATTGAAGAAAATAAGCCACTCCCATTTGAGGTGGCTCAATCAGTTGCATCTAGTATGAAGACATGGGCTGTTGCAAAAGGGGCTACCCATTTCACTCATTGGTTCCAACCAATGACTGGCATCACTGCCGAAAAGCACGACAGTTTTATCAAACCTGTCGGTGAAGGCAGAATAATTATGGACTTCTCAGGAAAGGAACTTATAAGATCTGAACCTGATGCGTCCTCATTCCCAAGTGGAGGACTTCGTGCAACATTTGAGGCACGAGGCTATACAGCATGGGATCCAACCTCTTATGCCTTTATCAAGGATAAGACACTTTGCATACCTTCCATCTTTTGCTCATATGGTGGACAGGTACTTGATAAGAAGACACCTCTTCTTCGCTCACTCCAAGCTCTCAATAAGCAATCACTAAGAGTACTCAATCTTCTCGGCAATCCAACTGGGGCTACACATGTTAGCGCCTATGTTGGTGGCGAGCAAGAATATTTCCTAATTGATAGGGAATTATATAACAAGCGTCCTGACCTCCGACTTACTGGACGCACACTTATCGGTGCAATGCCACCTAAGGGCCAAGAGATGGAAGACCATTATTTTGGCACAATCAAGCCACGCGTTAAGGCATTTATGGATGACCTTGATCGCGAGCTATGGAAACTTGGCATTTATGCCAAGACGGAGCACAATGAGGCGGCTCCAGCTCAGCATGAGCTTGCGCCTATTTACTCCGAGGCTAATACAGCAATTGATCAGAACCAACTCACAATGGAAATCATGAAGACAGTTGCGATAAGGCACAATCTCGCATGTCTTATTCATGAGAAACCATTTGCAGGAGTAAATGGCTCTGGTAAACATAATAACTGGTCAGTTGTTACCAACACGGGTGTGAATTTGTTCGACCCAGGTAAGACTCCAGCAGAGAATCTTCAATTTCTTATTTTCCTTGCAGCAGTAATCAAGGGTACAGATGAATATCAAGACTTGATACGTGTTGCAGTTGCATCGCCATCAAACGATCACCGTCTTGGTGGATGCGAAGCACCACCAGCTATCGTTTCCCTCTATCTGGGCGACGAGCTCGGAGCGGTTGCCGATGCGATAGAGAATGATGAGGAATTTGAAGCTCACGAGAAGATGGTTATGAAGTCCGGTGTAAAAGTTATCCCTCGTTTCGATAAGGATACATCGGATAGAAACCGAACTTCACCGTTCGCTTTCACCGGCAACAAGTTTGAACTCCGACTCGTCGGTTCCTCGGCATCACTTTCCGATGCCAATGTGGTGCTCAATACTATGCTTGCCGAGGAACTCTGTGGCTTCGCCGACATCCTCGAGAATTCGACTGATGTCGAAGAGGCAGCGAATAAGCTTGTTTCAGACACACTTAAGGAGCATGGTAGAATTATTTTCAACGGAAATAATTATGCTGATGAGTGGGTGGCTGAAGCAAAGCGCAGAGGATTACTTAATTTGCGCACAACAGCAGATGCAGTTCCATCATATCTCGAAGAAAAGAATATTGAACTCTTTAAGAAACATAAAATCTATACAGAGGAAGAACTTGCATCTCACTATGAAATCAGCCTAGAGAATTATTGCAAGGTAATTCATATTGAGGCACTTACCATGATTGATATGGTGAAACGAAATATCTATCCAGCGGTATGTAAGTACATGGGAGATATTGCAGATACAATTGCCAAGAAGAAAGAAGTGTCTAGCAAGGTTTCATATTTTATGGAATCGGAACTTCTTGGTAGTCTCTCAACTATTTCGGAGAAACTATATAAGGCTTGTAGGAGACTAGAAAAGAATATCCTTAGTGCAGAGGATAATGATGATATAGCCAAGGCATCTTGCTACTATCGCGATATCATCTCTGAGGATATGGGCGAAGTTCGAGGGCTTGTTGATGAACTTGAAAAATTGACAGCCGCGGATTATTGGCCATTCCCGACATATACTGAACTACTCTACAGCGTAGTTTAATTGCACAGTCAGTTCGAAACCATCCTGACTCTAAATAAAACTAAGGACGTGTAACAATGAAAAAATTAACATCGCTTGAGAAAAATGTCTATTTGGCCGAAGCGGGGCTAATTGCAGCGATATATGTGATAGTAAGCCTTTTGACATCCGTTATTGGAATGACCTATGGTCCAGTGCAATTTAGACTTGCAGAATGTCTCTATATTCTATTTCTCAGTACGCCAGCTATGGTGCCTGGCGTAACACTCGGCTGTATCATAACAAACTTTATGAGCCCATATGGGGCGATTGATATAGCAATTGGTGGACTCGCGTCTCTACTTGCTGGCTTTTTAGCCTACAAGTTTAGAAACAAGAAAGTGAAAAACATACCACTCATATCAATGATTTTCCCAGTCGTGGTCAATTCACTTCTGGTTGGTGCAGAGATAGCACTTATGCAATCGGATATTGATGTCTCATTGATACTGTTTTTAAAAACGGTTGCGGAAGTCGCGGTGAGTGAGGTTGTTTCGATGGCACTTGGATATTTTCTCTATACAGCGATAGATATGAAAAAAATACTCAGAAAGGATAAGTCAGATGTCAACTAAAAGAAAAGTTTTAATCGCAATACTTTCTGTTCTCCTGATTGGCGCTATTGTACTCGGTGTACTTTACTATACAGACAAGCCTCACATGGAACTTGTTATCGAAGGCAAAACTACTGAATATACTGTAGAAGTAGGTGACAAATTTACTGCACCGAAAGGTGAAGCATTTTATAAGAGCTTATTTGTCCCTCACGGCGACGATGTTGATGTCGCTGTTTCAGGAACTGTTGACACAGAAAAGATTGGCACCTATGAAATTAAATATAAAGCAGAGAAAGGCTCTACGATAAAGGAATCAACTGTAACTGTAAAAGTTGTAGATACAGAAGCTCCTGTTATCTCTCTCAAGAAGAGCGATAATCCATATACGAGCCCTGGTAAGAAGTACAAGGAAGAGGGCTTCACTGCAACCGATAATTATGATGGCGATCTCACAGATAAGGTTGTAAGGACAGAGACAAAGGACAATGTTACATATTCTGTAACAGACAGTTCTGGAAATGAAGCTAAAATCGTAAGACAGATAATCTACAAGGATGTAGTAAAGCCTAAGATTAAAATCAAGGGCGACTCAGATATGCTTCTTATTGTAGGTGAGAAGTATGAGGAAAAGGGTGCGACAGCAACCGATGATGTTGATGGCGATATCACAGATAAGATTGAAGTATCTGGCTCTGTAGATCCTAGCAAGAAGGGCTCTTATTCAATCACATATAAAGTTACTGACTCATCAGGAAATGAAGCACGGGCAACACGTTCTGTATATGTTGTAGATAAGCAAAAGGATTTCCCAACTAAGAATCCTGGCAAGAAAGTAATCTATCTTACTTTTGATGACGGTCCTGGCCAATATACAGCAAAACTCTTAACAGTTCTTGCAAAGTATAATGTCAAGGCAACATTCTTCGTTACCAATCAGTTCTCAAAATATTCCAATATGATTGGTAAGGAAGCAAAAGCAGGACATTCAGTTGCAGTACATTCATACTCACATAACTACTCTAAGATTTATAGCAGTGTAAATGGTTTCCACAATGACATTGAAAAAATGAATGATCTCATTGAAAAGCAGACAGGTAAGCGTAGCCACTTGCTCCGCTTCCCAGGAGGCACAGGAAATACTGTTAGTAGAAAATATAAGAGCGGAATCATGAAACAACTCTCACATGAGGTTGGATCATGGGGATATAAATATTTCGACTGGAATGTTGATTCCGGTGATGCCGGAGGAACAACAAGCACAAGTAAGGTTGTATCCAATGTTAAAGCAGGTTGTTCTAAGCACGATGTATCAATTGTGCTTCAGCATGATATCAAGGGATATTCAGTAGACGCAGTTGAACAGATTATCAAGTGGGGTCTTGCAAATGGTTATACATTCTTACCACTTACAGAATCTTCACCAACTGTTCACACAAAACCTAGAAACTAATTCGAATTTATATAGGGGGTTTTCTTATGAATAAAACATATGTAGGTTGGCAAGAGGCTGACTATGTATCAGCACAGAAAGAGTATACGGAGTCTACACCAATGTTTGGAAAAGATGGTGAACTTCTATGCCCTGGCTATGCAAAGCACAATGTGTTCCAGTATGATAGAAATCTTGTAAAGCATAAAATGCGTCGTAAGGAGTGGGATTTCTATCAGCTCTCAAACGGTGAATATATGGTACAGCTTAGCTTCGCTAACATTTCACTTGGCGGATATGTATCATTGGTACTCGTTGATTTGAAATCAGGCGAGACACTTGTATCTGATATGAGTGTGTTCCTTGCACAGACCAATAAATATGCACTCCCACCTAAGGGCGATGTACCTAATAATGTACATTTCAAGGTTGGAAGCGCAGAGTTTGAATTTGATACAACAGACAAGACAAGAACTATTTGGTTCAAGAGCAAGAAGTCTGAGTGCAAATTCGTTATGGATATGTATGAGGATCACGAGAATATCACAACAGTACTCCCATTTGAAAAATATCCAGATCGTTATTTCATGACAACAAAGCAGAACTGCATGCCAACAGAGGGCTATGTCAAGATGGGCAATAAGGAATGGAAGTTCAGCAAGGATAACACATTCACATGTCTTGACTGGGGCCGTGTATGCACTCCATATAGCCTCGTATGGTATTGGGGCAATGGCTCAACTTATATTGATGGTCCAGATGGTAAGAAGCACACATTTGGCTTTGAAATTACATGGGGCATCGGTGATGAGCGCAATGCAACAGAGACTATGATTTTCTATGATGGCAAGGCTCACAAGATAGAAGCTGTTGACGTAGAGACTTTCCCTAAGCCTGACAAATATATGGATGACTGGAAGTTCGTATCACGTGACGGTCGTTTCAACCTTACAATGAAACCTTTCTATGATCATCATTCAGACCTCAATGTACTTGTAATGCGTATGCACAGCCATCAGGTACATGGAATCTGGAATGGTGATGTAACACTTGATGATGGAACAAAACTTGAAATCAAGGATATGTATGCTTTCTGCGAGTATGTAGAAAATAGATGGTAATTAAAATGAAGAAATCTTTTGCAATAATAGTTCTATTTGCACTTCTTCTGACTAATCTTACTGGCTGTACTAAGGTTCCACAGAAGCCTCCTTTCCAGGAGAGCAAGCCTGTGGCTCCTGATACAGTTGATGTAAAAGTGGCTGGTCTTGTTGGACCTACAAGTATGGGCATGGCCTATATGTTTAAAGAGTCTGATGATGGCACTTCAATAAATACATACAAGTATGAAATCTTGAACAATCCAGAGGAAGTCGCACAGAAACTTGTAGACGGAGAATTTGATATTGCTGCAATGCCAACGAATATTGCCGCCACGTTCTATAACAAGACTGGTGGCAAGATTAAACTCGTTGCCATCAGTGCCCTTGGTTCTCTAAAGGTTGTTGAGAATGGCGAAACTATCAAGTCGACTGATGACCTAAAGGGAAAGACAGTCTATTGTATCGGACAAGGTTTAACAGATGAATATGTCACAAAATATCTATGCCCAGGAATAAAGCTTAATTTTACTTATGCTGAGAATGCCGAACTTGTTTCTGCCCTAATAGAAGGCAAGGCTAAACTCGCAGTGCTTCCTGAGCCAAATGCTACGACTGCATTGTCAAAGAATCCTAATCTGCATATTGCAATTGATCTCAGTGATGAATGGACAGATGGTGCAATCGCAATGGAATGCATTGCTGTCAATACTGACTTCTTAAATGCACACCCGAAAGCGGTTTCCAATTTCCTGATTGACTATGGTGCTTCTGTTAAGAAGGCTAATGCCAATTCTGATGCACCAGGAGTAATAGCTTCATTTGGAATGGTACCTAGTGAAGATATTGCAAGAGATGCTATACCAAGCTGCCAAATAGTATGTATTACTGGTTTGGCAATGGATAGTAAAGTAACACCATTCCTTGATGTTTTATATAGTTTTAATTCTGCTTCAATTGGCGGACAGAAAATTGATAAAAATTTCTATTTCGTAGGATAATCAAAATTCGTCGAAGTGAGAGGGTCTTGTATGACGACATCTATAATCAAATTATCTATAGCAGCATTGCTGCCGGTTTTTGCTTCCGTTATTATCTACACGCTTGATAAGAACACACGTCTTTCCAAGATGAATTATTGGGCTAAGCAGATAATAATTGGTATCATCTTTGGATGTCTTGCAATTATCGGTACGGAGTGGGGTATCCCATTCAGCGGTGCGCAAGCCAATGCTCGTGATGCTGCTGTTTTGATTGCAGGCTTAATGTTTGGTTCACCAGCTGGTATTATTGCCGGCTTTATAGGTGGTGTCGAGCGTTGGATTGCTGTTGCATGGGGTGTAGGAACATATACAAGAGTTGCTTGTACTGTATCAACAATTATTGCTGGTTTCTATGCAGCTATACTTCGTAAATTCATGTTTGATAATAAGAAACCATCGTGGCTATTTGCTTTTGCGGTAGGCTTCGTTATGGAAGTATTCCATTTGACAATGGTATTTGTCACAAATATGGATACGGCTGAGAAAGCAATAGCAGTTGTACAGGCATGTACTGGCCCAATGCTCGCAGCTAACAGTTTGTCTGTAATGCTCGCTGGCATTGCATTGTCACTTGTTGCGGGTGAGTTGTTCCACAAGCATGATTTGAGGAGTGTTAAGATAACTCAAATTGTGCAGCGTTGGCTTCTTATCACCGTTATTGTTGCATTTCTTCTCACTTCATACTTTGTAGTTGATCTCCAAGATTCAATCGCAACAGCTCAGACTAAGGAACTGCTTACAACAGCAGCGAAGGATGTATCAACAGATATTCTTGATACATCAGACAGAAACTTGATTGATCTTGCATATGCTGTACGTGATGAAGCAATTGAAAAAGATATAGATGAAATTGCAGAAAAATATGATCTGTCAGAAATCAGTCTTATCGGTAAGGACGGAGTTATCTTCAAGAGCACAGTTCCAGAATATGTAGGATTTGATATGAGGTCCGGTGTTCAATCGAGAGAATTCTTATGCCTACTCGGTGAGACTAAGGAGTTTGTTCAAGCATATGGTGCAATAACAAGTGACCCTAATATCAACAGAAAGTATGCTGGTATCAAGACGGACTATGGATTTATTCAAGTAGGCTATGATGCGGAACATTTCCAAAAGGATATAGATGAACAGGTAGTTCATATTACTGAGAACAGACATATTGGCCAGACTGGTTATATCTTGATAGCAAATGATAATCTCGATATCGTATCTGGACCAACTGCACTCAAGGATATAAAAGTTCTATCAGATGGCGTCCCAGCAGAGGGAGAGGTATTCAAAATCACTGTAAATGGTGAGAATGCTTTTGCTCTTCATGATGGCTCAACTGAAGGATATATTATCATTTCAATACTTCCTGAGAAGGAAGCTCTCAATCTTAGAAATATCGCGATTTATGTAAACACATATCTTGAAGTTCTTGTATTTGCATTGCTCTTTGCACTCATTTACATGCTTATCAAGAGCGTTGTTGTAAATCATATTGAAGAAATAAATGAATCACTTTCCAAGATTACAGATGGTGATTTGGATGTCGTTGTAGATGTCCGCTCCAACGAGGAGTTTGCATCGCTCTCAGACGATATCAACAGTACGGTTGATACTCTGAAGCGATATATTGCGGAGGCTTCCGCACGAATTGATGCAGAGCTTGAATTTGCCAAGAATATTCAAGCATCAGCTCTTCCATCAATTTTCCCAGCTTTCCCGAAGAGATCAGAAATTGATATCTTTGCCAGCATGAATCCTGCCAAGGAAGTCGGCGGAGATTTCTATGATTTCTATTTCACGCATATGTACACTTTCAATTTCCTTATCGCAGATGTATCTGGTAAGGGAATTCCAGCCGCTATGTTTATGATGCGCGCTAAGACTGAGCTTAAGAGCTTGACTGAAAGTGATGTACCACTCGAAGAGGTATTCACAAGAGGCAATAATGCTCTGTGCGAAGGAAATGATGCGGGCATGTTCGTAACTGCATGGCAGGCAAGTGTTGACCTAAAGAAGGGCGTTTTGACCTATGCAAATGCAGGTCATAATCCACCTCTTGTAAAGCATGGAGACGGAACATTTGAATATGTTAAGGGCCGCCCAGGCTTTGTCCTTGCAGGTATGGAGGGCGTAAAATATAGAACGGCTGAAATTGAATTGACACCTGGTGACATTGTTTACGTATACACTGATGGTGTAACAGAGGCAACAGATATTAACCAGGAACTCTATGGTGAGGACCGTCTATATGCCGCTATCAACAGTCAGGAATTCGAAACTGTTGAGGACATTTGTAAATATATCAAGAAGGATGTTGACGAATTTGTAGGTGAGGCACCTCAATTCGATGATATTACTATGGTTGCTTTCAAATACATCGGTATGCCTTATATCCCAACAATCAGATTTGAAGAGGCGTCTATTGAGGATATCACTGCCGTAACTGATTTCGTTGAGGAAGAATTTGAAAAGAAGGGCATAGACCGTAAAACAACAATCCAGATAAATATTGCTATTGATGAAATCTATAGCAATATCGTTAAATATGGTTACGCTGATAAGAAGGGACCTGTACAGGTTGAAATTGTGGATAAGGATGAACCACGTGCAATTTGTATCAAGTTCACAGATAGCGCGTCACCATATAATCCACTTACAAAAGAGGACCCAGATATCACACTCTCAGCTGAGGAACGTGGTATAGGCGGACTTGGAATATTCATGGTTAAGCAGACTATGGATGATGTTAAGTACAGATATGAAGCAGGACAGAACGTTCTTACAATAATTAAGAATTTGGAGTAATGACGTGAACGTATTAGAAGAAGCAATAGAATTTGCAACGAAGGCCCATGCGGGACAGGTTCGCAAAATGTCTGGAATTCCATACATTTTGCATCCGGCAGAAGTTGCATCTATTATCGCTACAATGACAGATGATTTGGAGATAATGGCTGCAGGTATGCTCCACGATACAGTGGAGGATTGTGGCATATCTCCTGATGAGATACGCAGTAAATTTGGCCCGCGTGTCTATGCTCTTGTCATGGCAGAAACTGAGGACAAGATGGTTGCCCTGTCACCAGAGGACACATGGATGACACGCAAAGAGGACTCTCTTGTCGTTCTTCGTGCTACCAAGGACTTGGGCGTTAAAATCATGTGGCTTGCAGATAAGCTCTCTAATATGAGGTCGTTCTATTTAGAATATGCAAAGAGTGGGGACGCCATGTGGCAGGCCCTGCATCAAAAAGATCCAGCAATGCATCGCTGGTACTATCAATCAATAGCTGATATTTTGAAACCTGACCTCGGACAGACAGAGGCATTTCATGAATATCAGGAGTTGATATATAAAATTTTTGGAGAGGAGGGCGACTCTGTTGGCACTGATTAATTCTGCACTTGATGGTGATACTTTAACAATATATTTCAGTGGTAGAGTTGATTCTACAAATGCATCTGATGTTGGCGCCGAGGTCGATTCTGTTCTCTCATCAAATCCGCATTCATCGGTTATTCTCGATGTTGAGAATTTGGAATATATAGCAAGTGCTGGTCTTAGAATAGTTTTGAAAATTGGCAAAATGGAAAAAGATTTTGTAGTCGTTGGCGCTAATACTGATGTCTATGATGTCTTTGACATGACGGGCTTTACTGAGATACTCAATATTAAGAAGGCATATAGAAAATTAAGCGTCGATGGATGCGTAGTTGTAGGCAAGGGTGCCAAGGGCACAGTTTATCGCTACGATCCAGAGACAATTATCAAGGTGTATAACGATAATGACAGTTTGCCAGCAATTGAGCGTGAGCGTGAACTTGCCCGTAAGGCATTCATGCTCGGTATTCCAACAGCAATCTCATTTGACATAGTAAAAGTTGGCGACAACTATGGCTCAGTATTTGAATTGCTTGAAACGAAGTCACTTTCTGAATATATTGCGACTGATCCTGAAAATTTTGATAAATATGTAAAGCATTTCTCAGATTTGCTCAGACTCATTCATGACACACCAGTTAAGAAGAGCGATATGCCAAATGCCAAGGACAAATTCTTACATAGATTGGAGAAACTGGAACAGTATTTTGATGCTGATACATATCAGAAATTATATGACATGATTTCTGATGTAACAGATACTACTAATATGCTACATTGTGATTACCATACCAATAATGTAATGCTCCAAAATGAAGAAGTCATTTTGATTGATATGGATACATTGAGCTATGGCAATCCTATTTTTGAACTTGCTAATATCTATATCGCTTATGTGGGATTTGGTATCGTTAATCATAAAATGGTTGAGAATTTTATTGGCTTGCCATTTGAAACTACAACAAAAATTTGGGATAAATTCCTTGCTTATTACTTAGATACAGACAATATAGATAAGATAAAAGATGTAGAAAACAAGGCAAGCATTCTAGCTTTAATTCGCTTTATGCGTCACATAGATAGACGTAATTTCAATACAGAGGATTCACAGGAAACATTTGATAAGTGTAAGGAAAAAATAGTTGAGCTCCTCGAAACAGTTGATTCTCTTGATTTCATTCTATAAAAATCGACAGGAGAAAAATGATGGAAGAAAAACTGATTGTTAATGAAGATGTAAAGAAAGAAAAAGTGAAAAAGAGCGTAGTAGCTGTCGGCTTATGCTGGTTCTTTTTTCACTTCCTTGCTTTCTATACACCACAAATAATAATGCGTGGTGCAGACAGAATTGTCGTTGGATCTAGAATCGATGATATGATACCCTTCGTTCCAATGTTTGTATTGTTCTATGCGCTAGCATATGTTCAGTGGATTGTTAATATTTTCGTCCTGGCTCGTGAACACAATGATAAATTTTTATTTAAATATTTTGCTGTTGATACGATAGGTAAAGTGATATGCGCAATACTCTATATCGTTGTACCGACAACAATGTTACAGCCGGAAATACATCCAGAAGCAGACTTCTGGCAATTACATTTGAATATTATTTATTCACTTGATGAGCCAATTAATTTGTTCCCATCACTCCATGTTTTCGAGAGCTTGCTTGACCTTGTTGTTGTAATGCAGGCGAAGAGGACATCAACCGCATTTAAAGTTGGATCGATAATACTTACAGCACTTGTATTTGCATCAACAGTTCTTACTAAGCAACATGTACTAATTGATCTTCCAGCAGGTGCTCTACTATTTGTACTGATGGTATTTATTGTAGATAGGACAAATGTTGCTGATAAGTTCCAGAATTTGTTCCAGAAACTTGATAAACCAATTAAAAAGACAGACGATATCGAATGAAAAAAGTAGTATTAGCATCGGATTCGTTCAAGGGCACAATCTCATCTGCAAGGATATGCGAACTTGCGAAATCCGCTGCACCAGATGATATAGAAATTAAATGCATACCAGTTGCTGATGGTGGCGAAGGCACCGTGGAGTGCTTTCGCGTAGCAGTCGGCGCTGAGCTTGTGACGCTGACAGTCACTGGCCCGTATGGCGAGCCAGTTTCCGCGTCATATGCTAGAATGGGCACGACTGCCATAATAGAGATGGCAGCCACCTGTGGATTGCCACTGGTAGGTGACCGACTAAATCCCAGCCAGACGACAACATATGGCACAGGAGAACTAATAAATCATGCACTGTCGCATGGCTGTGATAAAATATTGCTCGGTCTCGGTGGCAGTTCAACCAATGACGGTGGCTGTGGCATAGCCGCGGCGCTGGGCGTCTTGTTCTATGACGACAGAGGTGAGACTTTCGTGCCAACCGGTGGCACTCTCCAAAATATCGCTCATATTGATACGAGCGCCGCACCTCATTTTGACCTCACCCTAATGTGTGATGTTACCAATCCTACAATTGGATCAAATGGTGCCGCATATGTATATGGACCGCAGAAGGGCGCAGACGCAGGAATGCTTATTCTACTGGATTCTGGCCTTGCGCATATGTGTGAAATCATAGAAAAAGACCTTTCTGTAAAGGTGGACACCTTAACAGGAGGAGGCGCAGCAGGCGGAACTGGCGCTGGAATGTATGCTTTTCTAGGTGGAAAAATTGTATCTGGAATAGACGCAATCCTTGATGCTACGTCGTTTGCGGACATGCTTGACGATGCCACACTCTGCATTACAGGAGAGGGAAAGATTGACTCTCAAAGCATAAATGGTAAGGCTCTTTCAGGAATTTCTAAACTCTGCAAGGAATATGGGGTTCCACTGGTTGCAATTGCAGGAATTGCTGAGGATGAGGAAATTGTAAAACGGGAATTGTCTCTTTCGGAGATTTATATAACTAATAAAAATAATCTGCCTTTCGAAATTGCTGCAAGAACAGCAGAGGCAGATTATACGGCAACTATTAGAAAAATTTTTGAAGAAATAGAAAGGCGTTAATTATGGAATTTAGAAATGTAAAAGATTTTGAAACTCAAATGAAGGCCTGTGGCGATTTCGCAAACAAAAATATTCATCACATCTGTGAACAGTTCGGACCACGTGAGTGTGGTAGCGAGGCTGAAAAGCGCGCTCAACTCTATATGGCTGATCTCTTGAAAGAGTATGCAGATGAGGTAACACGCGAGGAATTCAAGGTTCATCCACGTGCATTTATGTCATTCGTACCTCTTGCAGGTAGTTTGCTTATAGGTTCTAGCGCATTGAACCTTACAAGTGCACTAACAAGCAGCAAATTTTTATCTCTTCCATCAATTCCACTTATTGGCACAGCTCTCGCTGCTGTACTTGGCGAGTTTGGTCTCTATAGAGAGCCACTCGATCCACTTTTCCCAGAGGAGACATCCGGCGATGTAATTGCTATTCGTCGCGCCAAGGGTGAAACAAAGCGTCGTATTATCATTTCAGGACATACTGATTCAGCACCAGAGTGGACATATACATATCGTCTCGGCTCTAAGGGTGTTGTACTTGTAGCGGGCTCAGCTGTAGTTGGACTTCTCTATAATATTGTTGCAACTGCTCTCTCTCTTGGTACTAAGAATGAGAGCCTCAGAAGAAAGCTCGCATTTGGTGGAGTTGCATTTACACCAATATTTAGCCTTCTCTATGCATTTACTAATAACAATCGTTTCGTACCTGGTGCATCAGATGACCTTTCAGGTTGTTTCGTTGGCAACTCAGTTATGAAGTTCTTATCAGATAATGACATCCGTCTCGAAAATACAGAAGTTATCGTTCTCTTGACAGGTGGTGAGGAATGTGGTCTCCGTGGTACAACAGCATTCTTCAAGGCTCATCCAGAGATTCTAAACGATGGCGTAGAGACAATGTTTGCGGGCTTTGATACCGTTCGTGACGAGGATTATATGATGATCTATAAAGCAGATCTCAATGGTATCGTCAAGAACGATATGCGTTGCTGCACATTGCAGCAGGAAGCAGCCAAGAAGTGTGGCCTTGATGTTCCTCTCGGAACAATCCCTCTTGGCTCAACTGACGCTGCTGCTGCATCTCGCTGTGGTTGCCCAGCAACAAGCTTCGTTGCTATGGACCCAGCTCCAGCACGCTATTATCACACCCGCCTTGATACTGCCGATAATATTAAACCAGAGACTATCTCTAAGGGCGTTGAAATTGCCCTTCAGACAATCTTCGATTTCGATGAGAAGGGACTCGGTTAATTAGGTTGACATAGTTGATATTAATCAGTATAATATCACTTGCGTCTAATTGAATATATTAAGACTTTGGCCGCACGGAGAAGTACCCAAGAGGCCGAAGGGGCTCCCCTGCTAAGGGAGTAGGTGCAGTAATGTACGCGGGTGTTCAAATCACCTCTTCTCCGCCAAGAAAACAACTTCTGCTTTTCTGCAGAAGTTGTTTTTTTATTTATTTATAATTAATTACATTTGTGATACAATGATTGTGAATAACCTAAGGACGGTATGCATATGCAAACATTACTTAAAAACGGAAAAGTTATAAATGTATTTACAGATTCTCTCATAGATGCTGATGTCTTGATTGAGGATGAAGTTATCATAGGCGTTGGAGATTATCATGACTATGATGCTGACAATTGTATTGATGTATCTGGAAAAGTAATATGTCCTGGATTTATCGATGGACATATCCATATTGAAAGCACGATGCTGACACCTGCTGAACTTGCTAAGGTCAGCCTGCCACACGGTACAACTTCAATATTTGCAGACCCTCATGAGATCGCCAATGTATCTGGCACTACAGGAATAGAGTATATGCTCGAGATGAGTGAAGGACTTCCTCTGCATGTATATATAATGCTTCCGTCATGTGTCCCTGCAACTCCATTTGATGAGTCGGGAGCAGTGCTTAATGCACCAGAACTAAGCCCTCTTTATGGCAAGGACAGAGTAGTAGGACTTGCTGAGATGATGAACTATCCTGGTCTTGTTGCTGGAGTTCCTTTTGTTGTGGATAAGACAAAAGAATGCAAGGACAACAATAGAGTAATTGATGGTCATGCACCAATGCTCACTGGACGTGATCTTGATAGATATATCTCATATGGTATCGCATCAGATCATGAGACAACATCAGAGGCAGAGGCAAAGGAACGTATCTCCAAGGGCCAGTATATTATGGTTCGAGAGGGCACAGCAGCCAAGAATCTTGAAGCTTTGCTTCCTCTCTTTGACGAGCCATGGAACCACAGAGCAATGCTCTGTACTGATGACCGCCATCCGGCAGACCTCTTATCTGAGGGACATATAGACAATATCGTGAGACATGCGATTGCCGCTGGCAAGGATCCACTTGTTACTATCCGTATGGCAACAATAAATGCTGCTCAACATTTCGGCCAGCGATATATAGGCGCTGTGGCACCAGGATATCGCGCAGATATTCTTGTGCTAAACGACCTTGCCTCAGTCGATATAAACGATGTTTATAGCGCAGGCGTCAAGGTTGTAGATAACAAGACTGTCTGCGATATCAAGAGCCCTGTGCCAAGCGCAGAGAAGGATGCTATCGTTCGTAAGTCATTTAATTTGGCAGAACTTTCACCAAATGATTTGGCAATAGATGCGACTGGCAAGAGACAATGTAGGGTAATTGATATAGTACCTGGACAGCTTTTGACGAACGAACTGATCTATGATGTCGACTTCGATAATGGCAATAATGGAATAGATGTTGAGAATGACATTCTAAAACTCGCCGTTATTGAGAGACATAAGAATACAGGTCATAAGGGTATCGGATTTATCAGAGGTATTGGTCTCAAGGCTGGTGCCATTGCATCTTCCGTATCACATGACTCCCACAACCTTATCGTAATCGGTACAAACGATGCTGATATGATAGCAGTTGCAAACTACATCCGTGAGATGGGTGGCGGTTGTGCAATCGTTGTTGATGGTAAGGTCGTAGCTGAGGAGGCTCTTCCAATTGCAGGTCTTATGACTGACAAGTCGGCTGAGGAAATTGCGAGAGAGAATGAGAACCTCAGAGAGACAGTCAAGAAGATTGGTGTAAATGAAAATATAGAGCCATTTATGAATATGGCTTTCGTATCTTTACCAGTAATTCCATCACTCAAGATGAGCACACAGGGACTGGTTGATGTAATTAAATTTGAAAGAGTAGATCTATTTATATAAAAAGAAAGTGGTGTGCAAAATGCCTGAAGACAAACTAACTACAGCACTAACCCAATTTATGCTTATTGATGCACTCTCAAGCATCTATCTATCTTTGCATATTATCGATCTCAATAAGAATACATCTGTGGAATATAATGCATCTTCGGATATTAGGGAGACAGCTAACAAAAACACGGATGCAGATGAAGTAATGGTCGCAACAATGAAAAATGTTGTTATTGCAGAGCATCAAGAAGCCGCTCTTCGCTTTTCTGACCTTCATACTGTTGCATATAGACTAAAGGGTAAACGGACCATTACAGCCGAATTTATCGGTACTCACACAGGCTGGTTTAGAGCTCGCTTTATTACAATTGATACAGATGAAAATGGACTTCCAACGAGAGTAATATTCGCAACTGAAATTATCGATGAGGAAAAGCGTCGTGAAGAAAATCTAATTCGTATTTCGCTGACAGATGAACTCACTACACTCCTCAATCGCCGTGCATATGAGGAAGAGATGAAGCTCTATGCTGACCTCTCAAAATATAATGATTTCGTATACATTTCAATGGACCTCAATGGTCTAAAACGTGTAAATGATAATATAGGTCATGCCGCTGGCGATGAACTCATTATTGATGCTGCTAAGATTATCCGTTCTTCATTTGCAAATTATGGCAAGATATTTAGAACAGGCGGAGATGAATTCCAAGCAATTATATTTGCCAATGAGGAAGAGGTAGAGCGAGCAAGAGAGGATATGAACAAGTATTGTGAGAATTGGAAAGGTAAACTTTCTGATACAATGTCAATCTCACTCGGCGTAGCAACCAATACAGAATTCCCAGACCTCGACGTTCTTGAAATTGCTAAAATCGCAGACAAGAGAATGTATGAAGACAAAGATAATTATTATAAACGTACAGGCTTAGATCGTAGAAAATAATAAAATTTATTATTTACTTTATGTATTAATTACTTTATTATGGAATTACTATATATGTTAGAAGGGGAAAATATTATGAATAAGCGTATAACAAGTATTGTACTTGCATTGCTTATGGTTTTATTGATTATACCTGTAGCTGCATCTGCAGGAACTGGTATTACTTCTTGGGAAGCATTGCAAAGTGCTATTGATGGTGCAAGTGACGGAGACACTATCAAGTTGACACAGGACTTGAAAGCATCAAGTAGTGATGGTCCTATCCTCATTAACAAAGATAATGATATTACATTAGACCTAAATGGTAAGACACTTGACCGTGGGTTGAAGTCAGCTGTTGAAGAGGGTAATGTAATCATAGTTGATACTAGTGCCAATGTTCAGATTATTGACAGTGTTGGCGGTGGTAAAATCACTGGTGGTAATTCAAGCGGAAATAATGGTAGTGATGGCCAAGGCGGCGGTATTTTTATCAATCAATGTGGCTCTATAACACTCAAAAATCTTACAATTACCGGTAATAAAGCATATTATGGTGGTGGCATTGGATCACAATGTTCTATCGAAATAAATGATGGCATGGTAATCTCTAACAATGTGGGCCGTGCAGGTGGTGGTATATATGCATTTACTGACCAGCTCACTGTTAAAGGTGGAGAAATCAAGAATAATGATGGTCCTGGTATTGAACTTGGACCATGGACAAATTTGTTGATGACCGGTGGTACGATCTCTGGTAATCAGAGCTACTGGGGCGGTGGAATCTGGTGTGATTCTCCTGCTGAAGATATTGTAATAGGTGGTTCTGCTGTAATCTACGGAAATGGAAATGGTGAGGGCCTAGATAGCAATTTCTGCAATAATTTTTCAGGGGATACTTCAAGAAATCCGGACGGCTGGATGTTTACTTTGACAGATTATAAAGATAACTTCAAGGTCGGTCTTACTCCAGCTGTCGGAAAGCTTACAGCTAAGATAGCAAATGTTAGTGAGGATGCATACAAGCATTTTTCATTAGACAATGATAAGACTGAGATGAAGTATAATACGGGAAACGGCTATATTGAATTTATAGCTCACGACTTTTCTTTTGAGGCAAATGGAAATGTTCTGAAAGCTACTTGCTCACACGCTGATTGTAAATTCCATAGTAGTCCTCTTTTATTGACACTTCTCCCAGTTGAAGATAAAGAGTATGACGGAGAGATTGCTTTTGCTGAGTTTGATGAAAATCAAGCAGATAAGTGGGAAGAAGTATTTACTTTAAGACCATATGCAAAATATGAAGCAATTGAGGGCTCTATAGAGGATTTCTACCCAGTTGAAGTTGGTAAATATAAAGCATTTTATACTTTTGAAGATTATACACTTTCAGTTGAGTTTTCTATTACAGAAGCATCTGCACCTGAGTATAAGATTATAGAAGGTGCAAAGTCTACTTGGAATCTCAATGAGGACGAAAATCCAACATTTAGATCGGATGCTCCATTTGACAAATTTGTATGTGTTGAAATTGATGGTGAAGAGATAGATCCTTCAAATTATACTAAATCTGAAGGTTCAACAATCATTACTTTGAAGCAGGCATTTGCAGCAAAGCTTGCTCCTGGAAAGCATACAATTAATATTGTTTCAACTGATGGTAATGCAGAGACAATCTTCTATATTGAAGAAGAAAAACTTGTTCCTACAAACGGTGAAAATGTTGAAACATTAATTTCTGCGGTTGCAATTCTTGGAATTGCTGCAGGCTCTACTGTTCTCTATGTTAAGAAGAATAGAGAAGACGATTAAGTAAATAAAAAAGTAGGCACTAATTAATTTTAGTGCCTACTTTTTTATATCTTATAAATGTTGTCTGGGTGAATATTTAGTTCACCATTTTCAATTTGCTTAATCATATGTGTAAGTGAGTCGTTGACGGGTGTTGGTACACCATATTCTTTTCCCTTAGCACTGAGATAGCCATTCATTATATCTATTTCTGTTTTAAGACCCTTGGATAGGGACTGCAATGTTGATGGTCTAACATTACGAGATTTGAACTTAAAACCATATCTTAGGAACTGTGAAAATAGGAAGTCGGGGATAGGACCTTTCAGTTTGCTCACAGTCTGGAATTTAGGGAGCATATTAAATCTCGGTATATCAATTCCCATCTTGTTGGCAATTGCGACAGCCTCTCGGATGATGGCGAGCTCAGCGCGGCGGGCCTCCTTGGTGTCGAGAATATATCCGACTGTATGGCCCGTAATGGCAGCGAGACTATTGGTTGCCGAATTGAAAATTACTTTGGCATAGAGGCTGGCTATTATGTGATCATCGACTGACGTCTTGCATAGGCTAGACATCATTTCGGCAACCTTTTCCAGTGAGGCTGGAGCGTCAATATAAGGTGTGCCTATACGAAATTCACTAACTGCCGTAATTTCAACATGATTGGGAGATATGAGCGTTGCTCCAACTCCAATCATACATGCAACTGTACGGCTGCCACCGACCACTTCGGCGAGCAAGTCTGTGACGATTCCATTTTGAAGTGATAGGACGAGGGAATCGTCATTTAGATATGGCAGCATCTCTCTTGCCACATCCGGCATCTGTTGATATTTCGTTGATATAAAACATATGTCATACTTGCCACTGAGTTCGGCAATGCTGCCATATGCGTTTAGACGTTCACAGTGCTCACCGAGTGCTCCGGTGACATGGAATCCCTCCTCACGTATGAGTCGGGCTTTATCGGCGCCATGCGCCACTACATCAATATCATATCCTTTTTCTTGCATTAGGACTGCAAGCGGTCCTCCGATGCTTCCTGCACCGATTAGAACAGTTCTCATTTGCATTTGCCTCTTTTAGGTACTAACGATTACACCGTCGCATATTACAGTTAAAATCTTGTCGGAATTCAAGTCATTCCTTATATATATGGTTGCATGCCAATCATCATATCCGTTGCTCGTATATACCTGCCTACATAGGGCAGATATCTGCCTGTATTCCTCTGCGAGGTCTGAATAAGTATCAGGATCTTGTAACTTGGAATATGAGGCGCCAGGCACAGATACATTTATTATTATCGTATTAATATTTTCATCTAATTTATCCAGTGAATATCCAACATAACAATTATCATTGTCTTGGAAACTGGATATGATAACATTGTGACATTCTTCAAGCGTGAGATTTTTACTACCACTATTTGTTGATGGAACTTCTGGAGCCTTTTCTTTTCCTCCAAGAGTAAATGCCAAAACTATTGCTAGGATAATAATAAGCAATATAGCAATTACAGCCATCAAAAAATTCTGGCTAGGCTTTTTCTCCTCTTTTGCTTTTGGCTCAGGTTCAGGCTGTGGCTCAGGCTCTGGTTCAACAATTTTTTCTGGCCACTTGAATGGTTGGCCACAGTTTGGACAGTAGGAGATACCTTCTTCTATTACTGTATCGCACTTGGGACATTTGTATTTCATAAATACCTCCAGACAAAAATACTGCATATATTTTCTCACGATATACATTGATGTGTCAATAAAAGTATAAAAAATGACCGAGAGGAAATCCTCTCGGTCTTTTTTAAATTTAAGTTCGTACAAGTTAGGTAAGAATGCCTGTCTTGATGAAGTCTTTGTAATGGTCTGTCTCAACGTGAGCAGCATACCAAAGGATGAACTTAGTAGGAGCAAACTTAATGATGTAGTAGTCTGCATGTACCTTAAGTGTTGGGAATACGATAGACTTACCACGACGAGCCTGACGGATGCTCTTCTTAGCAACGTGCTCAGGTGTTGTAACGCCTGGGAGTCTCTCGATTGGCTTCATCTCATCTGGCTTGAACTCCATGAGCTCTGTAGCTACCCAACCTGGGCATGAGCATGTAACCTTGATGCCTCTTGTCTTAAGTTCGTACTCAAGGCCCTTAGAGAAGAATCTAAGGCCAACCTTAGCAGCTGCATAAGAGTTGTTAGATGGAAGTGGCTGGAAGCTTGCTGCTGAAGAAACGTTAAGGATATGGTCTCCTCTGCCGATGAATGGGATACAAGCATAGCACATAGCCATGTTACCAACAAGGTTTGTACGTACTGTAGCAAGAAGTCTTGGAAGAGATGCGCCTGGCTTGTAAACTGCACGTGTACCAGCGCAGTTGATGAGCCATTTAACTCTTGGATTCTTTTCTTCAAGGAGCTTCTGGAAAGCGAGGAGGTCCTCATCCTTTGTTACGTCGCAAGCAACAGGAACAACCTTGCTAGAGATTGACTTGAGGCCTTCGAGCTTTTCAAGTGTACGGCCAACGCACCAAATCTCATCAATACCCTTTTCGTCCTTCATAATCTTAAGGAACTCTTTACCGATACCGCCTGCAGCACCTGTAAGTACGATAATGTTACTCATAATTTTTTCCTCCGTTCTTTATTTATAAAAATAAATCAACTAAATCTTAGCGACTGCCTGCATTGCTGTGCTTGTAGCGTTGAGGATTGTACCAACCTTCTCAGCGTCACCAACTGCAACAACATTGCTACATACTTTCTTTGCAACCTCAACGAGGTCATTAACTGGACGAACGCCAGCTGCGAAGAATACGTAATCAGCCTTTGGCTTGATGATTCCACCGCTCTTGGTCTCAACTGTTACATAACCCTTATTGATTTCTGTAAGCTTAGATGATGTCAAGAACATAACGTGGTTTTCATAAAGCTTTGGATATAGGTCAAAGTAATGCTGAACATAGAGACCAGGACCAATCTTATCTTGCATCTCAACCATTGTTACACGGTTGTCCTGAGTTAAGAAATATTCAGCTGTTTCAAGACCTGTAAGACCTGTACCAACAACAACTATATCTTTATCAGTAATCTGAAGTTTATTAAGCATTGCGTCAGAACCTGTCATAACATTCTTGCCGTCTGCTCCTGGAATCTTACCTGGAACTACAGCCTTACCACCTGTAGCAACAACGATTGCATAAGGAGCGAGTTTCTTGAGAGATTCCTCATCAACTTTCTGCTTGTAGAGGATTTTAGCACCTGCAGCTTTTGCACGGTTCTCAAGGTCATTAATAGCCCAGTTCATCTTGTCTTTATGAGGTGGCTTGTTAGCAGCATTGAGCTGTCCGCCTGCTTCAGCTTCTTTCTCAAGTACTGTTACGTCAAAGTCTCTTGCTGCAAGTTCACGAGCTGCTGTAAGACCAGCAGGGCCTGCACCGATAACAACAACTTTTCTGCCATTACCATCCTTTTTGAGATCTTTATATTCCATCTCACGGCAGCACTTAGGGTTAAGTGCACACTGGCATGGCTCAAGCTTGAATGCGTTCTCAAATAGAGACTGGAAGCATGCAAGACATCCAATACAACGCTGGATTTCATCTGTTCTGCCTTCTTTAGCCTTGAGAGCCCACTCAGGGTCAGCAAGGAGAGGTCTAGCAAGACCGATGAAATCTTGTACGCCATCTTCAAGTAACTTTTCAGCTGTTGCTGGGTTACGGATAACGCCAACTGCGATAACTGGAATATTAACTGCTTCCTTGATAGCCTTAACATAAGAAGCTCTCCAAGCCTCTGGGATGTTCATAGGCTCAACTGTATGGTTAGGAGTCTCATAACCACCACAAGAAAGGTCAAGTGCAACAACACCAGCCTGCTCGAGGCGCTTAGCTATAAGGATACCTTCATCAATCTGAAGACCCTTGCCATCCTGACCAATTGTATTGTAGAACTCATCAATTGTAAGTCTTACAAGAATTGGGAAATCAGGGCCACAAGCCTTCTTCATACCATCGATGATTTCAAGCATGAAACGCATGCGGTTTTCAAGACTTCCACCGTAGCGGTCATGACGATGGTTTGATACAGGTGATAAGAACTGCTGAATGAGGTAACCGTGTGATGCATGAAGTTCAACACCGTCACAACCAGCCTTCTTAACACGTACAGCTGCATCGATAAACTGCTTCTCTAAAATCTTGATTTCAGGGATAGTCAATCTGTGTGTTCTGTTAGGTAAAAGACCATTTCTTGAAGGATCAAGAGGAATGTTTGATGCACTAACTGTAGGAAGCATGATATACTTCTGTAATTCATGAACAATAGGGTTGTTGTTCATTGGTGGAACAATGATGTCAAGGAACTTCTTAGTAAGTGGACGTGCGATGTCCCAATAGTGAGGAATAAATTTCTCACCGAGTTCCAAGAGGCCCCAAGTTGTGCCGAGGATAGCCTCGTTCTGGCGTCCAGCATGGTGAAGCTGAACTACAAACTTTGTTCCGTTAGCGTGGAGCATGTCCACACCTTTTTTAAGAGACTCAATGTTTCTATCTCTAGCCATAGAAACCTGCATTGGAAGACCAACACCGCTTGTCTCGTTTACACGAACGATACCAGAGATGATAAGGCCTACTTCACCCTTAGAACGAGCCTCATAGTAATCCATCCAACGCTGTCCAACTTTTCCGTTAAGTTCAGCAACGTCAGAACCCATGGAAGTCATAACAACACGGTTTTTAATCTCCATGTTGCCAATTTTGCCAGGGGTGAATAACATTTTATATTCCATATCTTCACCTATTAAAACTTACCGTATGTTGGTATTTCTTTCTTAAGATTTACCTTCTTAGGCTCTTTTGCACCGATATCGCCACGATACTCACGATAAGGACCTTCGATGAGCCAGAAGTGTGGTCTCATCTTATCTTTCTTAGTGATACCATATGTGCCGATGAGAAGATATGTACCATCGCCAACTTTTCTAAGCTCGTCAACCATGTTTACGATTGATGTGCCTGCGAAGAAAGCATGATATACAAGTGTGAATGCTGGCTTACCATCATAACGAGATGGAGCCATTGTTGTGTACATAGGATACTTCTGCTGAAGCTTACCACCTACAAGTCTGAAAAGGTTGTAGCCACGGCCTTCGTTTTCGCCTGTCTTTCTCCAAGCCTTACCAAGCCAGTCGCCGCCCATAAGTGGGTTGTCACAACCTATACGCCACTCAATGTAGTCACGAAGACCATTGTATCCGAGCTTTGTTGAGTGGAACTCGCCCTGCATTTCATCAAAATCAGGAGCTTCAAGTGTCTTGTAGAGTTCCATAAGTTGATCCTGAGTATAATCAGTTAAATCAGGAACACCATGATTAAATTCTTTTGCCATAATAACTACCTCCGTTTGGAATTATACGCGTAAGCGCTCAATAATATTATCCCTTATTATGAACATTTTGTCTTTGAATAAAGATAAAGTATTGTCCAGACTTGGACACTTTGCACAAAGAGTACAAACATATTTGATTTACTCAAAAAATCTGCTATAATCTTATGGTATCGGCATTTATAAGAGGTGAAAATTTTGAAACTTGATTTTCGCGCTGAGCTTACAACAACGCAGAAGAGAACAACTAAAATTATAATAGATACGTTATTTATCTTGCTTACAAAAAAAGATTTCGAAAGTATTACGGTTAGAGAAATTTGTCGTGTTGGTCTAATTCCTCATTCGACATTTTATAATTACTTCGAAGATAAATATGATGTTCTCCGCTGGGCATTTATGAGAGAGGCTTATAATTATTATCCAGAGGTGGATATAGTAATGAACCACTACGATAATATTGATAAATGTGCAGATGCAATTTGTGATTTTATGGAAAACCGCAAGGCCATTCTTACAAAAGTTGCTTCTAAGAATCCTATAAATGGTGCTTTTCATCAAACGATTAGCCAAAGTTGCTACGAGTTTGGACAGTTGTTAGCAAAGAATTGCACGAGAGATAAGAACTTTGATTATCCTTACGAAGTTATATTCAATAATTATGTAAATGGTATAATTGAAGTATTTAATCAGACTTTCTATTATCGCAAGGTCTATACAAGAAAACAGATACATAATTATTTCACAGATTTGTATGCAAAATAATTAAGAAAAGAGCCCGAGAAATTCTCGGGCTCTTAGTTTTTTGTTTTTATAACAATGCGGTTATTGCACAAGCAACAAGGGATAATCCCATCAGTATACTAATTGGTAATTTCCATTTGTGATAAACCTTCTGTATGCTCTGACCAAAGATGCACCATATTAGAGATGCAGCAATTATGATTATAAGGTATACCGCCGATGCAATTGGTACAGAGATGAGACTACTGGTGTGTGGGATAATATAAACTGAATAAATACTGAGTGATGCAACCCAGCTTTTTACATTTAAGCATTGAAGCAAAATGCCACTCATAAAAGTTGATTCGCGCTTGCTGTCATCCGTTTCAGCGTCCTTAGTAAATCCTGATCTCGCCATCATAAATCCCAGATAAAGCATATATGCCGCACCAAACCATTTGAGATATGGCATAATCACAGGAACAAGTCGCGCCAGTAGGACATTGAGCAAACCGCAGAGAAGCATTTTAAGGAAAAGCCCAGTCATACTACCGGACAGGAATTTTCTTGCCCCTCTGACACCGGATGTCGCACCGAGATATAGACATATTAAATTGTTAGGACCTGGTGTGATTGCGCTTACAACCATATACGCCAGCATGCTGGAATAGTTCATCTATTTCTCCTGAATCTTTTGGCTATAAAATATAATCTAAGATGTTTGCTTTGTAATTTTCAAGAAATGCAGTTTTTAAATCGATTTTTAGTATTCCTTGTGCTTTTAGTGATTTAATCTCATTATCAATTTTTTCTAATATTCTTTCCGCTTCAGTTGGATATAGAGGGAATATTGCAGTTTTTAGAATGAAATTTAAGATTTCATTCTTATTTTTTATGATTCCTTGTCTATACGCATAAAAAAGTGTTCCTGGAACTGATGTTGTTGCGATGTAATACATATCAAATTGTGATTTTGGAAGTTTGGATTTTAGGGCTAGCATCATAAGCATACTGCGATATGAGTTGTTGCCAATAAGAGAGGCCGAATTACTCTGCAAAACCTCCGTATAGAATCTGAGAAGATTCTCATCATTTATGATAGCTTCGAAGTAAAGATATGTCGCAACACCAGCACCGATTGTTGGGTCCTTGTAATACTTCTTGAGCACATCGACGCCTATTGTACTTTCACAGTATCTGATTACTTCATTGCTTATGAGATCTGCAAGTTCTTCTTTGTTCTTGAAATAATAGAAGTATTTGGTTCTTGTAATTCCAGCTTCTTGGCATATCTGACTTAGAGATACGTCATTAAAACCAAAGTCGTAGAATAGACGTTTGGCTGTGTTAATAATCAATTCTTTTGTCTGGGCACCTGCTCGGTTACCTTCCATAAAATCACCGCATTTAGTATAGCATAAAGAAAATAAATATGAAAGAAATTAGATAATATTTGACAGGTGTCAAAAAGTTTCGTATCATATTATATGGTAAATAAAAATATAGGAGGAGATTTATATGCCACATAGCAAAATTTATAATGAGCGTTTAACTCGTTTTAATGATGCGGTAGCATGCAGAACACCTGACCGTGTTCCTGTATTCCCAATCATTGAGCAATGGGCAAACTTCTACGCTGGTACCAGCATTCGTGATAGTTATCTTAAGGACCCACGAATCGAGTACGAGACATTCAGAAAAGTTTACGACGATATCTATGTTGACGTATCATATGGTACAGGTAACCTTATTCCACTTGATATGATGGACGATTTCGGTGAAGGTATCTATGTTGTAAGCGATAAGGGCGTTCAGATTAAGGGTAGCCAGGGCTGTACAATGAAGCCAGAGGAGTATCCTCAGCTAATCGCAGATCCTGAGAAGTTCATTCTTGAGACAATCGTTCCAAGAAAGTATGCTACAGCTGCTGATTCAACAAATGCAGTTAGCCATTGGGGCAAGGGCGCATTAGGTCTTGTAAGATGGAAACTTTACGAGGAGACAGCATTCCAGCTCATCGAGCGTAAGCTCAATGTTCCAATCGTTACTCGTAACGCAACATTCTTGCCACCTGATATCATTCTTGACTTCCTTCGTGACTTCGCTGGTGCATCATCTGATGTACGTCGTCGTCCTCAGGAATTCAAAGAGGCATGCGCTGCTATGCTTCCAATCTCTTACAGAGTAATTACTGAGACAGACCCATTCAAGCAGGGCCTTGTATTTATGCCACTTCACTTCCCAACATATCTTCGTCCAAAGGATTTCGAAGAGCTCTATTTCCCATCAATGAAGGGTATGGCTGAAAAGCTCCTCGCTTCTGGCAGACGTGCTATGTTCTATTGCGAAAACAACTGGGAACCATATCTTGATATTATCAAGGATCTTCCAGGCGGCGGAGTATATTGCTTGTTCGAGCATGGTGATATGAAGAAGTATAAAGATGCCCTCCAAGGTAAGGTTTGCGTTGGTGGCGGTATGCCAGTTGACCTTCTCAAGAACGGTACACGTGAAGAGTGTCTTGATCGTGCTAAGTGGTGCCTTGATGAACTCGCTCCTGGCGGTGGATACATCTTTGCACTCGACATGAACCTCTTATCACCAAATGATGTAAATCCTGAGAACTTGGCTGCAGTTACACACTACATCCACTTCAATGGTAAATATTAAGGAGGATTATTATGGAAAACTATAACATCGCTGAAATGCTTGATAAGAAGTTCTTCTTCCTCCCTAAATTCTTGAGAGATAAGATTAGATTTCTCATCATGGTAGAATTGTTACTTAGATAACATATTATGAAAGAGCAGCCGGCTGGCTGCTCTTTTTTATGGTTATTGTATAGACTTGTTGCGTAATAATTTGATATATTAAAGGTAACATAATTAATTTGGGAGGAAAAACTATGCAGAAGCAAAATGAAATCGTTAAAAAGACTGACCTCCTCGATAAAAGAGGATATGTCTTAGAACCAGGTTGGGCAAGACACAACAGCCTTATTAATTACAATAGGGAAGACATTTCAGCAAACGCACTTCGTGTAAAAGAATGGGATTTCTTCCAAGTTTGCGATGGTAAATATATGACACAGTTTACTATTGCTAATATTTCAATGGCAGAGGCTGGATGTATCACAATTACTGATATTACAACTGGCAAGATGGTTCTTCTTGCTGCTATGGCTCATATCTATACAGTTAACCGTTTCCCAATGCCTCGTTGTTCAACAGAGGAATACGACATCGATAGAAATTATTTGTATTTCACAATGGAAGAGACATATGATGGCAAGAAGGTTCGTCACTTAAAGGCTAGCGGCATCGCAGTATGGCCTCTTGGCAAGAAGTTCGAGCTTGATTATGTTCTTGATGATCCAGTAGAGCAGGATTCCATCTCAATTTCAATTCCTTGGAAGAAGGCTGATGCTAAGGGCTCTAAGAAGCTCAAGGATCATTTCTTCTTCACAAATAAGATTAACTGCGTACCAGTAACAGGATTTGCCAAGATAGGCAGAAAGAAGATTGATTTCACTCCTGACAAGACATTTGCAGTTCTTGACTGGGGCCGTGGTGTATGGGCTCACAAGATTCATTGGTACTGGGGCAACGGCACAACACGTGTTAATGATAAACTTCTCGGATTTGAAATCACTTGGGGCTTTGGTGATGACAGTGATGCAACAGAGACTGCACTCTTCTATGATGGCGTTGCACACAAGCTCGGCAAGGTTACAGTTGACTATGATGAGAAACATCCTAAGGCTCGTCCATGGGTATTCCATGAGGAGAACGGCCGCTTTGAGATGACAATGACACCTACATATAATAACCATATCTGGTTTGATCTCGGAATTGTTGGTGCCAAGAATGACCAGTGCCATGGCCTGTGGTCTGGTACAGTTACACTCGATGATGGAACAGTACTTACACTCAAGGATGAGTATGCATTCTGTGAGTCTGTTAATTTGAAGTGGTAATATAGCAGAGGCGAAATAAATGATACAGGATATCGGACCACATAAGTATCATGTGGAATATAAAAATGAGAAACCAGAACCAGGCGACAAAGTAATTGCCTTTGATAAGAATTCTCGTGTGCTTTTAAAAGCGGATAGCAGTGATCTTGTTTTTCCAAGCGCAAGTCTATTTAGCGGACCGCTGATTTATGCGTTCGCAATAGATGATGAGAAATTCTTTTTAGCAATCACCAGCCCTGACATAGATGGTTTTGAATATAAAGACTTGCGCTCGCAGTTTTCGGCAGGCCCAATTCATTATGCATTCGCCGTGACGGTGGGAGCGCATCTCGCCACATGGTATAGTAGTAATGCCTTTTGTGGCCGATGCGGGGGAAGGACCCGTCACGACGAGACAGAGCGTATGCTCGTGTGCGACGAGTGTCACAACCAGATCTATCCTAAGATCTGTCCCGCAGTAATTGTCGGCGTAACATATGGCGACAAATTACTGGTGACGCGTTATGCCGCAGGCTATGGCGGCAACGCTCTCGTCGCAGGCTTCTGTGAGATAGGTGAGACGATAGAGGACACAGTCAAAAGAGAGGTCCTAGAGGAAACAGGACTCCAGGTTAAGAATCTCAAGTACTATAAGAGCCAACCTTGGGGTATAGTATCGGATCTCTTAGTTGGCGTCTTCTGTGAAGTGGATGGAGAACCAAATATTTCACTTGACGACAACGAACTGAGTGAAGCAAAGTTCCTGTCACGTGAGGAACTTCCAAGTTTTGATTACAATCCAAGTCTCACAGGTGAGATGATCACTGTATTTAAAAATAATAAGCTGAATTAAAAAATAAGAGCAGCCTCTCGGCTGCTCTTGTTTTATTTGTACATTAGTATATTACCCTTTACATATTTAGCTGTTTCTGGAGCGGGTACATTTGGTATAACTTTGCCAGTTGTGCTATCAACTACAATATATTCTACAACTTTTCCTGTATCATAAAGGAACTTGGTAAATGTTATATAGCAATTGGTAGGATCATATCCTGTTTGATATACGTATCTTTTTTCATTTTCAACGGTCTCATGATTGCCAACGTAGCAGTCATATCCTTTGCTTTCTACGATATCATATAGGCAATCGGTAATCTCTGCTGGGATACCAAAACTAGAAAACCGTTCTATTGCAATGGAATTATATGGATGTATTTCTGCTTCGCGTCCAATCGACTTTAGATAAGTCTTGGCCTGGTTTTCTTGGCTCTGCCACAGAAGTTCACTTTCATAACTTGTAGGGCCATATACCATTTTGCTTACGATTCTTTTTGGGAATAGTTTTTTGATTGAATTGGTAAATTCGCCACCATCTTGGGCATATTCATATTTCATCAAAATATATTTGTTCTCATTTTTCTTGAATGTAAAAGCAGCTGGAGTTCTGCCACCGCTAATCGTAGTAAAGAATCCATTTAGAAAGCCCCATTCAGAATAATCTTCTAGTAAATATACAGTTGTAAGATTATCTTTTTCTGAAACATCATATATGAGATGTCCCTCTGTTGCACATTCACCATTAACATACGGATCACCATGGATTGATAGAATGGCAGCAGATACAGCCTTATCTAAATTTTTATCAACTGTAATGTTTAAGATATATTGAGAGTCGTCTATGATTTCTTCATCATATGTTTTCTGTGGTATTAAAAAGATTGCTCCAATTAGCAATGCAAGAACTATTAAAACGATAATAATTATTCTTCTATTTCTTTTTCTTCTGCTCAGTTCCTTGGCAACTATATTATTGAGAATTGATAACTGATCAGATATTTGTGTGATGTCAGGTGTATCTTCCGATACATCGATTGAGTCGCCAAGCAAATCGCTGACTGATACCTCAAGCAAATCTGCTATTTTCTCAAGCATCACAGCATCGGGAACAGAATAACCTTTTTCCCATTTTGATACTGTCTGACGTACAACATTTAATTCTTGTGCCAATGTTTCTTGGGTATAACCTTTTTTCTTGCGGAAATCTTTTATGTTTTGATTTAGCATGAAAAATTGTCCTCCTTCATTTCGTTGACTTCATTATATGTTGCACCTGTTTCTGAGACAAGCAATGCAAATTAACATTGCTATTATAACATAAATATAAATAAAAAACCCCCTAGGAGTCTGAAGGTGTAAGATGAAAGTAGACACTTAAAAAAGTGTCTACTTTCTTTTTTTGTGTAGCACAACCAAAACAGAAGTAAAGGCACGCTTTGCTCTAAAGACCTTGACTTCTGTTTGTGCTTGCGCTACTGTCCAATTATC
>JAZUJK010000005.1:0-26964 GCA_045642705.1 Acutalibacteraceae bacterium
GATGTTCCGCAGGAAGAATTACATTTCAAGGACAGATGCAAATACGCTTGGGAGCAGGTCTGCGGCACGGCAAAGAAGGTATTCCCCTACGTGCTGATCGGTGTCGGCATCGGTGCCGTCATTCACAACTGGATTCCCGAAGAGATGGTAGTAAAAGTTCTCGGTACGGGAAATCCGTTCGGCGTATTGATCGCCACGGTAGCCGGTGTTCCGATGTATGCGGATATTTTCGGAACAATCCCGATTGCGGAGGCGTTACTTGCCAAGGGCGCACGGCTCGGCGTTGTTCTCTCGTTTATGATGGGCGTAACGACTTTGTCCCTGCCGTCAATGATTATGCTCCGCAAAGCTGTAAAACCGAAGCTGCTCGGCATATTTATTGCCGTCTGCACAGTCGGAATTATCCTTGTGGGTTATCTGTTCAATGCGATTCAATATCTTATTGTTTAAGGAGGACTTATCTTATGACACATAAAGAAAAGGCACTTGATTATTTTGGTAAAAATTATTACTGCTCGCAGGCAGTGTTTGCGGCATTTGCGCCTGAGTGCGGGCTGACGGAAGAGCAGGCACTGAAGCTCGGAGCGTGCTTCGGAAGCGGAATGCGAAAAGGAGAAGTATGCGGAGCATGTACCGGCGCATTGATGGTTCTTGGAGCTCTGTACGGACAGTATGACAAAAATGACGTTGAGAGCCGTATGACCGCCAATCTGGTTAATGATAAAATGATGGATATATTTGCCAAGGTGAGTGGCTCGTACATATGCAACGATCTGCTTAAATGCGATATTTCGACACCGGAAGGTGTGGATTTCGCCCGAAGAAACAACCTCTTTACAGAGTTTTGTCCGAAGATGGTCGCAAATGCTGTCGATGTTTTGGAAAAGATCATCGAGGAACAGAAATAGCAAAAAACGAATGTCATTTATATGAGAATATTAATGGAGGTATTCACTATGTCATTATTCGGAAAGAAAAAGGAAGAAAAGAAAGAAGTCGAGTGCGGCTGCTCCTGCGGTTGCGGTTGCGATACTGTCGGGATTCAAGAAGGCGCTGCATCGTCCACTTGCTGTGGCGAAAACGTTGACGGTATCTGTTGCATCAAAGTTCTCGGCTCCGGCTGCAAAAACTGTCATGCTCTTTTTGAGAACGCACAGGAAGCAGTCAAGGCTGCCGGTCTCAACGTTGAAGTCGAATACATCACCGACCTACAACAGGTCATGGAATACGGTGTGATGCAGATGCCCGCTCTTGTCATCAACGACCGGATTGTTGCAATGGGTAAGGTGTTAAAAACTGAGGAAATCGAGAAGCTGTTTCAATAAGATTCCTTGCCGAAGGGTTTCTTAAACCATCGTAAAAAACATGGTTTAACCGTTTTGTCCCAGGGTCTTTGCCAAGTGTGACTATGAAAATACCCTCGTTTTTTATGGGTAAAATCATAGTCACACTTTTTCCTTTTACAGATATTCCGAGCGAAATGAAACCTTCGGCAGCAAAGTCCTCTGTTATGCCACGGCATCCCGGCTCGGCTCTGCTTCTCTGAAAAGCGCCGAAAATACCGTGTTTCTGCGGCTTTTACGGGGTGGGTTCAAATGAACCCATTGATGAACCCAGCGGGTTCAAACGCAGAGGGAAAATTAAATTGTATCAATGCCGTAGTTATTACGCATTTTGGTAATAGAAAAAGGAGTAGTCCAGTAGGACTACTCCTTTTTTCGTATCTTATGCAAGTGTTGCAGCCATAACAGCTTTTATCGTATGCATTCTGTTTTCTGCTTCTTTAAATACGATTGATTTTTCACTCTGGAAGACACTATCAGTTACTTCCATGCAAGTGAGACCAAATTTCTCATATATTTCTTTTCCAACGCCTGTTTCAGTATCATGAAAAGCAGGTAGGCAGTGCATAAATACACATTGATCACCAGCATTAAGCATAAGTTCATCAGTTACACGATATGGGCTTAAATCATTTATTCTTTCTTCCCATACCTCAGCTGGTTCACCCATAGATACCCATACATCTGTATAGATAACACTGGCATTTTTAGTTGCAATGATTGGATCCTCGATAAATTCAAGTATTGCGCCAGTCTCTTTTGCAACTTCCTCACATTTCGCAATAAGTTCTGCATCAGGGAAGTATTTCTTAGGTGCGCAAGCAACGAAATGCATACCCATTTTAGCACAGCCAACCATCAATGAATTGCCCATGTTATAGCGGGCATCACCCATATAAACGAGTTTAATGTTTTCAAGGGAACCAAAATGTTCCTTGATTGTTAAGAAGTCGGCGAGAATCTGTGTAGGGTGGAATTCGTTTGTGAGACCGTTCCAAACAGGTACACCAGCATATTTTGCAAGTGTCTCAACAATTTCCTGTCCATATCCACGATATTCAATACCATCAAACATTGAACCGAGTACTTGCGCCGTATCAGCGATGCTTTCCTTTTTTCCAATCTGAGAGCCTGATGGGTCGAGATATGTGACATGCATTCCGAGATCATGCGCTGCAACTTCAAAGGAGCAACGTGTTCTCGTGCTTGTCTTTTCAAAGATGAGAGCGATATTCTTACCACTACAAATCTTATGCTCAATTCCAGCATATTTTTCTGCCTTTAATTTGGCAGCATAATCGATTAAATATTCGATTTCTTCACTTGATAAATCAAGTAGTTTAAGGAAGTTCTTACCTTGAAGCATTAATTTATTCTCCTTTGCAAACTTCTATTATTATATCGGCAGCCTTGATTAGTAATTCATCTGGTGTATTAAGAGGAGGAAGTAGACGTACTTTGTCATTTGCTGTAAGACATAAAACTCCTCTATCGATACATTCTTTTACAACACCGGCAGGAGGACGCTTGGTCTTTAGACCAATCATAAGTCCCATGCCGGATATCTCTTCAATTTCAGCAATTCCAGCAAATTTATTTCTAAGAAGATCACCTTTTTGCTTTACATTACTAATAAAGTCATCAGTCAAGTTCTCAATTACATAACATGCTGCAGCGCAGCTTACTGGATTGCCTCCAAATGTTGAACCGTGATCACCGAATGAAAAGATATTTTCAACCTTTTCTGATAGGAGGGTGGCACCGATTGGAAGGCCACCGCCAAGTCCCTTAGCAGTTGATACAACATCTGGCTTGATGCCATAATTCATATATGCATAGAGGGCGCCAGTTCTAGCATTACCAGTTTGAACTTCATCAATCATAAGAAGTATATCATTTTCCTCTGTGAACTTGCGAAGGAATTGCATATATTCTTTTGAAAGTGAGATAACTCCACCTTCACCTTGAATACATTCAGCAAGTACAGCGGCGATTTTAACGCTTTTTGCGAGTTCTATAAGTTCTTCAGGCTTCTCAGCTGTAACTGATGTAAATCCATCAGTTAGTGGCTGATAAAGCTCGTGATAGTGGTCTTGACCAGTTGCAGATAGGGTAGTAAGTGTTCTGCCGTGGAAACTGTTCTTGATTGTTACGATAGTATAGCAATCAGGTCCCTTGGTTTCTGCGGCATATTTTCTTGCAACCTTGATAGCGCACTCATTTGCCTCAGCGCCTGAATTTGAGAAAAATACTTTGCTCATTCCAGTTTTCTTGCAGAGCATTTCAGCAAGTTTAGAACAAGGCTCAGTGTAGTAGAGATTAGATGTGTGCTGGATCTTGTTTAACTGAGCATTAACTGCATTTTTCCAGCCTTCATCATTTGCACCGAAGATATTAACGCCGATGCCACTTCCCATGTCTATATATTCTTTGCCATTTACATCCTTATAAACTGAACCTTTTCCAGAAACTAGTTCAACAGGGAAACGTTTATATGTTGATGCAATATATTTTGAATCATTTTCTATGATACTCATTTTATGCCTCCTTGAACATTGTGCCGGCACCTTCATCAGTTAGAAGCTCCATCAGAATTGAGTGTGGAACTCTACCATCCAAAATGATAACATTTCCAACGCCTCTATGGATTGCCTCGATACAACATTCAACCTTAGGAATCATTCCGCTTGTGATGATATTATCTTCCTGATATTTCTTGGCCTCTTCGATTGTAATCTCATGGATAAGAGTTGATGGATCATCTTTATCCATAAGAATTCCATCAATATCAGTCATCATTATCAGTCTTTCTGCATGGAGAGCGCCTGCAATACGAGCTGCTGCTGTATCTCCATTTATATTATATGTGTTGCCCTTGCTATCGCAACCTATTGTTGAGATAACAGGGATATAGCCCTTCTCTAGAAGGTCATCAATTGTATCTGTATTAATCTTGGTGATTTCACCAACGAAACCAAGTTTCTTATTCTTGATTTTGGACTCTATTAGTCTGCCATCCATACCTGATAGACCGATTGCTTTTCCGCCCTTCATTTCAAGGAGATTAACAAGTCCTTTATTTACCTTACCAGCGAGTACCATCTGTACTATATCCATAGTTTCAGAATCAGTTACACGTAGACCATCAACGAACTCAGCTTCCTTACCAACCCTGTTCATCATATCGCTGATTTCAGGACCACCGCCGTGTACTAAAACAACTTTTACACCGATGAGCCATAGAAGGACAATATCGGCCATAACTTGCTGCTTTAATGTTTCATTAATCATTGCATTTCCGCCGTATTTTATTACAACAGTCTTGCCTGTATATCTTTTGATATATGGGAGAGCTTGAGTTAAAACCTCAGCTCTTTCGTTATTTGAAAAATCCATTTTGTTACTCCTTACTAAGTGCGGTAATCTCCATTAATCTTGACATAATCATAGGTGAGATCACAGCCCCAAGCTGTTGAATCAAATTCACCATCATTTAAATCAATCAAAATGTCAATTTCATCTTCTGTGAGAACTGTCTTGGCAATCTCTTCTGAGAAATCAATTCCCATACCATTCTGACAGACACATATATTACCAGCGGCGCTTTCGAATGTCACGCCTATTTTGCTTACATCAACATTGGCACCACTGTAGCCTATTGCGCACAGCACACGGCCCCAGTTGGCGTCAGCGCCGAACATAGCAGCTTTTAAGAGGCTGGAGCATACAACACTCTTGGCAACTTTCTTGGCGTCATCAAGTGTCTTAGCACCTGTTACTTTGCATTCAAGAAGTTTCGTTGCACCCTCGCCATCGGCAGCAATCATACGGCAGAGATGAACAGTTACAGAATTTAGAACTTTCATAAATGTAGCAAAGTCATCATTTTCGTCATTGATTTCTTCATTGCCTGCCATGCCATTGCATAGAACAGTTACCATATCATTTGTTGATGTATCACCATCTATGCTTAGCATATTGAAAGTACTCTTAATATCATTTGATAGAGCTTTCTGTAGCAAAGCAGGGGAGATTGCAACGTCACTTGTGATAAATACAAGCATTGTTGCCATATTAGGGTGAATCATACCGCTGCCCTTGGCAATACCGCCGATGCGACATGTTTTACCACCGAGTGTGAACTCGAATGATATTTCTTTCTTTACTGTATCAGTTGTCATGATACCAGCTGCCGCATCGTCACTGCCATTATCATTAAGACCTGCAATTAGTTCATCAAATCCATTTTCAATAGGTTCTGGATTGAGTGGCTGACCAATAACACCAGTTGATGCAATTACTATATCATTTGCATCACAACCGAGCTTCTCTGCAATACCAGCAGATATTCTCTCTGCTACTTCGATACCACCAGTACAACAGGTGTTAGCAATACCGCTATTACAGATGCAAGCCTTAGCTTTACCATTCTTTAGATGTTCCTTAGTAACTGTGATAGGAGCACCATAGACCAAATTAGTTGTATATACAGCTGCACATGATGCAACAGTTTCACTGACAATGAGGGAGAGGTCTTTTTTGGACTTGTTCTGTCTTACACCGCAGTGTATTCCGTTTGCAGTAAATCCTTTTGCAGCACAAACGCCACCGCTAATTATCTCCATTCTTTTATCCTCCAAATTTTAAGTTTAAACCTAGGTCTTCTGGGAGCCCCAGAGATATATTCAAGTTTTGAATTGCTGCGCCTGATGCGCCTTTGCCAAGATTATCAAATCTTGATACAAGCAAAATTCTGTCATCGTTTCCGAAAACAGATATTTCCATATCGTCATAGCCGGATAATTCATTTGCAGCAAGGAAAGCATCTTCGCTTTCAATATAATGTACAAGTCCACTCTTGTAATAAGACTTGTAAATCTCTTTAATATCATTTGAGGTTCCGCTTATCATATCTTTGAAAAGGGGCACTACAACTTCCATACCTGAGAAGTATGGTGCCACTATTGGGCTAAATGATGGCTCATTTGCGAGCCCACATACTTTCTTCATTTCAGGTAGATGCTTGTGATTCTGTGATACACCATACATTCTTGGAGAATCATAGAGCTCTGGTCGATCAACTGCCTCATATTCAGCTATCATTTTCTTTCCGCCACCAGAATAACCTGTAAGTGAGAAAGATGATAGGAGAGCATCACTTGGAATAATTCCTTTTTCAACAAGTGGTGCTACCAGTGAAATAAAGCCACTTGCATGGCAACCTGGATTGGCAATCCTACGCGATACTTTTATCTGTTCTCTGTAGTTTGACAACTCTGGAAAACCATATACGAAGTTATCATTTGTTCTATGAGCTGTAGAAGTATCAATTACAACTGTCTCTGGATTTGTAATAAATGAAACTGCTTCAATTGATGCAGCATCGGGGAGACAGAGTATTGCGACATCTGCATTATTTAGTGCATCGCGTCTTGCACCTTCATCTTTTCGCAGATTGTCAGGAAGTGTTACAAGATTTAAGTCAGATCTGCTTGATAATCTATCCAAAATCTTGAGACCTGTTGTTCCTGCACTTCCGTCTATGAATACATTTTTCATGTAGGCACCTTCTAAAAATGAATATAAATTGCATAAATATATGAATAATTTAATATTTATGCAATATAATACCAAATATATCTAAAATGTCAATAGATAATTTGAATATTTATGCATATTCTATTCAAATTATTCAAATAATATTTAACTTGACAATGCACCCTGTTATGATATAGAATTTTCAATGTTGTTTCTGAGAAAATTATATAGGGGTATAGCTCAGTTGGTAGAGCAGCGGTCTCCAAAACCGCGTGTCCAGGGTTCGAGTCCTTGTGCCCCTGCCATAGACCTCTCTTGCAAATTGCAAGGGAGGTTTTTATATGCCAGTCGCAACTACTGAGAAAAAGCTGCATATATATGTCTAGATAAATTAAAAATGGCGAACTAAAAATAGAAGATTAGTATTGAAAAACTCACTATATCTTGTATAATATAATGCAATATATAAATGAGATTATACAATTTATAGAGGAGGATTTATATGTTTAGATACGTTCATGCACCTACAGTTGGACTTGGTGTTGAGGAAGCAATTAAGGCTCTTAACGAATATGGTGTAATGGAAGAGAGAGAAAACCAAGACTGGGCAGATACAACCAAAGAAATTCAGCTCTGTCTTGATATTGACGATCCAACAGCGGAACCTGCTATTAGCCGCTGCATTTTCGGTGACCTTCGTGCACTTGCAAGCTATGACCATGAAATTCTTGATGGTACTGCTGATGATCGTGGTTGGAAATATACTTATCACCAGCTATATTCCAGATTTTATGATCAGTGCCGCGACGAATTAAAGCGCAATATTCATACTCGTCGTGCTTGTATAGCACTTGGCCAGGGTGATATCAATTTCTCTGAGGATCCTCCTTGTCTCCAGATGCTTATGTTTAACTATGTACAAGGTAAGCTTGAGATGACAATTATTTTCCGCTCAAATGATGGAGTTAAGGCATTCCCAATGAACATCCATGCTATTTCTCTTATTCAGCAGAGAATGGCCAAGGAACTTGATGTTCCTGTTGGACCACTTCATTATATTGCTAACAATTTCCATTGCTATAGCAGAGATTATGAATTAATTCAGCAGTATTGCCGTAATTTTGAGAATGCAAATGAGAAACGTCGTTTCTTCTCTATGGAACAGGTAATGAAATATTATAATGAAGAAGAATAAATATATTGGTGACAGAGCTTTTTATAGAAATGTTCTGAGTCTATCTATTCCTATAATGATTCAGAATTTCATAACAAACTTTGTCAGCATGCTTGACAACTTAATGGTTGGAAATCTAGGCACCGCCCAAATGAGCGGTGTCTCTGTTTCTAATCAGCTACTTTTTGTATTTGAACTTTCTATATTTGGCCTCTTATCAGGCGCTGGCATATTTGGCGCCCAATATGCAGGCAATAGAAATGTAGAGGGTGTCAGATACTCTTTTAGATTTAAATTAATATCCAGTATTTTCTTTACTACTTTATTCGCTCTCTTATTTATCTTCGCGAGCGAAACATTAGTTGGCCTCTATCTAAAAGGAGATGGAGATCCAAATCTTGCAATAGATACTGTCAGATATTCGAGAGAATATCTGACACTTATGATAATTGGTCTCTATCCAGCGGCCATTTCCATGTCTTATGCTAGCACGCTGCGCGAACTTGGTGAGACCAAGGTGCCTATGTATGCGAGCCTCGCAGCAGTCGTTTTCAATTTGATTTTCGACTATATCTTAATCTATGGAAAACTCGGCGCACCGAGGCTCGAAGTACGCGGTGCTGCAATAGCAACCGTCGCAGCGCGCTTCTTGGAACTCGCAATACTTATTGTCTGGACAAACTTCCACAAGAATGATGGCTTGTTCTCATTCCTCAGCAGCGCATTTAAGTCCCTATATATTCCTAAGTCACTGGTGCTCAATATAATCAAGAAGGGCACACCACTAATGCTCAATGAGACACTTTGGTCCGCAGGAATAACAAGACTTACACAGTGCTATTCTATGCGTGATTTGAGCGTTGTACCGGCTATGAGCATATCATCTACATACTTCAATTTGTTCTCAGTAATGTTCGTATCTCTTGGTGCTGCAATTGGTATCATAATTGGTCAGAAACTTGGAGCATCAGAGACAGATGATGCTATGGATACAGCGAGAAAACTTATTGCATTTTCATTCTTTATTACAATTGGTGTCTCGCTTCTATTTATTGGCTGCTCGTTCTTTATTCCGTCTATGTATGCAACAACAGCGGATGTTAAGAGAATGGCAACTCTCTTTATGATTATTTCAGCAACGGGTATGCTGGGTGATTCGATATGCAACTCAACATATTTCACGATAAGATCCGGTGGTAATACGATAATTACTTTTGTTATGGACTCAGGATTTGTATGGTGTGTAAATGTCGTGCTTGCAACAATTCTTATTAATTTTACTTCGCTTTCTGTCTATATGATTTATTTCATAATTCAGATGTGCAATTACATAAAAGCGGGTATAGGCATTTATCTTGTAAAGCAGGGTAAATGGATTAAGAATATTGTAAAGACTGAAACTAATTAACAATTGAACTTTTGCGGCTCACATGGTATTATATGTAAGTCGCAAATATGCTGATATGGCACAGGAGGCAGCGCACTTCCTTGGTAAGGAAGAGGTCACCGGTTCGAATCCGGTTATCAGCTCCAATAAAAAAGCCCTTGAACAAAACGTTCAAGGGTCTTTTTTTATTTATAAATTTTGATGCAATTTTCAAGCCATTTGATATATGAGTTTTCTCTTAGTATAGCACCGTCAAGTACCATATAATCTCCAAGTTCTGTTGTGCCTTTTTCTGGTACTTTGTTATTAAATACTTTTAACATAATACCAGTTAAATGATCTCTTTTTTCAATATGCTGCTTTATTTGACTTTTTAGGAGAGTGATAAACTCATCATCTGTTAGTGACTCAGAATAGAATGTACGCAAACGGAAAATGTCCTTGTATGTACGTTCGATTGCCTCATCAAACTTTAACCAATCAATAAAGTCTTGATGGCCTAGCTCGGTGATAGAGTAGAGTTTAGTCTCCATCTTTTCACCTTTTATTGATGTATCATATTTTAGTAAGCCTTCGTCTACAAGCTTTTTTAGTTCTGGATAAATCTGACTATGTTCAGCGTGCCAGAAACTGGTGAGAGCTCTGTCCTCGAAGGCTTTTTTTATATCATAACCCGTCATAGGTTCACGATTAACAAGACCAAGTATAGCATATTTTAAGTTACGCATATTTTGCTCCTAACTGTACAAATTGTATGTTAATTATATTATAAACACCCAAAATGAACAATTGTAAAAATCGACAAAATAAATATGTAAACATTTACATATTCGTCAATGGAAAATTTGACTGATAAAGATTATATTATTATTGGTGAATATTGTTCGGAAATAAAACTGAATATGGAGGAGATATGATGAGCGTTTTCAAAAAGCCAATTCATATGCCTGATCCATCTTTTGAAGAAATCTATACCGGATTTGTAGAGTTCTATGATGATATCGAGCATTGTGAATTGAATTTGGGTGAAATGAGAACTTTCAAGGTTAAAAACGGTGCAGTAAATGGCGATGTTGAAGCTGATATTGCTCCTGTTGTATCAGTACTTTGGAAGACTAAGAGACTTGATGGTGGCGTAAAGTACGAAAGCAAGTTTGTTGCAAGACGGGGACACCTTATCACAATTTCATGTGATGTATATGGCAACAATTCTAAAATGCTTAATATACTTTATAACACTGGTTGGCCAGGATTCACTTGGCTTGCACACACCATTACATTTATCAAAGTAGATAGCGTGGTTGGTAACAAGGTTACCTTTACCTGCTATAAAGTAAATTAGGGGGTGTGCACTATGAAAACAAAATTCTTATATTACACTGAGTGCGCATGTCCTGCACTTATGTTTCCTGTGGGACTAAAGGGTCTCGGCGCACAAGTGGTAATTCCTATTGAGGATGGTCCTTGTGAGGGTGGCGAGATAAATGGAGTTATTAAGCCTCTCGGCGCAGACTGGAATACAATCCATTTACTCGGCATCACAAGTGACGTACTTGCAAAGTATCAGATTACAACGGATGATGGCGCAGTACTTGATTTGTTTACTGACGGTAGAATGAAGGTAATGTGGGATAAGGTACCTAAAAATATATTAGGCCTCAAGCATTACTTCTCCGACTATGTATATTTTAGAGAATTTCTCTACTATCATACAAACGATGAGCGATATAAATGGCTCGAGGATACACCTTGTTTTGCAATGATAGGAATGAAATTAACAATCAAAGATAGAAAACCATATTTTTTGATTAGCTATTATGCTTATGCTATTGAGGGGGAATAGTAATGGAGTATACAATCAGACCATTTACAACTAAGAGTGAACAGGGCAATACAATTCGCGGTATTGTTGTTAAACCTAAAAATTTCTCTGGTAAATTACCAGCAATCGTTATGTCACACGAGTTTTGTGCTAACATGTGGACCACTTTCCGCTATGCAAGAAAAGTTGTAGAAGACGGTTATGTATGCTTCTGCTATGACTTCACTCGTTCAGGCTCGGGTATTTCAGGTGGTAGCTCAATTGGTATGAGTGCTGTTCAGGAGTCACGTGACGTAGTTTCAGTATTTAACTATGCCAAGGCTCAGAGCTATGTTGATACATCTAATATTACTCTCTGGGGCTGCTCACAAGGTGGTATGGCTACATCACTTGTTGCACCAGAACTTGAGGATCAGATTTCCAAGATAATTCTCTATTATCCAGCACTTTCTATCTGCGACGATGCTAGAAAGGGTTCAATGATCACAGCACGTTTTGATCCTAAGAATCCACCAGAGACTTTCTGGTGTGCAATTGTTCATGTTGGTAAGAACTACTGTACAGACGTTATTGATCTTGATCCATATGAGCAGATTTGTAAGTTTAGCAAGCCTGTACTTTTGATTCATGGTAACAAGGACCACATTGTTAATGTTTCATATTCAAGAGAAGCAGCAGCTAAGTATCCAAACTGTGAATTCCATGAGTTCCCAGCAGAGCATCTCTGGATTGGTGGCGGTGCTAAGAAGGCTGTTGCTATCACAAGAGAATTTTTAGAGAAGAATAAGTAAGGTGAAAATTTATGGCTAAATTTATTAGTGCAAAGGAAGCTGCGCAGCTGATTCCTGATGGCGCTACCGTAGGTATAGGCGGTATGGGTCTGTCCGGTTGGGCTGAGGAAATTGCTTGCGCAATTCGTGATAATTATGCTGAAACCGGACACCCTAAGGGCATACACCTAAAGCAGGGTAGCGCCATGGGCGACTGGGGCAATGGTAATAAGTATATCGGCTGGGACCGCGTAAAGCGCGACGAGCCTGACATGGAGCACGGTGCACGTGGTGCAACTCGTCTCGGTGAGGCGGGCCCAGGCCTTGTTGCAAAGTGGACAAGTGCTCATATAGGTTCTGCATTTTCACTTTGCGACCAAGCACGTGCAGAGCAACTGGAGAGCTATTGTTTGCCACAGGGTGTAATTATTAACTTGTGGAGAGAAATAGCAGCAGGCAGACCAGGTCTTCTTACTAAGACTGGTCTTGGTACATTCGTTGACCCTCGTGTAGAGGGCGGTCGTATGAATAAGTCTGCCAAGGATGAACTTGTTAAAGTTGTTGAATTCGGTGGCGAAGAATATCTCTTCTATCCTGGATTTAAAGTAGATGTAGCAATCCTTCGTGGTACTATCGCTGATGAAAATGGCAATATCTCATTTGCACATGAATCAGTAATTAATGAAGGTCTTGCAATTGCAGAGGCAACTAAGAATTCTGGCGGTATTGTAATCGTACAGGTTGAGTATCTTGCTAAGAAAGAGACACTCAATCCTAAGGAAGTTAAGATTCCTGGAGTTCTCGTTGACTATGTTGTAAAGGCAAAAGATCCAATGTCCTGTTGGCAGGCAGAAGGCGACTATTGGGAGCCTTCATTCTCAGGACAGATTAAAATCCCACTTGATGAAATCAAGCCAATTCCATTTGACGAGCGCAAAGTAATTTGCCGCAGATGTGCAATGGAACTAAAAGCAGGCAACCTCGTAAATCTTGGCGTAGGTATGCCAGCTGATGTATCTAAGGTTGTTGCCGAAGAGGGACAACTCGATAAGATTACAATGTCCACAGAGTCAGGCATGGTTGGTGGTATACCATCAGCTCTTCCATCATTTGGTAGTGCATATAACCCAGAGGCTATTATTACACCAAACGATATGTTCGACTTAATCTCAGGTGGTGGACTTGATGTTACTTGTCTAGGTATTGGACAGGTTGATAAATATGGTAATAATAACGTATCTCGTATGGGATCACGTCTTACAGGCCCTGGCGGATTTATCGATATTACTGCCGCTACTAAGAAAGTTATATTCGCAGGTACATTTACAGGACATGCAGAATATAAGATTGGCGATGGCAAGATTGAAGTCATAAAAGAGGGCGATATTAGAAAGTTTGTTGATACAGTTAGCCAGATTACATTCTCTGGACAGTATTCACCAGATACCCAGGACGTTCTATATGTAACTGAGCGCGCTGTATTTAAACTAATAGATAAGAAACTCACAATTATTGAAATTGCACCGGGTCTTGATTTGCAGAAAGACATTTTGGATCAGATGGACTTTACTCCAGAAATCTCAGCTGATCTCAAAACTATGGATTCTCGCATCTTTAATGAGACTTGGGGAGGTCTAGAACTATGATACTTGATGAAAAGCGCGTTCTTATGCGCAAACTATGCCGTGATTTCGCTGAAAACGAATTTACGGATGAGTTACTCGACTGGCTAGAAGAGACCGGTGAATTCAATTGGGACATCTTCAATAAGATGGGACAGTATGGATTCTGCGGAACTAAAATTCCAGTTGAATATGGCGGACAGGGTGGAGACTCCCTTGACTATGTTTTGATGGTAGAGGAGTTCGCTCGCAAGTCACCTGTACTTGCTATCTATGCAAATACATCAAATTCACTTGGTGGCGGTCCACTTATGATTTGTGGAAACGATGAGCAGAAAGAAAAGTATCTTGCCGATGTAGCACAGGGCAAGAAGATTATGGTTTTCTGCCTTACAGAACCAGGTGCTGGTTCTGATGCCGGTGGCACAATTACAACAGCGGTAGAAGATGGAGATTATTTCGTTCTTAATGGTCGTAAGACATTTGTATCTGGCGCTCCTGTTGCTGATTATGCTGTCGTTCTTGCCAAGACTGATCCAACACAAAAGGGATCACGTGGCATCTCAATGTTTATTGTAGATATGAAACTTCCAGGTGTTTCACTTGGAAAACCAGAAAACAAGATGGGTATTAAGGGATATCCTACTTGTGACGTAATTCTAGAGGATGTAAGAGTACACAAGAGTGACCTTGTTGGCAAACGCGACAAGGGCTTTGGTGCCGCTATGGCAACACTCGATGGTGGTAGACTTGGTATTTCTGCTCAGGCTCTCGGTATTGCAGAAGGTGCATTTGATGAGGCACTTAAATATGCACAAGAGCGTAAGCAGTTTGGTAAACCAATTGCCAATTTCCAGGCTATTTCTTTCATGCTCGCCGATATGGCAACAGAGATTGAAGCAGCTCGTGAACTAATCTATTCAACAGCACTCAAGAAGGATGCAGGAGATCCTGAGGCTTCTAAATTCTGTGCTATGTCTAAACTCTTTGCCGCTGAAATGTGTAATAGAGTAGCATATAAGGCTGTTCAGATTCATGGTGGCTATGGCTATATCAAGGAATACAAAGTTGAACGTTTCTATCGTGATGCTCGTATTACAAGCATCTATGAGGGAACATCACAAGTTCAGCAAATGGTTATTTCTGGTAATCTTTTGAAGTAGGAGGAACCCTTATGAAATATATTGTATGTGTTAAGCAAGTTCCTGATACTCAAGGAAAGGTTGCTGTAAAAGAAGACGGTACAATGGACCGTTCTAAAATGGAAACAATCATCAATCCAGATGATTTAAATGCTGTTGAGGCAGCACTATCTCTCAAGGACCAAAATCCAGAAGCTCAAGTTGTAGTAATCTCTATGGGACCCCCTCCCGCAGCAAGAATGCTGCATGAGCTTCTGGCTATGGGTGCCGATGAGGCTGTCCTTGTTTCAGGCCGTGAGTTTGGTGGATCTGATACATTTGCCACATCTCAAATTCTCGCTGGCGCTATCTCACATATCGGTATAGAGCCAGAGGATGTAATTTTCTGTGGTAGACAGGCAATCGATGGTGATACAGCTCAGGTTGGACCACAGATTGCTGAAAAGCTTGGAATTCCACAGGTTTCTTATGCTGCAGATATCAAGCAGAACAAGGATAAACTAACAGTCAAGAGAATACTTGAAGATGGCTATATGAATATTGAAGTTTCAACACCTTGCCTTATCACATGTATAGGCGAGCTCAACAAGCCACGTTATATGACAGTTCGTGGTGTATTGGAATTTGATAAGAAGCCATATTCTGTTCTTGATTTTGAAGCATTAAAAGATGAGCCACTTATCGAGCTCGATACAATCGGACTCAAGGGCTCACCAACAAACGTATATAAATCATTCTCACCACCACAGAAGGGTGCAGGTAAGATGATCGATGCCACACAGAAGGGTATTGAAGGCATGGTTGCTGAACTTTCAGCAAAACATATCATATAAGGAGGGAGAAACATGTACGATTTTACTGATATCTCTGCATTCTCAGGTGTATGGGTATTCTGTGAGCAGAGAGATGGAAAGATAAATACAACTAGTTTCGAACTCCTCTCAGAAGGTAGAAAACTAGCTGATGATCTCGGTGTAGAACTCTGTGGTCTATTGCTCGGTGATAATGTATCAGGTCTTGCAAAAGAACTTGGTGGCTATGGTGCTGACAAAGTATATGTAATTGATAATCCATTGCTTAAGATATATACAACAGATGCATATACCAAAGTTATCTGTGATGCAGTAAAGCAGAAAAAGCCTGAGATACTTCTTATTGGTGCGACCAATATTGGTCGTGATTTGGGCCCTCGCTGTGCAGCAAGGCTCCATACAGGTCTCACAGCTGATGCTACACATCTTGATATTGATACTGCCAAGTATCTTGATTTCCTTCGCTCAGAATCTACTATCGATGTAGATAGTATGAAATGGGATATGGAGGACAAGGGTCTCAAGATGACGAGACCTGCATTCGGCGGACATCTTATGGCAACAATTATTTGCCCAAGATTCCGTCCACAGATGTCAACTGTAAGACCAGGTGTTATGCAATGTGCAGAATTCGACCAGAAAAAGGCTGATGCTGTTGTAGTTGAAACACTTGATATTGATCTAACTGATGATGATATCAAGACTAAGGTTATCGACGTAGTTAAGGAAACTAAGCAAATTGTTGATCTTATCGGTGCAGAAGTAATTGTATCCGTAGGTCAGGGTATTGCAAAGAATCCTGAGCTTGGCATTAAGCTTGCAACAGAACTCTGTGAAGCATTTGGTGGTGGAGTTGTTGGCGCATCACGTGCAGCTGTTGATAACGGTTGGCTTTCAGATGACCATCAGGTAGGTCAAACTGGAAAAACAGTAAGACCTCGTATATATGTTGCACTTGGAATTTCAGGTGCAATTCAGCACAAGGCTGGAATGCAAGATTCAGAATATATTATTGCTGTTAATACTCTTGAATCAGCTCCAATTTTTGAAGTTGCAGACTATAGTATCTGCGGAGATTTATTCAAAGTTGTTCCAATGATGATTGAAGAATTAAAGAAGTGATTTTATGAAGCCACTAGAGAATATAACTATTGATATGGCATTTAAACGATCAGTAGAAAAATTCCCTGATAATGAGGCAATTGTGTATTGTGATACACGTCTCACGTACAGGGAACTTGATAAACTGATTGATGATTTTGCGCTAAAGTTTATTAATCTAGGCATAAAACACGGATCACACGTTGGTATATGGTGTGAATCCGAACCTAATTTGGTTATCTCGATGATGGCTGTTGAGCGAATAGGCGCTGTAGCAGTTCTCATCAATACCAGTCTTAAAACAAAAGAGGTTTATAGCATTCTCGATGATACAAGAGTTGATTTCTTGCTTGTCGGTGATGGATATAAAGATGCTGACTTTAAAGAGATTGTTAAAACCTATGAGTTTGGAATATCCCGTCTTAAAAACATAATTTATATTGGACAGGATACTGAGTGCTCACTTACAAGTATTAATGGAATAAGAGCTGCCGACAATCATTATTTAAATGATTTTAGGGATAAAGTTGATCCACAGGACATAGGCTTTATATTGTTTACCAGTGGCACGACAAGCAAGCCACGAGCAGTGCTAGGTTCCCAATACAGCAGGGTAAACAGTGGATTGCAACAAGCGGATGATCTCGCTGCATCTGACAGCGATAGATTCCTTGTTGCAATGCCGATGTTCCACTGTTTCTGCCTCACTGTAAATGTCATGGCAGCACTGTTCTCGGGTGCTTGTCTGTGCATACCGCCGTCACGCCATACATACGACATTCTCTCCACAATAGATGCGGAGAAATGTACTGTTTTATCATGCGTGCCGGCCCTCTATAAGGCAATAATCAATAAAGATAATTTAAGTGACTTTGATTTGTCATCACTTAGAATTGGATTTATTGGTGGTAGTTCATATCCTAAGGATTTATTTATTGAGATAGAGGAGAAACTTCAGTTTACTCTATTATCAAGCCTTGGACAGACAGAAGCTACAGCTGGGATTACAACAGCAAATATTGATGATTCAATATATGAAAGAGCAACTACAATTGGACATCCAATGAATCATTTAGAGATTAAAATTGCTGAAGATAAAGAAATTCTCGTTCGTGGTTATGTAGTAATGTCAGGATATTTTAGAGATCCTGATGGTACAAAAGAGGCGATAGATGAAGATGGATATCTACATACTGGCGACCTCGGATTCTTTAATGAAAATGGAAATATCGTTCTCCTTGGAAGAAAAAAAGATTTGATTATAAGGGGCGGAGAAAATATTAGCCCACTTGAAATTGAGACTTTCCTTTCATACAATAATAGTATTGAAAAAGCAAAGGTAATCGGCGTACCAGATAAGCATTATGGGGAAGAAATAGCCCTATGCGTGATATTAAAACGTGGTTCGATGCTAACGGAAGATGATATTAAGAATTCAATCAAAGGGGAACTTGCAGATTATAAAGTTCCAAAATATGTAGTATTTATGGACAACTTTCCTGAAACTTCTTCAGGAAAAGTCAAAACAAGTGAATTAAAAGAAAAGGTAATAAATATTCTTAGTATGGGGGGATAATTCATATGAGTAAGATTACTAAGGAAAAAATCAAGCGTATGGAAATAGCTGGTCTCAATCAGATACCTGATAGAGTGCCAATTACAAGCCAAATTGAGACTTTTGCCTATGGATATGGTGGAACTACAATTGATGAAGTTACTGACCATCCATTTAAGGGCGTAGCAGCATTTGCAAAATGCTACAAGGACATATATTTTGATGGCTTCTTTGAGCCTATATTTGTTCATCCATTTGGTTTCTTCCGTGGACTGGGTGCTGATTCATATTTTGCATCAGCTGATGGCGTAACAGCACAGCATAAGGAAATTGCACCAATGAATGGTACTGACGAAGAATATGCTGAACTTATCAAGGACCCAACTAAATTTTTCCTTGATGTTATCAATCCTCGTAAGTTCCCTAATCTTAATGGCTCAGTAGAAAATCAGCAAAAGGCTATTAAGGACGCATTACTTGGAGTTCTAGGTTTTGGCGCTGGTATGGCTGGCGGTGGAATGGGTATTCCTATTCTTACTGACACTCCAGGCTTCTTTGGCGGATTTATTGAGATGCCTTACGATAATATCTTCGACTTCCTTCGTGGATTTAAAGGCTCCTCAATGGATATGAGACGTCATCCTGAACAGCTTGTTGAAGCAGCTGAATCTATCTTTGAGAATTATACCAAGGATTGTGAAAAGATTTATTCTATGCTCAATTGTTTGCAGGATCCACCACGTCTTGCTAAGAATGCCGTAGGTATTTTCGTACAAGGTAAGGATCCAATTCTTTCAAGATTCCCATGGTTCTTTAATCCTACACATGCGCCTTCATTTATGAGCCAGGAACAATATGAAAAGTTCTATTGGCCAACATATAAGAAGACTCTTGAACTCATCACTTCTTGGGGTGGACAGACTGTTACACTTCTTGAAGGTAAATGGGGAGCAGATAAGCTTGAACTCTTTAAGGACTTAAAGCCAGGCTCAGTTATTCTCTATGTTGAGAATGATGATATCTGCGATGCCAAGAAGCAGCTCGGTGACTATCAGGCAGTAATGGGTGGTCTTCCTATTTCGCTTCTTAAGGCTGGTACTAAGAAAGAGTGTATAGAGCATACTAAGAAAGTTTTCGATGAATGTGCACCAGGCGGTGGATTTATCTATACAACTGATAAGTCACTTCTTTCATCTGATGACTGCAATGTTGACAATCTTAAGGCTATTAATGAGTTCGCTCATGTATATGGTCAATATTAATAGGAGGTAGGAACAATGGAAAAGAAGTTTTCAGAAATCATTTATGATACATTAAAAAGCAATTTAAAGAAATTTGTACCTATCTTCTGGATACCAGTTGTTGGTGACAAATTGCTCAATAAGCTAATGAATTCATATGGTATTAGCCTGCTCTGGAAGGGCTGGGTTATGCTTTCACTAATGTAATATGAAAAAAAGATATTTAATTCTCGCTAGTGATTCAATACTACTAATATTTCTCGGTCTTGTATATGGATGGAGTGTATTTAAAAAGCCGCTCGCAGCTGCATACGGTTGGAACGATAGCCAGCTGACATGGACATTTACAATCTGTATGTTTATGTTCTGCATTGGTGGTTTTCTCGGTGCAGAGTTATCCAAAAAGATATCACATAAGATACTTACAATCATTTCAAGTTTTGTAATAGGTCTCAGTTTTGTTCTTATGGGCTTTATGACAAGCCTCTGGCAGATCTATGTTTTATATGGCGTAGTTGTAGGATTTGTCGTTGGTCTCGTATATAATTGTGTTCTGGCAACAGGAAACAAATGGTTCCCAGACAAAGGTGGATTTATTGCAGGATTACTCCTTATGTTCTTTGGCGCAGGAAGTTTATTCCTAAGCCCACTTTCTAATTTCCTTATAGCAAAGTATGGACTCAAAATAGCATTTATAATTATAGGTGCTATGTTCTTACTTGTTCTACTTGGAACTGCATTCCAAGTAGTTGCTCCAAAAGAAAACGAACTTGGTGATATCAAATCAGCCGCACAAGCAAAGCAATATATTGATGTTGAAACACGTGATATGATTAAATCCAGAAATTTCTGGATATATTTCTTTTGGTGTGTAATCGTATCAAGCATAGGACTTGCTCTACTAGGTCAAATTGCAACCATTTCAGGCAGTGTAGGTCTCGATAGTGGTAAGAGTGCTCTTATGGTATCTCTATTTGCAGTTTTCAATGGTCTTGGTAGATTCTTCTTCGGTGGATTTTATGATAAATACGGCCGACTTCCAACAATGACAATCTTTGGCATATTCTTCACAATTGCCAGTATTGTTCTCTGGATAGGTGTCACCAACCTATCTTCAGTACTTATCATAATTTCATTTGTTTTCTATGGACTTGCATATGGTGGTGTAACTCCAACAAATGCCAATTTCGCAAGATCTTATTTTGGAAACAAAAACTATGCAACCAATTTCAGTGTTGTAAACTTTAACTTATTGCTATCAGTTTTCCTCGGTCAATATATAGGTTCTACTCTATATATGAAGACGGGAGGTTTCGCAGCAACAGCGATTGCATTAACTGTTCTATCAGTTATTTCACTAATTATGCAATTCTTTATTACAAAGCAACCAGAGAAATAAAATTAGGCTCTTTAGATATTCTAAAGAGCCTTTATTTTTTTCTAATAAATATTATAATGAAGGTATAAAGTTTTATCGGAGGCAACTATGAATTTTAAGTATGTACGTATACAGGGAAAAGAGAGGGCACCTAAAACAAATTATGCCAAGGGTATTTTCTCTATGTGCTGGAGTCTCATAGGACAAGATGTTATGGATGAGGAGGATAAAGGTCTATATCTCGAAATAGATAAATGGTTCTCTGAAATCTTGCCATATCCACCAATCTGTAATAGCGAAGAGAAGGTTATCTGTTACTTTAAGACAGAAAATACTGATGCGATGATGAAACTTATCACACCTGCAATGTGGCTTCTTGAAAAATACAACCACCCTTATTATGTAGTATATACTAATTTCCCTGGTGAAATAGTATATGAGGATGAATTCCAGGTTGTAGTAAAAGTTGATGATACAGTAATAATTGAAGAGAATTACCATCCAGGAATGCCTGAGGGTGCAATATTAGGAGAAGAATAATGGGTAAACTATTAGAGTCTAGATTTTATAAAGACGTAACGGATAAACCGTTGCAAGAATATCCAAGACCTCAGCTAAGGCGTGATAGTTATCTCAATCTAAATGGATATTGGAAATATGCAATAAGGCAAATTGATGCTGATTTTGATGGCAAGTATGATGGTGACATACTTGTGCCATTCTCACCTGAGACGCTTCTCTCAGGTGTTATGAGAAATGTCACACCAGATGATATGCTTTATTACAACCTAGAATTTGACATACCAGATTCATTTTTAAACGATAAAACAATATTGCATTTCACTGCAGTAGATTATGCATGTAATGTAATATTAAATGGCAAGAGCGTAGGCTCTCACACTGGTGGGTTTTATCCATTTGATTTAGATATTACTGATATAGTAAGGCCAGGTACTAATGTCCTTCAAGTAGAGGTTGTAGATCCAACAGGAAATGGTGTCGGTGCCAAGGGCAAGCAAAATGAGAGCCCTAATACAATTTGGTATACTCCTCAGTCAGGTATATGGGGAACAGTTTGGATGGAATCAGTATCAGTTGACTACATCAGTAATCTCAAAATTACGACAGATATCGACAACGATACAGTAACAATTATTCCAACCACCGCTGCCAAGACTTATACAATTGAAATTTATGACAATGGAAAACTGATTGCAACAAGTAATGAGCCTACAATTAAATTGTCTAGCTATGAATGTTGGTCACCAGAGAATCCAAAGCTCTATGACGTCATTATCAAAACTAAAAATGATAAAATTGAGTCATATTTTGGCATGAGAAAGTTTGGCATTGGAAGAGATGAAGCAGGCATACAGCGTCTCATGCTCAATAATAAGCCATACTTCCACAATGGTGTTCTTGACCAAGGATATTGGTCGGATGGTATGCTAACACCACCGACAGATGAAGCAATGATCTATGATATTGAAATGCTCAAAGATATGGGTTTCAATATGATAAGAAAGCATATCAAGATTGAGCCACTTCGCTGGTATTATTACTGCGATAAGATTGGCATGCTTGTATGGCAAGATATGGTAAATGGCGGTAATGGTAGTTATAATCCATTCTGTATTGCCATTATTCCATTCTTCAACATCAATGTAAATGATACCAAGCACTACAAGTTTTTCGGCCGTGAAAGCGCTGAAGGCAGGTCAGAGTATGAAAGAGACCTCGAGCGTACAATTAATCTTTTAAAGAATCAGACCTCCATTGCTATGTGGGTACCATTCAATGAGGGATGGGGACAGTTTGATTCAAAAAGGATTACAGATAAAATAAAACAGATGGACCCTACAAGAACAGTGGATTCATCATCTGGTTGGCACGACAATGGAAATGACTTTGTTTCAAAGCATATCTATTTCTATCCAATCTATGTGCCACGTGATGAGCGTAGCTATCTTCTCTCAGAGTTCGGTGGCTATTCCAAGCCAACACCTGGCCACATGTATACCAAAGCACTCTTTGGCTATCACATGTATCCAACTAAGGGAATGCTTCAAAGAGCATACAAAAAGCTCTTTGAAAAGCGCATAATTGCTAACATCCCAAAGGGACTCTCAGCAACTGTTTACACTCAAGTCTCCGACATTGAGGGCGAGATTAACGGTCTCATTACATACGACCGCAAGGTCGAGAAATTCGACCGCAACTTCCTAAAAGAAATTAATAGTCGTGTCCATTTTTGACACTCATTCGTATAAAAGAATAAAACCTGGAAGGTGTTTTAATGAAAAGAATCCTATGTGTACTCATCGCCATCCTAATGATGCTGTCACTTACAGTTCCAGCATTTGCAGCAGATGAAGTAAAGTCTATATCTAATCAATCCGATTTAGAAAAATTGTTTGCATCAGGTGGCAAAGGAAAACTTGAGAAAGACCTTGTATTAAACCTAAGTAGTTTAATCGATATAGTTCCAAATAGCAGAAAAGTTTTTAACTATAAAACAGAACTAGATTTAAATAATTTCACATTGACTATTAATCCTAAATACATTAGCGAGGAATTTAAAAATGTTATTTGGATTTTTAGCAATGGTAAGATAAATGTTGACGAAAGATTCGAAAAGATCGCTGGTGCTAATAAATTCAGTGATTCAATAATTTTGCTTGATGGTGTAGAAGCTAATCTTTCTGGAATATTTACTGATGAATCTAACATTACTTTATTTGCACTTAATAACTCAACTTTGATAACTAATGCAACATATGCTTATAGAAATATTTATTATGATGCTAATACCGACATTAGTAATTATAATTTCGGATGTGGTTCTTTAAAAATCGATTTAGATGGTGGAAAGTTTAATCTCGAAAGTTTTAGTGAAGTTCTTTTCCGTAATGGATATGTTTTTATTAGATCGATAAAAGCACAAAAAGATAAATTCTATTTTGGCCGTTGGGATGATAACGGTAAGGCTATTTGGAGTCCTGCAAAGGAAATAACATTTGATCCAGGCGAAGGTACTTGTGATACTACAATGCTTTATGCTAACGATAGAGGGTATATTACTGAAATCCCAGTTGCTACAAGGGAAGGATATTGCTTTGGCGGATGGCATGAAATGAATAAAAATGAAATTTTAAATGCCACTTATTATTTTCCTAATAGTACAACTGTTTATGCAAAGTGGATAACAAAAGAAGAGCAAATCAAAAAAATTGAAAAGCCAATGAAGGACCTAGGCTTTGGTGAGGATGATGTTCAAAAGGTAATATCACTGTTCTCATCTAACAATTTTGCTGGTTCTGTAATTACATCTGAACCTGTTTGGGGCGTAGTAATTGCTGCACTAATTGTTGGCGCATTTGCTGGCGGAACAGTGTTTGGTCATAATAAAAATAAGAAAGATTAAGAGTTCGGAGGTAAATTATGAAAAAGTTAATTGCTATAATTTTTGTATTAGCTACTATTCTTGCACTAACAATTATCCCAGCATCAGCTACTTATGACCAATATAATCTTCCAATGGATTCAAGCGGTAAAAAGTGGGTAGACATAACTAATAGTTCAGGAAAGCATTTGTTATATGTATATGTTGAAATGAATGCTAGCGATGTTCCAGAAGGCGCTTTAATAGACGCAGCGCTTTCAAATAGAGATAGAGAGTTTGTTACTGGTCCAGTTTTGGATATGCTAGGTGAATCATTGGGTCTTTATATTAATGATAATGTGCAGTTCCAAGTTATGGATTCATCAAGAAATACTCTCTTAAAAGATGCTACTTTCTACGTTGAGATATTAAATAAAAATTATTTTTCATATGCAGTTAATACAGTTGCATTAGCACAGAAGATAAAAGCAGAAGGCCAAATGTTTTCTTATGCTGACGTTACAACGAGAATACAGGATAAGGTTAAACTTAAAAGCCCTGATGGAAAAACAAGAGAGTATTATAAAGTGAGCCAAGATAATGCATTCTTCACAGTATTGTCATCTCCGGACCGTGTTGATTTCCCAATTTCGCCTGCTGCTACAAATTTTTCAAGTTCAGAATTTCAACATAATACTACAGGCAGTTATGGTGGCGCAATATATGGATCTACATTTATGAGCTCACCAACTTGGTTTATCATATCAATTGCTGAGCTTGTTGCAGTAGTTGCACTTTCAGTAGTACTTGTCACTAAAAATAAAAAGGAAAAGTAGTTTAAGAGCCAGGCAAATGCCTGGCTCTTGTCTTATATAACCATTATTAATGTTCCAACACCAATTAAAATACAACCTATCAGAGACTTTGCAGTGAATACCTCATGAAGGAATAATCATTATACTTTAAACTTAACATTGATGCATAAAAAATTTTGTAGCCATTTTTTAAAATGCTTCGTATAAAGAGATGTAAGACAAATCAAAAGGAGGATAAAACAATGTCAGAACTTAGAGATGAACTTTTACAGGAAACAACAGGTGGTTGTCCAGAAGAGCGTACAGTATTAGGTGGTATGCCAAAGATTAATCCAGATGAAAAATATGTATTAACACATAATATGCCTCAAAAGCAAGATGATGAAAAATACGTAATGAAGTAATCTTTTTTAACAGACAAAGCCAGGCGATTGCCTGGCTTAAATTTTTTATTAGCCATTTTCCAAACTCTTTCGTATAATAAGATGTAAGATAATTCACAAGACAAATTATTAGGAGGAAATAACAATGGCAGAACTTAAAGATAAGGATTTACAGCAGGTAGACGGCGGTTTCGAATTTAATGTTCCTGATAGTAAGAAAGAGTATGAGCCTCATTTTTATGATGGCAAGCCACATACACCAGAAGAGTTCGTTGATGTTACAAACGGCGATAATTAATAGAAGACATTCAATTTAAGCCCAGTGCGTACTGCACTGGGCTTTTTCATTAGCTCGTTTAATCATCAATTACCAATGTTGGCTTTCCGTTTTTACCGTGTTCTAATATTGGTGATGGATAATTTGGAGTTCCTACTATTTCACCATCATTATTACCGCATACACCACCAACGTAAGATTCTTCATTTGAACCAATGCCACCGTTTACCTGTTCAAGTTCTTTTTCCTTTATCTCTGCCATTTTTTATCCTCCTTATCTTTCTTACATCATATTATACGAAGAAAAAATTATAATTGCTACAAAAATAGCATGTTGTTTGATTGAATGTATTAAATGAGCCCGTCGCTTTGCTACTACGACGGGCTTTTGCTTTGAGTCATTTATCGGACACCACTGGTGGTAAGATAATAGTGCGGTGGTCGAATTATTGGTTACCATTCGTTGGATTATTCGTTGCCACTCGTAGTGGACGAATGGTTAACATTTTAGTATAATATTGATTACAATATTTAAAGGGGAACTAGTATGGACAACAGAGAACGTGACGAACTCCATAGAGCAATATGGGCTATTGCAGATGATTTAAGAGGATCTGTAGATGGCTGGGACTTTAAGTCTTACATTTTAGGCTTTATGTTCTATCGATATATTTCTGAAGACCTAACAAATTACATCAATGCTAACGAACAGCAATTAAATCCTGACTTTGATTATGCGAAGCTTTCTGATAATGAGGCAATAGCAGCAAAGGCTGATTTGATTAATACAAAGGGTTTCTTTATTTTACCTTCTGAGTTGTTTGTTAACATTCGTAAAGTCGCAGATAAAGATGACAACTTAAATGAGACTCTTGAACGAGTATTTAGGAATATCGAAGATTCAGCAAAAGGTTCAGAAAGTGAAGCGGACTTTTCTGGATTATTTGATGATATTGATGTTAATAGTAATAAGCTTGGTTCATCAGTTGTAAAGAGAAATGAAAAGCTTGTGGCACTTCTTAATGGCGTAGGAGAGATGGAACTTGGTAATTATCAGGATAATACCATTGACGCCTTTGGTGATGCTTATGAATACTTAATGGGTATGTATGCATCAAATGCCGGTAAATCTGGTGGTGAATATTATACTCCTCAGGAAGTTTCTCGTTTGCTTTCATTATTGTCTCTGAATGGTAAGACACAGGTTAATAAAGTATATGAC
>JAZUJK010000006.1:0-65627 GCA_045642705.1 Acutalibacteraceae bacterium
TAAGCTAGTAAGACCCCTTGAAGACTACAAGGTTGATAGGCAGCATGTGTAAGCGTGGTGACACGTTCAGCTAGGCTGTACTAATAGGTCGAGGGCTTGTCTATTACACACAGGAATTGCTTGTGCACTTACCCTACAGTGCTCTTTGTTCAGTTTTGAAGGTGCATATTTTTATGTACCTTTATATGCACCATTAGCTCAGTTGGTAGAGCACCTGACTCTTAATCAGGGTGTCCAGGGTTCGAGTCCCTGATGGTGTACCATAATAGGCCATCTGGCCTTATATGGCCCGTTGGTCAAGTGGCCTAAGACTCCGGCCTCTCACGCCGGCAACAGCGGTTCGAATCCGCTACGGGTCACCATTTGTAGTTGGTGTCTATGACGATGAGGGTCCACCCGTTCCCATCCCGAACACGGTAGTTAAGCTCATCAGTGCCGAAAATACTCGGAGGGCAGCCTCCCGGGAAGATAGGTCGATGCCGACACAAATTACCGGAAGCAATAGCTTTCGGTTTTTTGCCCTAATAGCTCAGTCGGTAGAGCACGCGGCTGTTAACCGCGGTGTCACAGGTTCGAGTCCTGTTTGGGGCGCCAGAAAAAGAGAGTAACTTCGGTTACTCTCTTTTTTTACCCCCAATAGGCTCAAACTGTGTACACAGATAGGTTAACAGCTGCTGTTAACTGTCGCAGGATCAAACTTCCGGTGGAAGTTTAATCCGTAGCGATAAATGGGCGAGGGCTTTAGACATCGCCAACCTTAAAAAGTGTCACAGGTTCGAGTCCTGTTTGGGGCGCCAAAGTAAAAAAAATATTTGGCAATAGCACTTGACAAAATGGCAAGAGCATTATATGATGTGTTTATCAAATGACGGAGGTACTATATATGGGAAAGGAATTAGGGCAAAGAATACTTAGTGCTATACGAATGAAGGACATTTCTCAAAAGGAGTTGGCGTCAATAGTCGGCGTAACGGAAGGTGTTATTTCAAGGTATGTTTCAGGCGAAAGAGATCCGAAACCTGATATGATAGCCAACATAGCTACTGCCTTGAATACTACATCCGATTATTTGCTTGGTATTGAAAAGGATGATTTTGATTATCCGAGAATCCGCAGAATGATTGCCCGCAATGCTTCATCTATGACGGAATCAGAAAAAAAGGAGCTTATCAATGCTCTTTTCGGGGAGGAATGATAAGTGGGAATATCATTATCTCATCATAGATACGAAGAAATTAAGAAGATTATCGTTAATTTGTTTATTAAGTACGAAGTGACTTGTGTACCAGTTAACGGTTTTGAACTTGCAACTAAAATGGGAATTAAAGTTATTCCATATTCGGCAATTCCGGTTGCAAAAAGATATCTGCTGTTCAAGAAAAGCGAAGATGGTTTCTGTGTGGAGAAAACACTTGGTGAATGGTACATTTATTACAATGACGAAACGGATTACTGTCGTATCAACAACACGATTATGCACGAAATCGGGCATATTGTACTTGACCATAGCGAAGATAGTGAATTGGCAGAAAAAGAAGTGAGGTTCTTCGCCAAGTATGCACTGGTACCGCCCGTGTTGGTACACAAATTAGGGCTTGATGATCCTTGCGAAATTGCAAGTGTATTTGAAGTCAGTTTTGAAGCTGCTTGTTATGCTTTATCTTACTATAAGAAATGGCTTCAATACGGATCTGATGACTATACGGATTATGAAGTAAAGTTACTTCATTTATTTGAAACGGCGTAAAGGGCGGTGATGTAAATTGCTTGTAAAAACAAAAACACATCAATAAACTGTTGGCGCAGTAAATTGATGTGCTTTCGGCAGAATATGCTATTACATATTCCGTTTGGGTACGAATATAATAGCATATTTCTGCCTCTTTGGCAATCCATCCGGGCTAAAAATTTGCCCGTCCGGATCGGTTCCCGTTTTGGGCAAAACGGAGGAGGACAGAAATGTCTATTAAAAACAGTGCCCGCAGTGGGTGCAAGGATGTTTTTCACGCATTTTTAGTAAAAAATGCGCAGTTTGATAGCGAACTTGAAATCCCGTGTATCAAACCGGAAAGCAGTATTCCGCAAAAGCTAATCCCGTTTTCCAAAGCGGTTGGCGGCACGGATTACGATTGCTTTGTTCACTTTTATGAGGATGATGCAAACTTTGAAAGGCTATGGAACAATCCGCAGAAGTACCTGGCGATTCTCCAAAAGTACAAGGGCGTTATCACTCCGGATTTCAGTCTGTACCGTGATATGCCGCTTGTCATGCAACAGTGGAATACATACCGAAGCCGAGCAATCGGTTGTTGGCTGCAAGAGAACGGTATTCCAACAATCGCAAATGTGCGGTGGGGCGATGAACGCACTTACGATCTTTGCTGTGCAGGTGTGCCGAAAAACAGCATCATCGCCGTTGGTTCGCATGGTTGTATCAAGCTTTTGCAGGAGAGACCGTATTTTATTAACGGTCTTGACTATGCAGTGCGAAAACTTCGCCCGAAAGCCATTATTGTATACGGAACGGCACCGGATTATATCTTTGATAAATACCGAAAGCAAGGTATCAAAATCCTGCAATTTGACAGCGACTATATGGCTGGTCACCGAAAGGCGGTGAGTGCCTAATGGGAGCAGGATTTCATGGAGGATTTGGTGCCGGAACAAAAGGTGCACAAGACACTCAAACTCAATCGTTGATTGGAGAACTTGAAAAGAGTGGAGTAAAATTCACAAAAGAAGATGTAGTCTTTGTCACAAAAGATGCAACTGGACAAACCGTTTGGCTTGAAAAGGGCAATCAGTCAGCTGGACTCGAGCATATCATAAACGGTGACGGTAAATCTTCTGGGCATGCTGAGCATTTTGAAAAAGCATTTGGCATATCCAAAGAACAAATCCCATCGTTCTTGAACAATGTCATTTCAAATGGAAGAGTTGTTTCCAATCAACTTAAAAGTATCAATGGACGAGAGGGCTTTGAGCGGATATATTATTACAATGGAAAACATTATGTTTTGACCGGAATAGGCACGAATGGTTTTATCGTTACAGCTTATCCGATAGAATATGGAGGTTGAAAAAATGCTTAAAGTTAAGATTATGAACGAGTATTTGCATGGCCCGATTTGGGTTATCAACTCAGATGGTATTCCCGTGTGGAAGTGTTCTCTCATTGAGGATGATGCGATTCTTACTCAGTTGAATGAAAAGGCAATGCAAATGTTTAGCTCGTATTATGAGTTTGATTCACATGATTCTCCTTGTTGGTTTAATCAAGAAAAAGAAAAAGCTGAAAAGAATATTATGCTTGATTTAATTTCTCAAATAAAAAAGCGCTTGGAGGAAATCAACGATGGCAGTTTCGTGATTGAAGATTTAGAAACAGACAGATTAAGCAATTTGTGAAATAATTTACCAAGCAAGTACGGGAATATTGCCTGAACAATCAAGGTACTGTTTTGACTGCAAAAACCCCTTGTACTATTCCGTAGTATAATCACAGAAAAAGAGAGTAACTTCGGTTACTCTCTTTTTTTACCCCCAATAGGCTCAAACTGTGCACACAAATTTCCAAACGGTGGTTATTTTTTATTCATTTTTGTTGAATTTAGGGGTTGACTTTAGCGCTTTTAAGTGGTAAAGTGTACATAATGTTTTAGCGCTTTCAAGTGCTAAAGTGAGGAGGATGGTTATGGCAATCAAATTAATTTTACTAATTCTATACTTTGCAGTAATGATAGGGATAGGATTTTATTGCCGTCAGCATTCTACAGACGTTAACGGATTTGTACTAGGTGGACGTTCGGTAGGACCATGGCTTACGGCATTTGCATTTGGTACATCTTATTTCTCAGCAGTAATCTTTGTAGGTTATGCTGGACAGTTCGGCTGGAAGTTTGGCTTGGCGTCAACCTGGATAGGACTTGGTAATGCACTTATAGGTTCACTTCTTGCATGGACGATTCTTGGTCGTAGGACAAGAATTATGACACAGCACCTTGATAGTGCTACAATGCCACAGTTCTTTGAGAAGAGATTTGATAGTAAATCAATGAAGCTTTTGGCATCTCTTATTATTTTTATATTCTTAATCCCATACACAGCATCTCTCTACAATGGTCTTTCTCGTCTTTTCGAGATGGCATTTAGTGTAGATTACACGGTATGTATTGTTATTATGGCAGCACTTACTGCTGTATATGTTATTGCAGGTGGTTATATGGCTACTGCAATCAATGACTTTATTCAGGGCATTATAATGCTTATTGGTATCGTTGCTATTATCGCATCAGTACTTAAGATTAATGGTGGCTTCCTTGGCTCAGTTGGTGCTCTTGCACTTGTAAATGACGAGACAGTATCAAATGTTCCTGGCGTATTCGCTTCATTCTTTGGACCGGATCCAGTTAGCCTATTTGGTGTAATTATTCTTACATCTCTTGGTACATGGGGCCTTCCTCAGATGGTTCAGAAGTTCTACGCTATTGAGAGCGAGAAGTCAATTCACAAGGGCACAGTAATTTCTACACTCTTTGCAGTTGTAGTTGCAGGTGGTTGTTACTTCCTTGGCGGTTTTGCTAGACTTTTCCCAGTTGATGTTGCAACAGTAGGTTTTGATGCAATCATTCCAAAGATGCTTTCAAACCTTTCACCACTTCTTATTGGTATTACATTAATTCTTGTAATGTCAGCTTCAATGTCAACTTTGTCTTCACTTGTTTTGACATCTAGCTCAACACTTACACTTGACTTTATTAAGCCACTTATTCTTGATAAGAAGAAGGCTTCGGAAAAGACAGAACTCTCAATTATTAGAGTTTTCATCGCAGTATTTATTATTATATCTGCAGTAATTGCTGTACTTCAGTACAAGCTTAATGTCGCATTTATTGCTCAACTTATGGGCCTTTCTTGGGGTGCTCTTGCGGGTTCATTCCTTGCACCATTCCTATACAGTTTGTACTGGAAGAGGACAACTAAGGCTGCTTGTCTTACAAGTTTTGCTTGGGGTTCACTTCTTATGCTTGCTAACATGCTCTTTAAGAGTGCATTTCCAACAATCCTTCAGAGCCCAATCAATTGTGGCGCTTTCGCAATGATAGGCGGACTTATAATTGTTCCAATCGTTAGTCTCTTGACTAAGGCACCTTCTGAGGCTAAGGTTTCTGAGGTATTTGGATGCTATGACAAGAAGGTCATGGTACCTATCACTGAGGCACTTTCAGAGGGCGACGAGAATTGACAAAATAGTCAATAAGTGCTAACATATTTGTGTTTTAGCGGGACAGTCGCTCACGCGGCTGTCCTTAATTTTTAATATTTGGAGAACATTATGAAAAATACTATTTTTACAGGAGCAGCAACAGCAATAATTACACCAATGTTTGCCGATGGCGGAGTGGATTACGACGCATTTGGCAAGCTTATCGATTGGCAGATCGAGAAGGGTATAGACGCTATTGTTGCTGCGGGTACAACAGGTGAGGGTTCTACACTCTCAGATGAAGAGCACAAGGATGTGCTCAAGTTCTGTGTAGAGCGCGTAGCTGGCCGTGTTCCAGTAATTGCTGGAACAGGTTCTAATGATATCGCTTATGCAATTTCACTTACTAAGTATGCATGTGAAATTGGTTGCGATGCTATGCTTCTTGTAACACCTTATTACAACAAGGCTACTCAAGGCGGACTTGTTAAATCATTTAAGGCTATTGCTGATGTATCAACAAAACCTTGTATTCTCTATAATGTTCCATCACGTACAGGCTGTAACTTGCAGCCAGCATCTGTTGCAAAACTTGCTGAGCATCCTAATATAGTTGCTATCAAGGAAGCATCAGGTAATATCTCTCAGATTGCAGAAGTTGCTGCACTCTGTGGTGATAAGATTGATATCTATTCAGGTAATGATGATCAGATAGTTCCAATTCTCTCACTCGGTGGCAAGGGTGTTATTTCTGTTCTCTCTAACATTTTGCCAGCTGAGACATCAGAGATGTGCCACGCATTTTTCCGTGGTGAGACAGACAAGGCTCTCTCACTTCAACTTAAGTATCTTGATCTTATCAATACACTCTTCTGTGAGGTAAATCCTATTCCTGCTAAGGCTGCTTGTGCTGCTATGGGATTTGGAGGAAACTATCTCAGACTTCCACTGACTGAGATGGAGCCTCAGAATGAAGCAAAGCTATTAGATCTTATGAGACGTGAGAATTTGATTAAGTAATTTTTAGGGTGATAAGAATGATTTGTGATAATTTATCAGTCTCTGAAAATGGAAGATTGCAGTTCGCTGGACTCGACTGCGTTGACCTTGCAACTGAATATGGTACGCCGCTTTATCTTATGGATGAAGCGCGTATCCGCGAACGCTGTAGAACATATATAGACGCTGCAAATGATGCATTTTCTGGCAATTGCCGTATACTCTATGCATCAAAAGCTGCGTCTTTTAAACGTATATATGAGATTTTAGAGACAGAAGGTATGGGCATTGATGTTGTATCTCAGGGCGAGATATATACAGCAATGAAAGCGAATTTCCCACTTTCCCGTGCATATTTCCATTCCAATAACAAGACTGACGAGGATATCAAGTTCGCCATTGAAAATGGCATTGGTTATTTCGTTGTAGATAACGAGGAGGAACTACTCGCTGTCGAGGCAGCAGCACGTCGTGCTGGCATCGTGCAGGACATCTTGCTCCGACTCACTCCGGGCGTGGACCCGCATACATATGCAGCAATAACAACTGGACTTGTAGATTCTAAATTTGGTCTTGCAATAGAGACAGGACAGGCAGAGGAGATGACTAAGCTCGCTCTCGCTCTTCCAAATGTAAAACTCTGTGGCTTCCATTGCCACGTTGGTTCTCAGATCTTTGATTCTGAGGTATATCTCAAGACTTCTACTGTTATGTTGAAGTTTATTGCAGATATGAAGGCAAAGTTTGGATATGTTGCATCACAACTTGATATAGGTGGCGGCTATGGTGTCCGCTATACTGAGGCGGACCCAGTTATTGATATCGCCGCCAACATCCATCAAGTTGCTGATCATATGAAGCAATTGGCAGCAGAACTTGATATAGAGATGCCAATGGTATGCTTTGAGCCGGGTCGTTCAATTGTAGCTGATGCTGGTATGACACTGTACACAGCAGGAACAATCAAGAAAATTCCTGGTTATAAGACTTATGTATCCGTTGATGGTGGTATGACTGACAATGTTCGTTTTGCAGTTTATGGTGCTCCATATACATTTATGGCTGCGTTCCACCTAAACGAGGAAAACAATATGCATTGCTCAATTGTTGGCCGTTGCTGTGAGAGCGGAGATATCTTGCAGGAGAATGTTGATTTGCCATCCGGTATCACTCGTGGATGCGTAATTGCATGTCTTACAACTGGTGCTTATCATTATTCAATGGCATCCAATTATAATCGTCTTCCAAGACCTCCAATTGTAATGATAAATGAGGGTAAGACATATGTTGCTGTAGAGCGCGAAAGTCTTGAAGATATTACTCATCTTGATGTATAATATTTTATGATATTTTGCAAATTGTGTTAGGAGGTATGACCTATGAAAAATACAATTTTTACTGGTGCAGCTTCTGCAATTATCACTCCAATGCATAAGGATGGTTCTGTTGATTTTGAATCATTCGGTCGTCTGATTGATTGGCAGATTGAACATGGCATTGATGCTATCGTTGCTGTTGGTACAACAGGTGAGAGCGCAACTCTCGCTGATGACGAGCATATGGAGACAGTTAAATATTGCATAGATAGAGTAGCAGGACGTGTACCTGTAATTGCAGGAACAGGTTCTAATAATACTGACCACGCAATAATGTTTACAAAAGAGGCGTACAAGCTCGGTGCTGATGCAGTGCTACTTGTTACACCTTATTACAATAAAACAACTCAGAACGGCCTCTATGAGTCATTTAAGGCCATTGCTGAGTCAGCTCCTATTCCATGTGTGATTTATAATGTACCATCACGTACTGGATGTAATTTACAGCCAGCAACAGTTGCAAGACTTGCTGAGATTCCTAATATCGTTGCTGTAAAAGAGGCCTCAGGCAATATCTCACAGGTAGCAGAGATTGCTGCACTTTGCGGTGATAAGATTGATATCTATTCTGGCAATGATGATCAGATAGTTCCAATTCTCTCACTCGGTGGCAAGGGTGTTATTTCTGTACTCGCAGATATCTGCCCTCAGGAGACACATGATATGTGCCAGGCATATTTCGATGGAGATATAGATAAGGCACGTGAGCTGCAACTCAAGTATCTTCCACTTGTTGATGCACTTTTCTGTGAGGTAAATCCTATCCCTATTAAGGCTGCTTGCGCTGCTATGGGATTCTGTGAAAATGTTGTTCGTCTTCCTCTTGTTAAAATGGAAGCAGAACATGAAGAAAATCTACTTAAAATCATGCGTGATTTAAAACTTATTTAAGGTGAATTTATGAGAGTATTATTAGTTGGCATGTGCGGCCATATGGGCCAGCATGTTGTATCAGCAATCAATAGTGGAAAGTATGACGCTGATTTGGTTGCTGGCGTAGACCCAATGGCATTTGAAAATACATTGGTACCATGCGCTACATCTTTCCAAGATGCCAATGCTGATGTTGATATTATTATTGATTTCTCACATCATGCTTTGACTTTTGATATGGTAAATTTTGCTATCGCAAATAATTTACCACTTGTTATTGCAACAACAGGTCAGACAGAGGATGAGCTCCAGGCAATTAAGACTGCAGCTGAGAAGGTTCCAGTTTTCTATGCCGGAAATTATTCTATCGGTATTGCGCTTCTCTGTGAGATGGCGAAGTCTGTTGCAAGCACTTTCCCTGATGCCAATATCGAAATCGTTGAGACACATCACAACAGAAAGATTGATGCACCATCAGGAACTGCTCTCATGCTTGCAAATGCAATTCGTGAGGCAAGACCAAGTGCAACAACTGTTGTAGGTAGAAGTGGACAGGCTAAGCGCACAGACGAAGAGATTGGTATCCATTCAATTAGACTTGGTGATATCGTTGGTATTCACGAAGTAATTGTTGGTACTGGCTCAGAGACTATTACACTAAAGCATGAGGCGCATACACGCGCTCTCTTTGCCGAGGGTGCAATGGTTGCGGCTGGGTTCCTTATGAAGCAGGAACCAGGCCTCTATGGCATGAAAGATATGGTTAAATTTTAAGGCGGAATATATGAAACTTGGTATATATGGTTATGGCAACCTCGGCCGCGGAGTCGAGAGCGCTGTATTGCAGAATGCTGATGCTGAGCTTGTCGCTATTTTTACAAGACGCGACCCAAGCTCTATTACATCACTTACAGGTGTGCCTGTAATCTCTGCAGATGAAATTTTAAATTATAAAGATAAGATTGATGTACTAATAATTTGTGGCGGTTCAGCAACTGATTTGCCTAAACTGACACCGGTGCTTGCACGTGATTTTAATGTAATTGATAGCTTTGATACACATGCTAATATCCCAGAGCACTATGATGATGTAAATGCTGCAGCAGAGGAGAGCGGACATATGGCTCTTATTTCTGCAGGCTGGGATCCAGGACTCTTTTCAATCAATCGTGTGTATGCTTCCTCAATTTTGCCTGAGGGCGAGAATTACACATTCTGGGGCCGTGGTGTTAGCCAAGGTCATTCAGATGCAATACGCCGCATTCCAGGCGTTCTAGACGCACGTCAGTATACTGTTCCTGTTCCTGAGGCACTTGAACGTGTTAGAAATGGTGAAAATCCTGTTCTTACTACACGCGAGAAACATACACGTGAGTGCTATGTTGTAGTGGAAGAAGGCGCTGATAAGGCAGCAATAGAAGAGGCAATCAAGACAATGCCAAATTATTTCGCTGACTATGATACAACAGTAAACTTCATCTCTATGGACGAGTTGAAGCGCGACCATATGGGTATCCCACATGGCGGCTCTGTAATTAGAACTGGTGTTACAGGATTAAGTAAGGATAATAAGCATGTAATTGAATACAGCTTACAACTTGATTCCAATCCAGAATTTACATCAAGCGCACTTGTAGCTTTTGCAAGAGCAATTGATAGGAGAGCCAAGAAGGGCGACAAGGGCTGTATAACAGTTCTTGATATCGCACCAGCTGAACTCTCACCACTTACAGGCGCAGAACTTCGCCACGATATGTTATAAAAAAAGAGCAGATGCAATTTGCATCTGCTCAAATTTTATGTCTTTATCTATGAACTTTGTAGCTGTTTGAATAAATCTGTAGAATTTCTTTATAGATAAGAATTTCTTTTTCATTATCAGGCTGTCCTGCGATAAGCTGCTGAACTACATCTTCATCAGTATAGTGGATGTAGAATGTACGAGAGAGGTGCTTCATCTTGAGCTCCTTGTCGCCATACTTCCAAACAGTCTTCTTATATTCTTTCTTGAGACGGCCGAAAGCCTTGTAAGGGTGCTTAAATACAACATTTCCATCCTTGTTAACACCAAGTTCAAGCTTATTTGCTTTCTTGGAATTTGCAAGGGCATCAAGAGTCTCTTGAGAAACTACATTTGATGCAGGGTTGTAATCTGTAACTGCTTTATAAGATCTAGGCACATCGTAATATGGACGAAGTACACCGATGAATAAGTATAGTAGTAGAGCGAAAATAGCGATGCCGATTACAAGTGCAGAGATAATTCCGATTTTCGCAAACTTTAGAGCTTTTTTCATTTTAGGCCCTCCTCAAAATTACTAAAAGATATTTTATCATAATTAGGGTGTGAAATAAAGGCAAAATTTGATATAATAACACAAGATTTTGTTTTTAGGAGAGAGATATTGTGCTTCAATTAGTACTAAAATATTTTGAGGAAATTGCAGAGATTCCTCATGGCTCTGGAAATACAAAGAAAATTAGTGAGTACTGTGTGAATTTTGCTAAATCACACGGTCTTGATTTTTATACAGATGAACTTGGCAATGTAATCATTTATGTACCTGGTACAGAGGGCTATCAGGATCATCCTGGTGTGATTTTGCAAGGCCATCTTGATATGGTATGTGACAAGGATTTAGATGTTGAATTTGATTTTACTAAGGATCCTCTAAAACTTCAATATAACGACAGTTTCCTCAGCGCCACGGGCACGACGCTTGGCGGTGATGACGGAATCGCAATTGCGATGTGTCTTGCAATTGTTGAGGCAGGCGTGCCTCATCCGCCACTTGAGGTTGTATTCACAGTCGATGAAGAGACAGGTATGTATGGTGCGAACGGCATAGATGCGTCGCAGATACATTACCGTCGTCTCATCAATATCGACTCAGAGGAGGAGGGTGTCATCACCGCAGGATGCGCCGGTGGCGCTCGCCTTACGTTAACCGTCCCTATGACGCCAGAACTAATTCCTGATGAAGGCGATGACGATGACTGCTACCGCATCACCGTATCCGGCCTTATCGGCGGCCATTCTGGCGCAGATATAGATAAGGGACGCCTCAACTCCAACGTTGTTATGGGAGATTTCTTAAAATATTTAATCTCTCATGAATATGGTATCCGCATGATATCAATAGAGGGCGGAGACAAGGACAATGTCATTCCAAATAGGACAGTTGCAAGTCTCTTTGCATTCCCAGATATCTGCCCTGCGGTTCAGGAATTCTTGGCTGATTATCAATGCTCAAATGAGCCTGATATATGCATCTCCGTTGACAAGATTTCTGCCCCTAATTCTCTTACTGATGAAGAGACAGGTGAGACACTTGTTGCGATGTATAGCAAGGACAATACAGACAGAATTTTGGAACTCCTCGGCAGCGTGCCAAACGGCATAACTGCGATGAGTAAGGACATTGAAGGCCTTGTTGAAACATCACTGAATTTTGCATCAATTCGTACAACTTTGGACAGTATCAAGCTCAAATTTCTCATAAGATCAAGTGTTGATTTTGAGAAAAAAGTACTGATTGCCAAGCTCCAAAATATCGCAGAAAACTTTAGGGGAGAAACAGAAGTTGATGGCGAATATGCAGCATGGGAATATAACTCAGATTCACCACTTCGTGATAAATTTGTCTCAGTTTATGAGAATATTAATGGTGAAAAACCAGTTGTAAATGTTATACATGCTGGTCTTGAATGTGGTATTTTGGCTGATAAACTAAGTGGCCTTGATGCCATCTCAATTGGACCAAATATAATCGATATTCATACACCTAGGGAGCGACTTGATATCGCCTCAACTGAACGCACAATTTCACTTCTTACACAAGTACTCGAGGAACTTTAATGGAAACTCTTAAACCGAAAAACAACAGATTGATAAGCCATGGAATGGCTTTCTTTACAATCTTCATATGGGCTCTTACATTCCTGTGCACCAAGGGCTTGCAAGAGAGTTTTACCAATCTTGAAATTCTCTTATTTAGGTATTCTCTTGCATATATTGTTGTTTGGATGATCTATCCTAAGAAACCAGTTTTCTATGGCTGGAAAATAGAGAGTCTTATCATAATCGCTTCAATTTGTGGCACTTCATTCTACCAATATATGGAGAATGTAAGTGTGCTTTATACGACGCCAGCTAGCGTATCTTTCATCACTGCCATGGCGCCACTTTTCACGGCACTTTTTTCGAGAATCATTCTAAAAACCAAGCTGGAAGCCAAGACGATAATCGGTATGATTATCTCAATTATCGGCGTTGGTTTTATATCTTTTGGTGACTCAAAAGTTATTGAGACAGGCCTTGTTGGAGACATGATTATTCTTGGAATAATTTGGCTCTGGGCAATCTATACAATACTCGTAAAAATCCTATCACAACGTGGATATAGGGGATATATGATAACCCGTAAATTGTTCTTCTATTCACTGGTTGAAATGTTTATACCAGTACTCTTTACGGTCGATGTTAAAATGTCGGATTTCACTGTGCCTAATATCCTCGGACTTGCATTCCTCGGCGTTTTCGCATCAGCTATTTGCTTCTATACATGGAACACATCAGTCGAGAGACTTGGTCCTGTTACAACGAGCAAATATCTCTTCATAATGCCTATAATAACACTTCTTGCACAGATGGCACTCAAGATGGCGGGCTTTTCATATGTTGCGCTCATCGGTATGTGTCTCATCTTGCTCGGACTATTTATCTCAGAGAAAAATAGTGGCGAAGAAGCAACAAAAGATTGACATTTATTATATTAAATATATAATTTTTTATTATAAATTTATAAGAGCGGTGTTTTATTATGAGAAAAATTAATTTCACAGATGTAACAATCAAAACAACTGAACATCTGACCTTTAAAGAGAAGGTTGAGATGGCTAAGATAATGGATAAGCTAAACTATGGCTCCGTTGACTTGGCTGAAATTTCTAATGTTCAGACTGATACTCTACTAATTAAAACTCTCGCTCTAGCACTAAAAGAATGTCGAATTGCTGTACCAGTTGGTATGGATGCTAAGAATATTGCTCCTATCTGGGAGGCACTTAAAAATGCTAAGAAACCTATTCTCAAGGTTTCACTTCCAACTAGCATAGTTCAGATGGAATATGTATGTCACAAGAAACCTCAGAAGGTTCTTGAACTCATCACTGCGCTCATATCTGAATGTAAGAAATATTGCAAAGATGTTGAGTTCGAAGCAGAGGATGCAACGCGTGCAGAATACGATTTCCTCGTATCTGCTATCAATAATGCGCTTGCAGCTGGTGCCAACAAGATTACAATTTGTGATACAGCAGGCACAACTTTGCCAAATGAATTTGGCGAATTTATCGCAAAGCTCGTTGCTGATATTCCAGAACTTACCAAGAATCATTTGACAGTTTATGTTGACAACGAACTCAATATGGCCAATGCAACTGCATTCGCAGCAGTTCTTGCCGGCGCAACTGAAATCAAGACTTCTAATAAGAATATTGTTGACGCTATCAATGTTATAGAGAAGCGCGGCGCAGACCTTGGTATTATGACATCTATCCGCAAGACTGAACTCTCACGCGGTGTGTCTCAGATGGTTTGGGCTCCAGCAGTTTCAGATCCTACTGTACGTGAGAAGAGCGAGAGCATTGATGCTCCTAAACTCTCACTTACTGCTGATGATGATATTGAAACAGTTATCAAGGCTGCATCATCAATTGGATATGACCTCACAGCAGAGGACCAGGCCAAGGTATATGAGGCATTTGGTCGTGTAGCATCTAAGAAGGGTGCTATCGGAACCAAGGAACTCGAAGTAATTATTGCAACAACAGCTCTCGCTGTACCAAACAGCTATGAACTCGAGAGTTATGTTATAAACAGTGGTAATATCATCACTTGTACTGCATCAATCAAGCTCAAGAAGGACGATGAGATCCTATCTAATGTTGCTATTGGTGACGGCCCAATTGATGCTGCTTTCACAGCAATTGAGCAGATAATTGGCCACAAATTTGAACTTGATGATTTCCAGATTAATACTGTAACAGAGGGACGTGAGTCCATGGGTCAGGCACTCGTAAAACTTCGTGCTGACAATGGAAAGCTCTACTCTGGAAATGGTATTTCAACAGATATTATTGGCGCATCTATCCGTGCCTATGTAAATGCAATCAATAAGATTGTCTATGAGGAGGCATAAACTTTGAAACTCGGTTTTTCAACTAAATATTGGCCTGAGTATTCTCTCGAGCAGTTCGTAGAACTTGCCAAGGATTCAAAGTTTGGTGCTATTGAACTCCATGACATAGGACTTGCGAAAAAAGAATCTCAGAAAATTCGTCATTTGCTGTTCAATGCAGGCGTAGAGGTTTGCACTCTCAGCAGTGATATTAATATTGCAGATTATGGTGACAAGGAAGAGGCTCTAGCTTTGCTCAAGGGTCTCTGTAAGTCAGCTAAACTTCTCAACACACAGTATGTTAAGATTTACGCTGAGAATGAGGAGCCTGATGCTCTCGATAAGGCCATTGATTTCCTCAATGATGCTCTTCCAATCGCAGAGGCAGCAGGTGTTGTACTTCTTATTGTCACAAGAAACCTGTTCTGCAATACAGATACATTATCAACTGTTATTAAGACATTCTCTTGTGATTATTTAGCAGTTGATTGGAATATGCATGATACATATTTCTGCGGTAAAGAGGACCCAGAGGACACAATCAAGAACCTCGGCGCCTATGTAAAACTTGTCCATGTTGTCGACCAGACTGATGATGAAAAGTATGCATTGATAGGCGAGGGTAAACTCCCAATGGATGAGATGATGAACGCTCTTCGCTCAGTCAATTATGATGGATATATCTGCCTTGAGTGGAATCCTAAATTCTTGCCTGAGGTCGATGATTTCGAAATCATTCTCACACATTACTATCACTACATGCTCTCTCTTGGTAGCCGTACTAAGACACAGAGCCACTACTATTACAACAATACACATACAGGAAAATTCCTCTGGAAGAAAGAGGCTCTTATCGATAAGACCTTCCCACAGGTACTTGATGCCATGGTAGAGGAGTTCCCTGATCAGATAGCATTCAAATATACAACTCTCGACTATACACGTACTTATTCTGAGTTCCGTGACGATGTTGATACATTTGCTCGCTCATTGCTCGCTATGGGCGTCAAGAAGGGCACACAGGTTGCAGTATGGGCAACCAATGTACCAGAGTGGTATATCGCTTTCTGGGCTACTACCAAGATTGGTGCTGTACTTGTTACAGTTAATACAGCTTACAAGATTGCTGAGCTTGAATACTTGCTCAGACAGTCTGATACACATACTCTCATCATGATAGAGAACAATAAGGACAATTCCTATAAGGATACAGTTCTTGAACTCTGTCCTGAGCTCTATGAGACCAAGAAGGGACAGCCACTTCATTCCAAGAGGCTTCCTTTCCTTCGCAATGTTATTACAATAGGCTTCAATATGCCTGGCTGTCTCAATTTTGAAGAAGCAGTCGCCAAGGCATCCAAGGTGCCACTTGTTGAGGTATATCGCATTGCTGCAACAGTCGATAAGAACGACGTTGCCAATATGCAATATACATCTGGTACAACAGGATTCCCTAAGGGCGTTATGCTTACTCATTACAATATTGTAAACAATGGCAAGTGCATTGGCGACCGTATGGATCTCTCCACAGCAGACCGTATGATGATTCAAGTTCCAATGTTCCATTGCTTTGGCATGGTACTTGCAATGACTGCAACAATGACACATGGTGGAACAATTTGTCCTATACCATATTTCTCAGCCAAGCCAAGCCTTGCTTGTATCAATCAGGAGCATATAACAGCATTCCATGGTGTTCCTACAATGTTCATCGCAATGCTTCAGCATCCTGATTTCGATAAGACTGATTTCTCATATATGCGAACAGGCATTATGGCCGGTAGTCCATGTCCTATTCCAGTTATGGAAGAGGTAGTGGAAAAGATGCATATGGATGAGATAACCATCGTATATGGCCAGACAGAGGCATCTCCGGGCTGTACAATGAGTTCAACTGATGACTCAATTGAAATCCGTTGTACAACTGTCGGAAGACCACTTCCTGAGATTGAGTGCAAGATTGTTGACCCAGAGACAGGGGAGGATTGCCCTGATGGTGTAGACGGCGAGTTCCTCGCACGTGGCTACAATATCATGAAGGGTTACTATAAGATGCCTAAGGCAACTGCCAATACAGTTGATAAGGATGGCTGGCTTCATACTGGTGACCTCGCTCAGAGAACAACTGAGGGTAACTTTAAAATCACAGGTCGTCTCAAGGATATGATCATCCGTGGCGGTGAAAATATCTATCCAAAAGAGCTTGAAGAATTCATCTATACGCATGACAAAGTAGAGGATGTCCAAGTAATCGGTGTACCAGATGCTGGACTCGGTGAAGAGATATGCGCAGAGATAGTTTTAAAGCCTGGCGAGACCATGACAGAGGATGATATTCGCGCATATGTTGCAAGCAATATGGCTAAGCATAAAGTACCTAAGTACGTACTTTTTGTGGATAGTTTCCCTATGAATGCAGCTGGAAAAATCTTGAAATACAAGATGCGTGAAGACGCTATCAAGATATTCGGTCTTGATAAGGACAATGCTATTGAAACAGCATAATTTATGCCCCGAAGTTTACGCTTCGGGGCTGTTTTTTTGCAAAACCGGATTGCAATACGAACAAATGTGCGGTATAATATTAGGACAAACGGTATTGAAAGTGAGGTGACTTGGCATGGATAGAGTAATATTGCATTGCGACGGCAACAGCTTCTTTGCGTCCGTCGAGTGCTCGCTTCGACCAGAGCTCTGGAAGGTCCCTATGGCTGTTGCCGGCGACCCGGAGAGCAGGCACGGAATAATACTTGCGAAAAACGAGCTTGCCAAGTCATATGGCGTGCAGACAGCCGAGCCGATTTGGCAAGCGAAACGCAAGTGCCCAGACCTTGTCTGCGTGCCTGCTCAGCATGATGAATACCATAAAATGTACGAGAAAATTAACAAGATTTATCTTGATTATACGGACCTCGTTGAACCATTTTCTATAGATGAATCATATCTGGATCTCACAGGTTGTATGCATTTATTTCCAGGCAAAACACCACGTGATATTGCTGATCAGATAAGGGGCAGAGTAGAGAAGGAACTCGGTATTACAATCAGCGTTGGAGTGTCATTCTGTAAGTGCTTTGCGAAACTTGGCAGTGACTATAAAAAGCCCAATGCTACGACGGTTATCATGCGTGAGGATGTGCCGAGAATAGTATATCCATTACCGGTTACAGACCTACTTTTTGTCGGAAAAAGTTCCGCTGATGTCCTGCATGCTCACGCTGTTAAAACAGTCGGTGACCTCGCTGAACTCTCTGAGGAATATCTCAAGAAAATCCTTGGAAAACATGGCGAAACTCTATATAAATATGTTCATTGTATGGACGATGAACCTGTCCGTGATTTCTATGATTATACTGCGCCAAAATCTATTGGAAACGGCATGACTTTTAAGCGAGATTTGGTGGGTGAGAGAGAGGTATATTCAGGCGTTTCAGTCCTCTCTGATTCGGTCGCATCGAGGCTCAGAAACGAGCATATGAAGTGTACAGTTGTCAGTGTACAGATTAAGGATCCTTCATTTGCTCAGATTCAGAGACAGCGCAAACTTGCCCATCCTACGTACCTTCAGCGCGAAATCACAGAATTTGCAATGGCACTTATCAAGGAAAATTGGGACTTTTCTAAACCGATTAGACTGATAACTATAACGGGCTCAGATCTCGTCCCTGAGGATGAGGAATATTCAGAACAAATTTCGCTATTTCAGTCGGATGAACCTGCCGATAATATAGATAAAGAAAAACAGGAAAAAATTGAGGACACACTGGCGTCCATCCGAGAAAAATATGGCAAGTCAGCAATAAAATTTGGATATGCATCAGATGAGAATTTGGGCATAAAATAACAGCTCCCATTAGCCGGGAGCTGTTTCTTTTATAGATATTTCTGATATGCCGAAACTGCGAGGGTATCGCAGCGTTCGTTTTCTGGATGACCAGCGTGTCCCTTGAGCCAGATTATCTGGAGATCATGTGGCTCGACAAGCGTGAGGAGCTCGTCCCAGAGCTCTATATTTTGGGCTGGCTTTTTGTCGGCCTTGCGCCAGCCATTGGCCTTCCACTGAGCGGCCCAACCCTTGTCGAGCCCGTTCGCAACATATTGCGAATCAGTGTATAGAACAACTTTGCAAGGACGTTTTAATGCACGAAATCCCTCTATTACGGCAGTGAGTTCCATCTTGTTATTGGTGGTTTCAGGCTCGCCGCCAGAAAATTCTTTTTCATATTCACCAGAGCGGAGGATAGTGCCCCAACCGCCAGGGCCAGGATTGCCACTACAAGCACCGTCTGTAAACATTTCAACTTTGGTTTTCTCGCTCATATGAGACTCCTTCACATATCGTTTACGTATGGCATTATTCTATCACAAACGAGTCGCAACTACAAATATATTGAAAAAAGATATAATATCTTTACTCTATCCACTTGCTTATTACTTTATAATTATTTATAATATAATGGCTAATCTGATATTTTGGGCTTATATGCCCATCGAAATAAATTTTGAGAAAGGAGAACTTTGCTATGAGTTCTAAGAAGGACACATTCAAATTGCCTGTTAGAATTTCTTTCCTTGGTGGATTAAATGAGATAGGCAAGAACATGACACTCTACGAATACGATGGCGATATGTTTATCGTCGATTGTGGCCTTGCCTTTCCAGAGTCCGATATGCTCGGCGTCGATATTGTAATTCCTGATTTTACATATGTTGAACGAAACGCAGATAAACTAAAGGGTATTGTAATTACCCACGGACATGAGGACCATATCGGTGGTCTCGCATATCTTCTCAAGATTGTAAATGTTCCAGTATATGGAACAGCACTGACACTTGGTCTTGTAGAAGGTAAGCTCCGTGAACATGAAATGCTTGATGCATGTGATCTTAGAGTTATCAAGCCAGGTGATTTCATTGAACTTGGCAAGTTTACTTTGGAAGCAATTCATGTAAACCACTCCATCCCTGATGCAGTGGCTTTCGCAATCAGATGCGCAGCCGGTACGATAGTACAGACTGGCGATTTCAAGATTGATACAACTCCTATCGATGGTCAGATGATTGACCTCGCTCGATTTGCCGAAATAGGTAAAGAGGGAGTTATGTGCTATCTCGCTGATTCAACCAACGCAGAGAAGCCTGGTTATTCAGCATCAGAGAGAACAGTTGGTCAATCTTTTGAAACACTTTTCAGAAAAGCTGGCAAGAGGAGAATTATTGTTGCGACATTCGCATCCAATATTCACCGCGTTCAGCAGATTATCAACGAGGCAGTTTCCCAGAACAGAAAGGTTGCTCTATCAGGACGTTCTCTCGAGAATGTTGTGGCAGTTGGACAGGAATTGGGATATCTCGATGTACCAGACGGAGTTATTATTCCGCTAGATGAGATTGGAAGCTATGAGCCATGGCAGTTGCTTCTTGTAACAACTGGTAGCCAGGGCGAGCCTATGTCAGCTCTCTCTCGTATGGCATTCCAGGATCACCGAAAGGTAAATATCTCATCCAATGACTATGTTATTATTTCCGCTACACCTATTCCAGGAAATGAGAAGTCAGTCTCCAAGGTTGTTAATGAACTTATGAGACATGGCGCAGAAGTTGTCTATGAGAAGATGTACGATGTACATGTATCCGGACACGCATGCCAAGAGGAGTTAAAGCTTATGCTTGGTCTCTTGTGCCCACGTTACTTCGTTCCTGTACATGGTGAGCAGAAACATCTTAGCAAGCATGCAATGCTTGCCAACTCAATGGGAATGCCATCTCGCGATATCATCATTCCTGATATCGGTAAGACAATTGAAGTATGCGATGGCATGTTCCACGAGAAGGGTATGATACCAGCCGGCAAAGTATTTGTTGACGGCTCCGGTGTAGGCGATGTAGGCCAGGTAGTAATTCGTGACCGTACTAAGCTATCGCAGGACGGTATTATAACAATCGTTATGACAATCGAGTCTGTATCGGGAGAGGTCGTAGCAGGCCCAGATATAGTATCACGTGGATTTGTATATGTACGTGAATCCGAAGAACTTATGGATGAGATGAAAGATATCGCATCCGATGCAATCAACGAATGCATCGAGAACGATATCCGCGATTGGGCATCCATCAAGAGTAGAGTTCGTGATGAGGTTGGACAACTTGTTTATGAGAGAACAAGACGTACACCAATGATTTTGCCAATTATTATGGAGGTTTAGTAGTGAAAGCAGTATATTCTCTTCTCTGCTTACTAGCAGCAGCTGCATCAACTGTATATATGGCATTGTATCTTGACCGTAAGATTGCAATGATTCAGGCGGTTGTATTTCTTGCACTCTGTCTTATGTGGCTTATTATCTATGCTTTCAAGACAGCAACACTCAAGAAAAATGTAGCTCGTGCATCTAAATATCTCGAGAACAAGGAAGGCGCTGAGACGCGTCCATTCCCAACTCTTGTATGCGATGGCAAGGGAGATATCATCTGGTACAACGAACTCTTTGGCAAGAGTGTACTCGGTGAGGAACTAATTCACTCTGGAAATATCAAGGAGTTTATCGGGGATATTTCGATTGAGACACTTAAACTCTCAACAGAGGGCTCAAGTATCGCATTTGGTGATAAGAAATATACGGTATATCTAGATACTATTCCTGATGGCAAGCCAATCTATTGTCTATATTTCATTGATTATACAGAACTTAAGAATATTGCTGATGAGTATAAGCAGTCACGCCCAGTTGTTATCCAGTTCAAGCTCGATAACCTCGATGAAATCTATCAGAATTTCAAGAGCAGTGAGTGCGAAGTAATCAGCGGTGAGATTGAAAAGATTCTTGAGCAATGGGCCAGCAAGTACACAGGCCTCTTCCGCAAGGTCGGTAGTGGCAAATTCTTGATGGTTACACAAGAGCGTGCTCTTGACGAATTGAAAGCAAGCAAATTTGACATATTAAAGCAGGTTCGCGATTACAAGTATGGCAATCGCGAAGTGGACGTTACCATATCGATTGGCGTTGGCCACGGTGGTAATTATGATGAGTGCGATGAGTTCTCTGTCCAGGCTCTCGAGATGTCTCAGAGCCGTGGCGGTGACCAAGCAACTATCAACTGCAATGGTGAACTTCAATTCTATGGTGGCACACAGCAGGGCACAACCAAGCAGGCCAAGATCAAGGCGAGAATCATCGCCAGTGCATTTGCAGATCACGTGGCCAACTCGGATGCTGTATTTGTTATGGGCCATGCCTTCTCAGACCTCGACAGCGTTGGTTCTGCTGTCGGTATCTATATGGCAGTTCGCGCCCTCGGCGGTCACTGCTATATTCTCTGTGACAAGGAGAAGTCTATGGCCAAGCAGCTGATAGAGCAGCTTGATTCCACTGATGTTCCTAATACATTCATCGATGCAAATACAGCAGGTGAGTATATCTCAGCTCGCAGTCTTCTTGTTGTAGTTGATACACATAGAGCAGCATCTCTTGAATATCCAGAACTCTATCCTGAGTTTGAAAATGTTGTTGTAATCGACCATCATCGTCGCACAGCAAATTATATAAGCAATGCAGTTCTCTATTATGATGAGCCAAATGCATCATCTGCATGTGAGATGGTAACTGAGCTTCTACAATATGTTCCAGCTAAAGTGGAATTGCCAGCACTCTGTGCTGAGGCACTTCTCTCTGGAATTATGCTTGATACTAGAAACTTTATCCTCTCAACTGGTGCTCGTACTTTTGAGGCTGCAGCATATCTCAAGAACAGCGGCGCAAATACTGTATCAGCCAAGCAGTTGTTCGCTAATGATTTCGACAGTTACAAGCAGAAATATGCAATTATTTCTACAGCAGTAACTTATAAGGGCTGCGCTGTTGCAGTTGCAACTGACCACGCAGACAATATGAGACTTGTTGCATCCCAGGTAGCAAATGAACTTCTCAATGTTGCTGGAGTCAAGTCATCATATGTTTTATTTGAGGAAAATAATCAGATTAATATCTCGGCGAGATCTCTCGGTGAGATGAATGTTCAGGTGATTATGGAACGCCTCGGCGGTGGCGGACATCTCACGATGGCAGCCACACAAATCGAGAATATTACAATGGGAGATGCCGTTGTAAAACTCGAGGATGCAATCAACGAATACTTTGAGGAGAATGATATATGAAAGTAATTTTGAAAGAAGATGTTAAGGGCCTTGGTAAGAAGGGCGAGATGGTAAACGCATCTGACGGTTACGCTCGCAATTTCCTATTCCCTAAGGGTCTTGCAGTTGAAGCGAATGCCCAGAATGTAACAGAGAAGAACAATGCTGATGCATCCAAACAGTTTAAATATGATACAGATAAGGCTAATGCCCAGGCAGCAGCCGACAAGATAGATGGCCAGATTCTTGAAATCAAGGCCAAGGCAGGTAAGGGCGGCAAACTCTTTGGTTCAGTAACTGCCAAGGAGATTGCACAGAAGATTAAGACTGATTATCAGATTGATGTGGATAAGAGAAAAATCACTTCACCTGATATCAAATCATTTGGCACATTTGGTGCTACTGTAAAACTATTTGAAGGCGTAAAAGCAGAGATCAAAGTAAAAGTAACCGAGGAGTAAGTTATGGATAACTTCGAAATTAACATGCCTTATAGCATGGATGCAGAGCAGGCGGTGCTCGGATCTATACTAAGAGATCCAACTTGCCTTACTCTCATTCAGTCCAAGGGCTTCCTTGCTGAGTATTTCTACCGCAATGAGCACAAGGCTATCTATAACGCTATGCTTCAAATTGATGCCTTAGGACAGACAATTGATGCACTTCTCGTTATAGAGCAGATGAAGAATGATCCAACATTTGATGAGGCTGCTGGCAAGAATTATCTTGCTCAGCTCGGCCAAGCAGTTCCATCAACTGCGAATGTTGAAACATATGCCAAGATAGTAAAAGACAAATACTTCATCCGCACACTCATTGGCGTTTCAAATGAGATACTAAATGATGCAGCATCTGGTGAATCTGATGCTATGATGCTTCTTGATAGCGCAGAGCAAAAGATTTATAACATCCGTCAAGGAAAGTCAACAGGTGAGGCAAGCAAGTTCTCAGAGATCGTTATGGACAAGGTCTATGACAGATTGGAAAAATTAAATTCTGACGATCCTAAGGTTCGTGAGCAATATCTTGGATTTACAACTGGTTTCTCAGAACTTGATAAAATAACATCTGGTCTAAACCGCTCCGACCTTATTATTGTCGGTGCGCGTCCTGCAATGGGTAAGACCTCATTTGCACTTAATATTGCTCGTAACGCAGCTGTTCTCGCTGGCAAGAAGGTTCTCTTCTTCTCACTTGAAATGACCAAGGAACAGTTGGCACAGCGTGTATTGTCCACTGAGGCACGCGTTAAGGGCATCAAGATGAGAACAGGTAATCTTGATGGCAAGGATTGGGAACGACTCAATCTCGCAACAGCAGCCCTCAATGATTGCAATCTATATTTCGATGATACATCTGGTATCACAGTAAACGAGATGAAAGCCAAGATCCGCCGTATGAAGGATGTTGATCTTGTAATCATAGACTATTTACAGCTCATGAAATCAGGCACACGCTCTGATTCTCGTGTTCAGGAAGTATCAGAGATTACACGTAGTCTAAAGATCATGGCTAAGGACTTAAATGTTCCTGTTATGGTACTTGCACAGTTATCACGTGCCACAGAGGGACATTCCAACAAGAGTCACAGACCTCAGCTTGCTGACCTTCGTGAATCAGGCTCTATTGAGCAGGATGCAGACATAGTTCTTATGCTATATCGTGAGGATTATTATGCAAATGATGATTCCACCGAGATGGAGAAGGCAATTGATGAGGTAGATATCATTGTTGCCAAGAACCGTCACGGTCCAACAGATACAGTAAAACTTGGCTGGAACAATGAGTTCACATTGTTCTCAACAGTTGAGAGGAATTTTGATGAGTTTTAGTTTGATTGAAAAATCTAAATCGGTTATCAACAAGTATCAGATGCTGTCACCGAACGATACGGTGGTTGTAGGATTCTCTGGCGGTGCCGATTCGATGACATTGCTATCTCTCATGAATGCGCTGAAATCGGAATACGATTTGAATTTGATTGCAGCGCATGTAAACCACGGCATACGTGGCGATGAGGCACAGCGTGACCAGGACTTCTGCACCGAGGTATGTAATAACCTCGGCATAAGGCTCGAAGTCCTAAATGCAGATGTGCCGTCAATCGCACGTGAGCGTGGTGTATCGGAAGAAGTCGCTGGACGAGATGTCCGCTATGACTTCTTCAATAGCCTTGCAGGCGAGAGTGGCAAGATTGCCACTGCTCACAATGCCAACGATGCGGTTGAAACCATGATTTTCAACCTCTGCCGTGGCACAGGCCTGCGCGGCCTCTCGAGCATTCCACCGATTCGCGGCAACATAATCCGCCCGCTCATTGAATGCACGAGAGCAGAGATAGAGCAATATATAACTGACAACAATTTGTCCTATGTGACAGACTCAACTAATTTGACAGATGAGTATATGAGAAATCGCATAAGACATAATATCTTGCCAGAGTTGTCACTGGTAAATGAAAATGCGATCTCCAATATCACGAGATGTATTGGCACATTGCGTGATGATGCTGATTATTTCAATTCGAAAGTTCAAGCATTGCTAAGTGATGCTGGACAGGGGCTCAGTGATAACAAACTCAGCACGGAGGTACTTCTCCGAGCAGACTTACCGATATTGTCGCGTGCAATATCAGATTATGTTTATTTGGAATGTGGCACGAGACCTGAGAAGGTCCATGTCGACAAGACTATCGATATGATGAAAGTGGGCAGACGTGACCAAGTACAGATTCCATCTGGAGCTTTCATACATGTTGAAAAAGGGAAATTATGGGTTATCAAATCAGGAGGACACTATGTATAGCGAAAATATGGCAGATGATGTTGCTGAAGTACTACTAACAGAGGAGCAAATCCATGAAATAGTAGATAAACTCGGCAAGAAAATTTCAGAGGACTATAAGGGCAAGAACCTCGTTCTTGTCAGCGTACTCAAAGGATCAGTAGTATTTATGGCTGACCTTATGAGATCAATAGATATACATTGTTCAATCGATTTCATGGTTGTATCAAGTTATGGCAGCGGCGCAGAGAGCTCCGGTGTTGTCAAGATTATTAAGGACCTTGATACTAACCTTGCAGGAATGGACCTTCTAATCGTTGAGGACATTCTCGATACAGGCCGTACACTTGCATCACTTATTCAGATTCTCAAAATGAGAAACCCAAGCTCAGTTAAAATATGCACATTCCTTGACAAGCCTGAGAGAAGGCTTGCAGATATTTCAGCAGATTACGTCGGCGTTAGCGTACCTGATGAATTCGTAATCGGATATGGTCTCGATTACGATGAGAGATATAGAAATCTTCCATATCTCGGTGTACTAAAACGTTCGGTATACGAAGAGGAGGTATAACTTTGGAAAATATGCCAAGCAACAATGGACAGACTCCAGGTAATGCTGGTCGTTCACGCAGACTGTTCTCTAGTCTGATTTCTTTGCTTCTTGTTGCACTTATGATAGGCCTTATCTGGTCAGCTCTCAAAGTTGATTCTGTCAAGGTTAACGAAGAGTATTATCAGGTAGTTCAATATTTCGATGAGGGCAAGATTTCAGAGTATGAACTAAATCTCGGCACGAGAAAACTTACATATGTTTTACGTGGCGAGAAGGAAAAGAGGACTTATACAGTCCCAAGCTATGACCTATTTATAGCTGACGTACATGATGATGTACGTACATATAATCAGGCACATCCTGATGACCCAATTAAGATGAATTACGAGTCAGGCACATCTAACTATTGGCTCGTACAGATGCTGCCAATGGTTGCAATGCTCATTATGATGGGCCTTATGCTCTATTTCATGGTCAAGAAGATCAGCAGCACTGTACAGGACGATACCAAGCGCTCCATGGCATTTGGTAAGGTTCACCTGAAGTCAGGTGACGAGGGCCGCAAGACAACCTTTGATGATGTTGCTGGACTTAATGAAGAAAAAGAGGATCTTGAGGAGATCGTTGAATTCCTCAAGAACCCACAGAGATTCAACGATCTCGGTGCACGTATTCCTAAGGGCGTACTTCTTGTCGGCCCTCCAGGAACAGGTAAAACACTCCTTGCACGTGCAGTAGCAGGCGAGGCTGACGCTACATTCTTATCAATTTCTGGTTCAGACTTTGTTGAGATGTTCGTCGGTGTCGGTGCATCACGTGTACGTGACCTCTTTGATACAGCTAAGAAAAATGTACCTGCAATTGTATTTATCGATGAGATTGATGCAGTAGGACGTCATAGAGGCGCTGGTATGGGTGGCGGCCACGATGAACGTGAGCAGACACTTAACCAGTTGCTCGTTGAGATGGATGGATTTGGTGAGAATGCTGGCGTAATTATTATTGCTGCTACTAACCGTCCTGACATCTTGGACCCTGCACTTCTCCGTCCAGGTCGTTTCGATAGACAGGTAACTGTAAACTATCCTGACGTAGTTGGTCGTGAGGCAATTCTCAAGGTACATGCAAGAAATAAGCCAATTGGACCTGATGTACGTCTCGATGAGATAGCAAGAGCAACAGCTGGATTTACAGGTGCTGATCTTGAAAACTTGCTCAATGAGGCTGCACTTCTCTCTGCAAGACGCGGCAAGCGTGCCATCACTAAGACTGAGATTGAGGAAGCAACAATCAAAGTAGTAGTAGGCACAGAGAAGAAGTCCAAGAAGATTACAGACGACGAAAAACGTCTCACAGCATACCACGAGGCTGGACATGCTGTTACCAATTACTACTTGCCAACACTTGATCCTGTTCATCAGGTATCAATTATCCCACGCGGTATGGCTGGCGGTTATACAATGTCACTCCCTGAGACTGACAAGTCATACATGTCCAAGAAGCAGATGCTTGATGAACTTGTGTCACTTCTCGGTGGTCGTGTATCAGAGGCAATCATCCTTGGCGATATCTCAACAGGCGCATCCAATGATATTGAGCGCGCAACCAATATTGCTCGTAATATGATTGTTAAATACGGTATGAGTGAGAAACTCGGACCTATCACATTCGGTTCAGATAACGATGAAGTATTCATAGGCAGAGATTATAGCCATGTACGTAACTATTCTGAGGAAACAGCTTCCGTAATTGATAAGGAAATTGAAAAGACAATCATGGCTGCATATGATCGTGCAGATGAGATTCTTCGTGTACATATTGATAAGTTACATCTTCTTGCAAACTTCCTTATGAAGTATGAAAAGATCGATGGTGCTACATTCCAGGAACTTATGGCAAACGATGACTTTGATATCGATTCCTATGATCCAACACAGCACAGAAATCTTATTGATGAAATCAACAAGCACCTTGAAAAGGCAGAGGAGCCAGAGAAAGTAGAAGAAGTACCTGAAGTAATAGAGGTACCAGAAGACACTGCTCTCAGCGCTGGCATAGCTCTTGCAGTAGCAGATGCTATCCTCGAACCAGAACCAATTGAGCCAGAGCCACTTCCAGAGCCAGAGCCTGAACCTGAGCCAATTGAGCCAATTGAGCCAGAGCCAATTGAGGAATCAGAACCAGAAGTATTCCTCTCTGAGCTTGAAACAGTTGAGCCAGATTTACCAGCTCCAGAGCTTCCAATTGCTCCAATTGAGCCTGAGGTTGTTTTAGCTCCAGTTGAACCTGAACTTGACCTCTCTCCAGTTGAGCCTGAGCTTGACTTTGCCCCAGTAGAACCAGAACCAATTCCAGAAGAGGAAGAGGAGGTCCTTCCCGAGCCAATAGTTGAGCCAGAGCCAATTTCTGAGGAGAAACCTCTTGAGGAAGTTGTAGCGGAGGACGAAGAGCTTTTTAACAAACTCAAGAGCATCCTTGATGCGCCACTCTCTGATTTTGCTGATGATGATGACTATACACCAGTTGTAGACTTTGATGAGGCACCAATTGCTATTGATGAAGAACCAGAGCCTGAAATTGAACCAGAGGAATTACCTGAGGCGCCAATCCCAGTAGAAGAACCTGTTCGTGATCCTAATGCAATAGAAAATATTTTGTCAGAAGCAGAACTTGAACTGAAGCGTGAACTTGATCGTGAAAATGGTCTCATCTCACCAGAGGACGAGTATGCTGATGCAGACATTTCACAGGAAGCAATCGATGATGCTGATATTAATGATTATCTAATGCCAGAGATTGAACCTGCTAAAGTAATTGATGATTCTCCAGCTGTTGAGGGATTGTCCGGTTCAGGACTTTCATTTTCATCAGAAGAGGAGAAGAAAAAGTTTGAAGAGGAAGTTGATAACTTCCAGCATGAGTCACTCAATATTGGTGGTTTCTTAAGCAATATTGGTGCTGGTGCAGATGCATTGCCATCTTCAAGTGAAACATTGCCAACTGAAACTGAAGTAGCTCCTGCAACACCTGCAAGAGGAGAAATTGATATTTCTGAAATTACTGATGAAGAGGTTGAGGCAGCTCTCAAGGAAGAGATGGATGGAACATTCACAGAGAATGATGAAATCTATGCTCTCTATGAACTTCTCAAGGCAACTAGAACAGTTGAAGAAGAGGACGATAGTCCATTTGGTAAAAACAAATAATTAGTAATTGGACCCTGGATAAAATCCAGGGTCTTTTTATGCCCAAAATACACTATAAAGTGCGTATTTACTTGACTTTGACACAATATATGGTGTAGAATATCTATTTGTATAATACTGATTATTATGTAATTTTGGAGGAATTATGGCTGTAAAGAAACCAGAATACGGCAATTTAGATATTGCTCAATTAAAAGGCGCCGACCGTGTGCGTAAGCGCCCATCAGTTATCTTTGGTTCCGATAGTATTGATGGATGCGAACATGCTTTCTTTGAGATTCTTTCCAACTCAATTGATGAGGCTCGTGAAGGATATGGTGACAAGATTGTAATAACACGTTTCCTTGATAAATCTATTGAGGTTCAGGACTATGGTCGTGGAATCCCTATGGATTACAACGAGAAGGAAGGCCGCTACAACTGGGAACTTGTTTTCTGCGAGATGTATGCGGGTGGTAAATATAATACTAATGCACTTGACTCAAGTTATGGTTTCTCCTTGGGTCTTAATGGTCTTGGCCTCTGCGCGACACAGTATTCCTCCAGATATATGGAAGCAGAGATTCATCGTGACAATACAACATTCACCATGCGTTTTGAAAAGGGTGAAGCTGTAACAGAACTCATGAAAGAACCTTATGCCAAGAAGCAGACAGGAACACGTATTAAGTGGCTACCTGATCTTGACGTATTTACCAATATTAGTATTCCACTTGAATATTATCAGGATGTAATTAAACGTCAGGCTATTATCAATAGTGGTGTTAAATTCATCTTAAAGAATCAGGTTAGTAACTCATCATTTGACACATATGAGTACTACTATGAAAACGGCATTGTTGATTATGTCAATGAGCTCGGTGGAGAGGATACTCTCACTAGCACACAGTTCTGGGAGACAGAGCGCGTAGGCCGTGACCGTCCTGATAGAGAGGATTATAAGGTCAAGATTTCTGTTGCCCTTGCTTTCTCTAACAAGAGCCAAATTAAGGAGTTCTATCACAATTCTTCTTGGCTCGAGCATGGCGGTGCACCAGAAAAGGCTGTTCGTTCAGCTTTCGTAAGCCAGGTTGATGCATATCTTAAGAATAACGGTATGTATAAGAAAGGCGATGGCAAGATTACAATGCAGGATATCGATGACTGCATGCTTCTTGTTATATCTTCATTCTCAACTCTCACTTCATATGAGAACCAGACTAAGAAGTCTATTACAAATGAATTCATTCAAGAAGCAATGACTGACTTCTTCAAGCATCAGCTTGAGGTATATTTCATTGAGAACAAGCTTGATGCAGATAAAATCTGTAATCAGATTCTTATTAATTTGCGTTCGCGTGTTCGTTCCGAGGCTACACGTGTCAATTTAAAGAAATCTCTCACAAGCAATATGGATATGACCAATCGTGTTGAGAAATTCGTTGATTGTAGATCCAAGGATGTTACAAAACGTGAGATATTCATAGTAGAGGGTGACTCTGCTCTTGGCTCTTGTAAACAAGCGCGTGATGCAGAATTCCAGGGCGTAATCCCTGTTAAGGGTAAGATTTTAAACTGCCTCAAATCAGACTATAAAAAGATATTCAATTCTGATGTTATAACAGACCTTATCAAGGTTCTTGGTTGTGGCGCAGAAGTAGAAGGTAAGAATAAGGAAATAAGCCAGTTTAGCCTCGATAATCTACGTTGGGATAAGGTTATTATCTGTACTGATGCCGATGTCGATGGATATCAGATTAGAACTCTTATTCTTGCTATGATTTATAGGCTTATGCCAACACTTATATCAGCAGGAAAGGTTTATATTGCCGAATCTCCACTCTATGAAATCACTTGTAAAGACCAGGTATGGTTTGCTTATACTGAGCAGGAGAAACAGCAAGCTCTTGATGAGATAGGTGATGCGAAATATACAATTCAGCGTTCCAAGGGACTCGGTGAAAATGATGCTGATATGATGTGGCTTACAACAATGAATCCTAAGACACGTCGACTTATCAAGGTCACAGAGGCAGACGCTCAGAGAACTGCTGATACATTTGAAGTCTTGCTTGGTGATAATCTTGCAGGGCGTAAAGAAAAAATAGCAGACGAGGGATATAAGTACCTCGATATGCTTGATTTATCATAAAGGAGGGATATCGTAAATGGCTCCACGTAAACCTAAACAGCCACAGGTTGCACATGAGGATGTCAATCCAAACGCTCATATCTTGGGCGCTGGTGAGATCGTAGATCAGCCAATTATTGATACCCTCGAAATAAACTATATGCCTTACGCTATGAGCGTAATTATGTCTCGTGCAATTCCTGAGATTGATGGCTTTAAGCCATCTCATAGAAAACTCTTATATACAATGTATAAGATGGGCCTTTTAACTGGTGGCAGAATAAAGTCCGCCAATATTGTAGGCCGTACAATGCAACTTAACCCTCATGGTGATAGTGCAATCTATGAGACTATGGTACGTCTCTCAAAAGGTAATGAGGCACTTCTTCATCCTTATGTAGATTCCAAGGGTAACTTTGGTAAGCAGTATTCATCATCAATGGCTTATGCAGCATCTCGTTATACAGAAGCTAAACTTGATGCAATCTCTGCCGAACTCTTCCGTGACATAGAAAAAGATACAGTGGATATGGTTGATAACTACGATGCTACTATGCTCGAGCCAACACTTCTTCCTGTAACTTTTCCATCGATACTTATCAATAACAACAAGGGTATTGCTGTTAGTATGGCAAGTAACATATGCTCTTTCAATTTGAATGAGGTATGTGAAGCGACAATAGAACTTATCAAGGACTCTGATTATGATGTTCTTGAAACTATAATTGCCCCTGACTTCCCAGGCGGTGGTCAGATTATCTATGACAGTGCCAAGATTCGTAATGTATTGTCAACTGGACATGGCAGCATTCCTGTTCGTGCAAAGTATAGATATAACAAGCCGGACAATTGCATAGAAGTGTATGAGATTCCTTATGAGACAAATTGCGATGATATTATCAAAGCAATAATTGAAAAGTCTAAGGAAGGTAAGATTAAGGAAGTATCAGATGTACGTGATGAGACTGATAAGAATGGTCTTAAAATCACTATCGACTTAAAACGTGGTACAGATCCTGATCTCCTAATGAAGAAACTATATAAGCTTACACCGCTTTCATGCCCATTTAGCTGCAACTTTAATGTTCTAATTGGTGGCATGCCTCAGGTGCTCGGTGTTAAGGAAATCTTGACTGAATGGATTGCATTTAGAACCGAATGTGTAAGACGTAGAGTATTCTTTGAACTTGATAAGGCAGAGAAGAAACTTCATTTACTCCAAGGTCTTGAGAAAATACTTCTTGATATCGACAAGGCTATCAAGATTGTTCGTGAGACAGAGGAGGAAGTAGAAGTTGTTCCTAATCTCATGATAGGCTTTGGCATCGACAAGATTCAGGCTGAATATGTAGCAGAGATTAAACTCCGTCACTTGAACCGTGAATACATTATGAAGCGTCTTCAGGATGTTAAGGATCTAGAGGACGCTATCAAGGATATGAATGATATCTTAAATAGCAAGAGCAGAGTGAAAAAGATTATTATTGCTGAGCTCAAGGATGTCATGCAAAAGTATGGTCAGCCAAGAAAGTCTGAAATCATCTTCTCTAACGAGATTGAAGAGGATGAAGATGTAGTAGAGGAAGTACCTGATTATCCAATCACAATCTTCCTTTCAGAGGCTGGATACTTCAAGAAAATCACACCTCAGTCACTTCGTATGAGTGGCGAGCAGAAGGTAAAAGATGGCGATAAGATAATTAGAGTAGAGGAGTCCAGCAATGCTAAGGAGCTTCTATTCTTTACAGACATGTGCCAAGTATACAAGTCAAGAGTATCCGATTTTGAGGACTCTAAGGCTTCGCTTCTCGGTGATTATATCCCATCAGCACTTTCCTTTGATGATGGTGAAAAACTCATGTATATGGCTATTACAGACGATTTCAAGGGATATATGCTATTCTTCTTTGAAAACGGCAAAGTAGCTAAGGTCGATATGGGTGCTTATGAGACTAAAACCAATCGTAAGAAACTTATCAAGGCATATGGCAACAAGTCACCACTTGTTGCAGCCCTTTACATAAAAGAGGATACAGAGCTCGTTCTTACATCCTCCTCAGGACGTATGCTTCTTGTCAATACAGGCTCAATTTCATCCAAGACAACCAAGGATACACAGGGTGTTGCTGTTATGACAATGAAGAAGGGACAGCGTTTACTGTCAATCAGACCTTACGTAGAGGGTGAGTTCTCTAAACCACATCGTTTTAGAACTAAAAATCTACCTGCACTAGGTTCTCTTCCACTTGCTGAGGACACAGCAGGGGAACAGTTAACACTAGGCTAAAATACGATATTTTTTCGCTTGCAAATAGTTTATAACTGTGATAAAATACAACAGTTATCGATTTTAACCCATAGGGAGGGTTCAATATGACAGTAGCACAGATTATTTGTTCTATTCTTCTCATTATCGTTTCTGTTGCACTTATATTAATTGTTCTTATTCAGAAAAACAGACAGGCAGATGCATCAGCAGTTAATGGTGCAGCTTCCTCATCATTCTTTGATAAAACACAGGGCCATAGCAAGGATGCAACTCTTGGCAAGATCACAATAATCCTTGGTGGCGTACTTGCCGTGCTTGTTCTTACAACGCTCGGTATCAATCTATTTGCTTAAGCGTGATTCATTAGCTCAGTTGGCAGAGCACTTGACTTTTAATCAAGGTGTCCGGGGTTCGAATCCCCGATGAGTCACCAATAGATATCCTACAACTTCTTGTTGTGGGATATCTTTTTTTATGCTATTATTTAAAGGTAATATTATTAAATAGGGGTAATACGATGGATAAAAAAACTTTGCAATATTACAAAGTAATCGGTCTTATTTCCAATGCAATATCCAAGGTCGATACTTTTCAGGATGCATTAAAAGAGAGCCTTAAAATCGTTCTCGAAAATAGTGCTGCTGATTATGCTGTTGTATGGTATGCAAACAAGAATAAGGATAACCTTGTAAGGCCTTATTATTGGATCTGTCCTGTAGATCTTACCAATAGATCTTATGCGGCAGGCGAAGGCATTGTAGGTAAAACTTATAGTGAGCAAAATGCAATAGTAATTAATGACTTTGACTCTAAGAAAGATGCTGATGTAGCAAAAGATTTTGCTGGAATCGACATCGCAACACTCTGTTGTGTTCCTTTTGAATTCGGTTGTGTTGAATTCTTAACTAATAAGGAAACAGGTAATTTGACGGATGAGGAAGTAGATGTATGTCAGATTCTTACAATGATGGCAGAAATCTCACTCAAAGAAAACGCTAATTTGCCTGACACATCCGAGGACAGAAAAGTTCTTATGTCTGTATCAGATATTAAGAAGGAATACAAGAATGGCGAAGTGCTAACCAGAGTACTGAAGGGCGTAAACTTCGATGTATTTGAAGGAGAGTTCCTGTGCCTTCTTGGTGAATCTGGTTGCGGTAAGTCAACAGTACTTAATATCATTGGCGGTATGGATTCTGCAACGTCTGGTAAGTTTACTTATCTTGATAAGGACTTGTCCAAGGCGACTAATGAAGAACTTACAAGTTTCCGCCGTGATAATATTGGATTTATTTTCCAGAGTTATAATCTCATGCCTAATTTGACTGTCAGTGAGAACTTGGATCTTATCGCTGAGCTTGTATCAGAGCCTCGCGATACTATGGACACACTGAAACTTGTCAATATGAATGAGAAGGCTGGAAACTATCCATCTCAGCTCTCAGGAGGACAGCAGCAACGTGTATCAATTGCACGTGCGCTGGTTAAGAATCCTAAGATTATCTTGGCGGATGAGCCAACGGCAGCCCTCGACTATGCGACTAGCATAGAAGTCCTAACCGCGCTCGAGGATGTTGTTGCTGCTGGCACAACACTTGTTATGGTAACCCATAACGAGGAAATTACTAAAATGGCAAATAGAGTTATTAGATTACGTGATGGTAAGGTTTATGAGATAACTGTAAACCATAACCCAGTAAAAGCTACTGAACTTGTTTGGTGATGATTATGAAGAAGACGCAAATTTTAGAACTGTTGCGTAATATTAAATCCCATCGCGTATCATTTATAGCTATTACTATATTTGTAATGCTTGGCATTGCTCTATATCTCGGAATAGGATGGACAGGTGATGCATTAAAAGCATCGGCTACTAAGGATTTTGACACCTACTCGATGTATGATATAGAAGTCATTTTTCCTTATGGATTTTCAAAAGAAAACATAGAGGAAATTGCTAAGGTGCCTGGCGTTGATTCCATACATGAGATTCAATATTACTTCCAGTTTTTTGAAACAAATGGCCTTATAAAACAGGCTAAAGTGCTATCTCTAACAGATGACATAAACAAGTTGAATGTTATTGATGGTACACTTCCAACAAAAGCCGGGGAAGTTGCAATCGAGAAGACCTTTGCAGACAAAGAAGGCATAAAAGTTGGAGACGTTATCACATTTAGACATGATGATAAGGGCAATGCTTATGCCCTAAAAAATCTTCTTTCTGAGGATTTAGATGCCTTTAATGATGCTGAACCAACAGCTGATGGCATGGAACGCCTCACTGTTGATACAGTTAAAATTACTGCACTTGTTGAATCACCTGCATATATGTGTGCATTCCCAATTACATTTGGTTCTGCTTATACAAATGCAGCTCCAATTGATTGTATTATGTTCGTAACAGACGATACATTTGATATGGATGCATATACAGGTAATATCAGCCTTCTTATTAAAAGCAATGAACTTGAAGGACTTGATGCAAAGTCTGATGTATTCAAGACTAAGAGTGAAAAATTAAAAGAAGACATTCTATCTGTTGCAAGTAAAATTGCAGATGAAAAGAATGATAATATTGCACTTTCTGGTCAGAATATAGTTGCTGAGTATAAGGCAAGGCTTGAGGATGCAAAGCAGCAGATTGCTGATGCTGAGGCTAAAATTGAAAAGGCAAAACAAGACCTCGAGCGCTCAAAGCGTGAACTACAAGATGCTCAGAAAAAGGTTGATTCTGGTAAGAAGGAGATAGCAAAGAAAGAGGCTGAACTAAAAAAAGGTAAAGCCCAACTTGCAGATGCACAAGAACTTTTTGATCAACTTGACGAAATTTACAAGATGTTCAAGGGTATCTATGAGAGACATGAATTCACATATGATGTGGTATATGAACTTCTTGATGAAGCCAACAATAGAGGCATTTTAAAGAGTATCAAGACTCTCGTTAATAGACTTCCAGTTGATGATATACCTTTCCTTGATCAATCTTTGATTGATGAGTATAACTCCTTCTATAATAACTTTAATAGTGGCTATTATGAGACTCATAAAGAGGACTTGTTACCAGCTGTACTGGGAATTGAAAGTCGCTTGTCTAGTGTATGGGAGGATGCAAAATCCGAACTAAATTCTGCCAAGAAAAAGATTGCAAATGGTGAGGCACAGCTAAAATCTGCTAAGAAAGATATTGCTGATGCCGAGCGTAAGATTGCAAATGGATGGGCAGAAGTTCGCAAGGCAGAGAATGTAACTATTCCTAATTATGAGAAGCAACTTGAAATTGCAAAAGCTGATTATGAAGCAGCTCTTGCAAGGCTCCCAGAGTTTGAGGCAGAGATTGCCTCAATCGGTCGCATGGGTGCCGCTGCAATTTCAAGAGAATCCAACGGCGGTGCCGTTGTAGTTGATGTTGTATCTGATGTATTTGCCAAGATGAGATATAGCATGGCAATTCTCTTTGTAATAGTTGGACTATTTGTATGTTATTCTGCTGTATCCCGTAAGGTTTACGAGGAGACAGTTCTTCTTGGAACTAAGAAGGCACTTGGTCTATATAATAGAGAAATTACAATTGCTGAGCTTGGATTTACATTGCTTGCAGCAATTATAGGAAGCATTCTTGGAATATTGCTTGGAAGATTTGGCGTAGAACAATATCTCTTTGCAGTATCTAAGGAAAACTTCACATGCGACAGTTCACTTCTCTATTTTGATATCAAGGATACACTCATAATTGTAACAATTGAAATTGGTACAATTCTTGTTACAACATATCTGGCATGTCGCAAGGTTCTAAAGAGAAGCGCAGTTAAAATGCTCGCTGGTGCGGAGCCACCATCAGCTAAATCGCGCTTCTATGAAAAGACCAAGATGTGGAACCGCATGTCACTTCTTTCCAAGACTATTATCAATAATTGTCTCAATGATCCACGTCGCTGCTTCGCAACAATAGTTGGTATTGCAGGATGTACATCACTTATTGTTTGCTCCGTTACTGTATATCACAATATCAGTAACAGTGTTAAGCGCCAGTTCGATTCAATTACAACATTTGATACGATGGTATATGTAGAGGATGGCTCTGCAGATAAGGTAGCAAGTGTTCTTGATAAGAACGGAATTGAATATAGTGAACTCTATTACGCACTTGGTGCACTTGATATGCCTAATGACAGACAGATTGTCGGCGAAATCATGGTACCTGTTGATAATAACTTCTCTAAGTTCGTTCATATGATTGATGACAATGGTGATGAGAAACAGTTATCAAACGGCGCATGGGTTTGTAAGTCATATATGTATTTCTTTGACGCAAAACCAGGCGACCCTACAGCATTTGTTGATTCAATAGGTACAAAGCACGACTTTACTATTGAAAATACATCAGAATACTATCTGACAAGAACAGCAATGTTCGCTGATAGAAATTCTTTTGAAAAAGCATTTGGTCATCCTGCTACTGCGAACTGTATAGTTCTTAATAAGGGCGACTTGTCCTATAAGGATCTCACTGCAATGCTAAAGGACACAGAAGGATTTATCTCAGTATTTGATTTCTATTCAGCTGGTGCAGAAGAATTTGATGTATATCTATCTGTAATGATTGCAATTGTACTTGTATATCTTGCACTTTCGGTTGTTATGGCATTCCTTGTATTGCTCAACTTGTTTACTATGTTTATTGATGAACAAAAGAAGCAATTAATTGTCATGATGATCAATGGATTTAGTGTTCATGATGCTAAGAAATATATCTATTCTGATACAACAGTTCTAACAATTGTTGGTATGATTATAGGTATTGCACTCGGTGGAACAGTTGGATTCTTTACATTGCGCACACTTGTATCTGAGGGATCTTATTTCATCCTTCATATTGCTCCAGTAGCATTCCTAATCGGAATCGCAGTTTGCGCGGTAATGACAATTGCAACTCTTCTTATTGCACTTAGACGTGTAGACAAATTTAAACTTACAGATATCAATTCTGAAAGATAAAAAAAGGGGACCAGGATAATTCCTGGTCCCTTAATTTTATGTTAAGTATTAGTCTGCATCTCGCTCTTTTTGATACTCTGCATCAACTGCTGGAAGTATCTTGTCAAAGTACTTCTTGAGTGATGGATCAAAGTGTGTACCAAATGATTCTTCCATAATGCCATGAGCGACTGGGAATGGCATTGGATCCTTATAGCAGCGCTTGGATACAAGAGCGTCTCAACACCATCGAGTACTGTGAGTACGAGATCTGCTCCACGCGCGGAGTGAGATTTCATAATTTCAAATTCTTCATCAGTAAATTTACCTGGTTTTAGAAGGATAAAACAGCAATTGTTGGAGTGATTGCAAAGTTTAGAAACATATTACACCTCCGGTTGTTATTACGGCTTTATTTTACCATAATTTCCTTGTTAATCAATATTTAAGAGGGTATAATTAATGTGATTATTTATATATTTAAAGGTATTATTGATAATGAAAATTAAGCGTATTTTTTCACTGCTTTTTGTACTAATTTTGATTTTTTCTTTTTCTGCTTGTAAGAAAAGTGAAGATGAAACAGAATATAAAAAGCTATCTATTGGTACAGCAGATGATTTGAATAATTTGAATGTTGCAGTTTGTCAGGGCACTATCCATGACAAGCTTATTCTTGATATGTCTCCTCGGGCTAATATTCAGTATTATGCCACTTATTCAGATATGCTAGCTGCACTTAAATCGCATAAAATTGATGCATTTATTGGTGATACACCATGTCTTAAATATCTGACACGAGAGGCCAATACGGATTGCTCATTCTTGCCAAATGAACTCTATATTCAGAATATTGGTTCAATATTCTCCAAGGAGACGGGAGAGGAACTCTGCGATGAATATAATGCATTTATCGAAAAGATTACGAAGGATGGACAACTTCTAAAGCTACAAGAAAAATGGATTGATGGAAAAGATGAAACTTTAACTATTGATCCTAGCACTCTCACAAATACTAAAAATAGAATAATTAAGGTCGCTGTTGATTCTCTCAATCCACCATTTGGCTATATCAAGGATGGTAGCCTCGCAGGCTACGAGGTTGATATAGCGATAATGTTCTGCAATGAAATGGGTTATGGAATTGAACTTGTCGATACTAAATTTGACTCAATTATTGCGGGCGTTGCGAGTGGCGCATATGATATGGGCTCGTCAAGTGTAACTATAACTAAGGAGAGAGCAGAGCAACTGTTGTTCTCAATTCCTACTTTTAAGTCAGGTGCCTCAGTTGTAATTAGAACTGAGGATCTCGCCAAAGAGGCAGAAATAAAATATAAAAATATAGATGAACTAGCAGGTAAGAGAATTGCCGTTATGGTTGGTAGCGTCGGAGAAATTAAGGCAGCTAATTTTATAAAAGATGCTAAACTTGTAAAATTCCAAACTATTGCTGACTTGGGTCTCGCTATTGAATCAGATAAAGCAGACGCTTTATATTTTGATTATCCTAATGCTCTGTACCTCTGTAATGTATATAACAATTTAAGAATTATGGATGGAACCAAAGATCCAGAGGATTATGGATTTATTCTAAGGAAAAATGATGCAAAGGGAGCAAAACTTTGCCAAGAACTCAATGCATTTATTGCTAAGTGTCATAATGATGGAACGATAGATGAACTTGAAAAAATCTGGACAGGCACTGATGAAGAGGCTCAGAGAAATGCTTTTAATTTGGATGATTTAACAGGGGAAAATGGCACAATTAATTTGGCTGTTTCTACTGCAATTGGTCCACCGTTCATATATATTCAAGACGATCATTATGCTGGACTTGATATAAACTATTTATATCTTTTCTGCAAGGAATTAGGTTATGATTTGAAAATTGATAATGTTGAATTTGGTAGCATTATTAATCAGGTTGTATCTGGCAAGGATGATTTAGGAGCTAGCGGTATCTCTATCACTGAGGAGAGAGCACAGAGCGTTCTCTTTACTGATTCATATTACTCAGGTGGCCCTTGCATTATTGTTAGTACAACTGAAACACTTGTATCAGATGATACTTCTTTCCTTGATAGTATAGGCGACAGTTTCCAAAAGACTTTCATACGTGAACAGAGATGGAAGCTGTTCCTGTCTGGAATAGGCTCAACAATGCTTATCACTGTTATGTCTATTATATGCGGTACAGCTCTTGGCTTTCTTTCATATATGGCTTATAGAAAAGAGAAGAAACCAGTCAATAAAGTTCTTGATTTCTTCTCATGGCTAATCGAAGGAATGCCGATGGTTGTATTCCTGATGATTTTATTCTATATAATTTTTGCAAAGGCAGGACTGTCAGGTACTGCAGTCGCTATCGTGGGCTTCTCGCTGACTTTTGCGACATCTGTCCTCGGCATGCTGCGCACAAGTGTGGCAGCAGTTGACAAGGGACAGACTGAGGCAGCGCTTGCCCTCGGCTATTCACCGATAGCGACCTTCTTTAAAATTGTGTTGCCACAGGCTGCACAGTTCTTCCTACCAAACTTTAAGTCTGAAGTAGTTTCACTTATCAAGGGAACTGCTGTTGTAGGATATATCGCTGTTCAAGATTTAACCAAAATGGGAGATATCGTAAGATCACGTACATATGATGCTTTCTTCCCACTTATTGCAACAGCTATTATATATTTCATTCTTGCGGGAATACTCACGAGAATAATCTCTAGCATTGAGTTTAATGTGGACCCGAAACGTCGTGACGTTTCAAAACTCATGAAAGGAGATGACGACAAATGATTGAATTACGTAATGTAAGAAAAGAATTTCCAGAAGTCACTCCTCTTATGAATGTTACTACCACAATCAATGAGGGAGATGTTATATCTGTTATCGGTCCATCCGGTACAGGTAAGTCAACATTGCTTCGCTGTATCAATATGCTCGATCCACCGACATCGGGTGATATTATCTTTGATGGCGAATGTATCACAGCCAAGGGCTGCGATATTAAAATGGTTCGACGCAAGATGGGAATGGTATTCCAGAACTTTAATTTGTTCGGTCATTTAACCGTACTTGAGAATATCATGGTACCTCAGATGGATCTACTTAACAGGTCAAAAGAAGAGGCACGCGATAAGGCACTGGAACTCCTTAAAACTGTTGGCTTGTCCGACAAGGCACTCGCTTATCCTGACGAGCTCTCAGGCGGTCAGAAACAGCGTATTGCAATAGTTAGAACTCTTGCTATGGATCCAGAGGTAATCCTCTTTGACGAGCCTACATCGGCTCTCGATCCTACCATGGTAGGAGAGGTAGAAACAGTTATAAAAGAACTAGCAAAATCTGGCGCTACAATGATGATTGTAACTCATGAGATGAAATTTGCTCGTGAGGTTTCAAACAGAGTTTTCTATATGGATGATGGTGGTATCTATGAAGATGGTACACCGGATGAAATATTTGAAAATCCTAAGAAGGACAAGACTCGTAGATTTATTAAACGTCTCAAGGTACTTGAACTTCAAATTGATGATAAGAAATTTGACTATCTCGGCATGTCCTCTGAAATAGAGGAATACTGTTATAGGAGTCAAATTGATCGCAAGATGTCCAATAAACTTAGATCTTGCTTTGAGGAAGTATGTAAGACAATTCTCATCCCTCATTTGCCAGATGATTGTCATGTAAGTGTTATATTTGAATATTCGGCTAACCAAGGTACAACTATTGAAACTCGTTATAATGGTGAACCGTTTAGTCCTATGGATACAAATGATGAAATAGCACTTAAATTCTTTGAGGCTAATCAGAGTACTTATAAACATGAATTAATTGATGAATCTCCATATACCAATAAATTCACAATCACAATAGAGGAATAGTGAGGTGATACATATGATAAAACTCGATAATGTATCCAAGTTTTACTACAGCAAAGGTGTTATTGCAGCAGGCTTTTCTAAAGTAAGCCTGGATTTTGAAATTGGCGAATTCGTTGCAATCACTGGTGAATCTGGTAGTGGTAAGTCCACACTTTTAAATGTTATATCCGGTCTCGATACATATGAAGAGGGCGAGATGTATATAAATGGTGAAGAGACTAGCCATTATACAGAAAAGGATTTTGAGGATTATAGAAGAAAATATATTGGAAATATTTTCCAGAACTTCAATCTTGTAAATAGTTATACAGTTTATCAGAATGTAGAACTCGTTTTGCTCTTGGCTGGCGTAAAGCGCAGCGCAGCGAAAGCGCGAGCAAACGAGCTTATTGATCGCTGCGGCCTCCATGAGTATCGCAATACCAAGGCATCCAAACTATCAGGTGGCCAGAAGCAGCGCGTTGCTATTGCACGTGCGCTTGCTAAGGACACACCTATAATTATTGCGGATGAGCCAACAGGAAATCTTGATTCCGAGTCCGCAGCGGATATTATCAAGCTGTTGTCTGAAATAGCCAAGGATAAGCTTGTAATAATCGTTACACATAATTTTGATCAAGTAGAACCTTATATCACTCGCAAGATTAAGATGCATGACGGTAAGGTGCTTGAGGATACTAAATATGATAGAGATAGATATGTAAGCGAGACTGCGGCGCCAACGCTTGCACAGGCGAACAAAATCAGATTCCCATCTGAAGTTCGACTCGGCGTTCGCAACGCGTTTAACATTCCTGTTAAATTCCTTTTACTTACATTTGTATTTATATTTGTTACTTTGGCATTCGTTCTTGAAATGTCTATTTATCAGTCTGAGGTCTATGAAAATGCACTCCTTGGCTATAATTACTATTTTAATAACACATCTGAAAACAGATTGATTGTAAGAAATAAGACAGGTGAGAATAGTTTTGAGCCTATGAGTGATGGAGATATTGAGAAGATTTCCAAGTTATCAAATATTGCTCAAATCGAAAAGTATGATGTCCTTATGGACAATCAAGTAGCCTTTGAAGACGATAAAAATAATTTCTATCTATATGGAATAAGTCAGAGGATCTCAAACTTTAAGGGCGGAGATCTTGACTATGGTCGTATGCCAGAGAAACCTAATGAAATTTTAGTCGTTACCACCAAGAATTCTTATACAATTCCACAGGGGACTCAGATGATTAATGAGTTGATGGGAACCGATCTATATAGACTGAATTCTCTTGATTGGCAACGTCTAAATAATCAAAAGTTTAGAATAGTAGGTATTAAATATGTCAAGAATTCTGACAGTCCAATTATTCTTCCTTATCAGAGCTTGTTCTATCTAGATGATTCTGTACTTGATGATCTTAGAATTGAGTCAAATAGAAACTTCTCTGATATTAAGTTAAAATTCCAGGATATTACTTACGATGAGGGTATGATGTATCCAATGTTCACTATTGGAATATCTGACTCTGTAAGCAGTGGAACATGTTGGGTATCACAACAATATAATTTGCTTTCCTTGAAAGACCAAAAGGCCCTTGGAAAAGACATTATAGTTACTGCGAGCAATAAGTATTACACAGATGATATTACCCTAAAAGTTGATAAGATTTATAACAAGCAATCCTTTAAGAACGCCTATACGATCAATGAAGGTGTTCGATATGAGGACCTTGATGGTATGATTCTTGTCAATAGCAAGGATTTTAGGCAACTCTTTGAAAAGGATTCATATCAGGTATCAGTATTTGTTGATGATGCCGTAATAGTTGAGCAGACAGCAAATGCTATCCGTGATCTCGGATATGATGTGCTTCTTATCAAGGATACGTTATATGACGATGGAGAAAATGCTATCCTTCAATTAATAAATAAAGTAATAATTGTTGGTGTCGCATTTGTTCTGCTTATCATCTCATACTTTGTAATACGTATTATCTTGAAATCTAGAAATGTTTACTATTCAACTATACGTATGCTTGGTGCAAATGTATCAGTATCACGCACGCTCCTCATTATTGATATGATGGTCTGTGCCGGAATAGGATATTTCGTTGTACTGGGAGCATTAAAACTGCTTAATATTTGGTACTCGTCAACATATATCCTTAATACAATTAATCAATTTATGACGATTCCTCAATATGCGATTATCTTCGTACTAGTAATTCTAATTTCAGTAATTATTGGTGCAAGGTATTCAAATAGACTCTTTAAGAACTCTACCATGCAGACATTAAAAGAGGAGGTGTAAGACGTAATGATTGAAATTAAAGATTTAAATAAATACTTCAATAAAGGCAAGAAAAATGAAATTCATGCCATAAACAATACGTCTTTATCACTTCCAGATAGTGGCCTTGTTGCCTTGCTCGGTGAATCCGGTTGCGGCAAAACAACAATGCTTAATGCAATTGGTGGTCTTGATAAAGTTAAATCAGGTAGTATCGTTATCAACGGAAATAACATAACATCTAAAAGTGCAGGAAAAGTTGATAAAATCAGAAATATGTCTGTTGGCTATATCTTCCAAGATTATAAGTTGATGGATGATATGACTGTATTTGACAATGTCGCACTTGCACTCAAGATGATAGGAATCAAGGACAAGAATGAGATTGCTGTTCGTGTTGAATATGTTCTTGATAAAGTAGGTATCTTGCGTTATCGCTCGCGCCCGGCAGGCACATTGTCAGGCGGTGAGCGCCAGCGCGTTGGTATTGCGCGTGCGCTTGTTAAGAATCCTGACATTATTCTTGCTGACGAGCCTACTGGAAATCTCGACTCCAAGAATTCTGTCGAGATCATGAATATCATCAAGAAGATTTCAAAGGATAGGCTCGTCATTCTAGTAACCCACGAGCGCCCGCTCGCGCAGTTCTATGCAGACCGTATCGTTGAAATTGTTGATGGTTCAGTTGTCTCTGATAATGAGAATAATCATAATGATTCACTAAATTATGAGCTTGATAATATATTTTATCTTAAGGATTTCACTAAGCATTTTAGAATCAATGATGGAGAAAATAAGAGACATGTCAATCTATATGACAATGACAAGGGATCTATAGATATCAATATTATTGTTGAGAACGACAATATTTACATTCAAGCGCTAGACGGTAAGAATGTTGAAATTATAGATAAAAACTCTTCTATCGACGTTGTAGACGATTTCAAGCAGAATATCAATCGAGAGGATATAGAGGACTTTGATTTTGATCTCTCAACTGTTGGTGATCAGTCTATCAAGAAGAAATATACATCAATCTATAATATCTTCTCTGCAATTGCTTATGGTTTCCGCAAATTATTCTCATATCCATTGCTTAGAAAATTATTACTTATCGGCTTTGCTCTCGCTGGAATATTTGTTGTATATTCAGTTGGTCAGATACTTGCAGTAAATCATGTGGAGGATGCTGACTATGTTACATATAATAAGAATTATATTGTAATTGATAAGCCATCAATGACTGTAAAAGAAATTGAAAATATTGAAGCGATGAAGGATGTTAAATATGTCATCCCATCAAATTCAAAAGTTTCTTTAAAAATCAAATTTGATGATTATTATCAAACTGCTAAAGCAGGAGGCTCTTTAGAGGGCTCACTTGCATCAATAGATTTAATATCAGCAGAAAGCCTATTTGCAGGACGTATGCCAGAAAAGGCAAATGAAATTGTAATTGACCAGCTACTTTATAAAAACCGTAATGGTTTGCAAGCACAGGCTAAAATGTCTGGTATACAGTCAATTGAAGGCCTTATTGGTAGAAAACTTTCACTCAATAATGATATGGGTGAGTATACAATTGTTGGAATTTCAGATTTGGGAAGTCCATCAATCTATGCCAAGAGTTCGGAACTTCTTAATATAGTGAGATATTCATTTGAAGTTATGAATGACGATTTTGATTTATATTATGATATGCATGATGGTGCAGGATATGAAAATGCATCCAGCATGAATGAACTCACTGATTATAAGCGCTTTGAAAGCAAGATCAAACTTGTCGATGATAAGAAGAGCAAATTACCAGTTAATGATTATGAAGTTCTTCTTCCTGATACATATATGTTGCAGTATCAGATTGGTAAGGATACCAAGCTCAAAGTAAACGATAAGGCTCTCAAAGTATGTGGCTTCTATGTTACAGACAATGGAGATAATTCATTTAGTGCTTATTTCGTAAATGAGAATATGATTAAGCAGCAACTTATCAATGATAAGGATTCATTTACAGTTTGTACCTATAATAAAGATGATGTTCTAGAAGCATTACTAGAAAATAAATATCAAGCCTATGATACGCTCGCTCGTGACAGAGAAGAACTTGATGAAATGCGTCAACTTGTTGTTGTGTCAACAACAATGCTCGGCCTTGTAATGCTTGGCATTTCGCTTATTGAAATGTTCTTAATGAGCAGATCTTCATTCCTATCACGTATCAAAGAAGTTGGTATGCTTCGCGCTATTGGTGCTAAGAAATATGATATTTATAAGATGTTTATGGGAGAAATAATTGCTATTACAACTATCACAAGTTTACCAGCAATGTTACTTACTTATTATGTTGAGGATTATCTCCTTGATAACATCAAGTCTTTTAAAGAAGCTTTCTATCTACCGATACCATATTTCATCATTACAATACTTGCAGTTTATGTATTCAACTTACTAATTGGTCTTATCCCAGTATGGAATACTATGCGCAAGCGTCCAGCAGCAATCCTTGCCCGTAAGGACGTAGATTAAAACAAAATAATAAGGGGCTTGCTATTGCAAGCCCCTTATTTTTATTTAAATTAGTCTGTAACTTGTTCCTTTAGAATTACGTCGTGTGAGCCACCCTCAACAATTGAAGTAGAGGATACAACTGTGAGTTTTGCTTTCTCTCTGAGTTCTGGAATTGAGAGAGCGCCGCAGTTGCACATTGTTGAGCGAACCTTGGAAAGGGTAGTGTAAACGCCATCCTTGAGAGAACCAGCGTATGGTACATATGAGTCTACGCCTTCCTCAAATGATAACTTGCCGGCGCCGCCGAGGTCGTAGCGCTGCCAGTTACGAGCACGGTTAGAACCTTCGCCCCAGTACTCTTTAACATAGCGGCCATTGATACGAACCTTGTTGGTAGGAGACTCATCAAAGCGTGCAAAGTAACGGCCGAGCATGAGGAAGTCGGCGCCCATTGCAAGGGCAAGTGTAACGTGGTAATCGTGTACAATACCACCATCTGAGCAAACTGGTACATATACGCCAGTTTCCTCAAAGTACTTGTCACGTTCCTTGCAAACATCGATGAGTGCGGTTGCCTGTCCACGACCGATACCCTTGGTCTCACGTGTGATACAGATTGAACCGCCGCCGATACCAACTTTTACAAAGTCAGCACCGCAGTCAGCAAGGAAGCGGAAGCCTTCGCCGTCAACAACATTACCAGCACCTACTTTTACGCTGTCGCCGTAGTGCTCGCGAATCCAAGCAATAGTATTTGCTTGCCATGCTGAGTATCCCTCAGATGAGTCGATACAGAGCACATCGGCACCAGCCTCTACAAGTGCTGGTACACGCTCCGCATAGTCGCGTGTGTTGATGCCGGCACCAACTACATATGACTTGTGTTCATCAAGGAGTTCGAGAACATTTTCTTTATGTGAATCATAGTCTTTTCTGAAAACGAGATAGGTGAGGTGATCCTCAGAATCTACAAGTGGGAGAGCGTTAAGCTTGTTGTCCCAGATGATATCATTGGCCTCTTTTAATGTTGTTGTATCAGGCGCTGTAACAAGCTTTTCACGTGGTGTCATGAAGTCTGATACAGGAGTATTGAGATCCATTCTTGATACACGATAGTCACGGCTACCAACAATACCGAGAAGTTTACCATTTGCTGTACCATCATCAGTTACTGCAACTGTTGAGTGGCCAGTCTTCTCCTTGAGCGCAATTATGTCTGCAAGGGTTGCATCTGGTGTGATGTTGCTTGTTGATGTGATAAAGCCCTTCTTGTAATTCTTAACTCTGGCAACCATTGCAGCCTCTGACTCTATTGACTGAGAGCCAAAGATGAACGATACACCGCCTTCTTTTGCAAGTGCAATAGCAAGTGTATCGTTTGATACAGCCTGCATAATTGCGCTGACCATAGGGATGTTAAGCTTGATTGCTGGTTCTTCGCCTTTCTTGAATTTAACAAGTGGGGTAGAGAGGTTAACTGCAGTTGGAATGCAGTCTGCTGATGAATATCCAGGTACTAAGAGATATTCACCAAATGTTCTTGATGGTTCTTCAAAATAAAAAGCCATAATCTTTCTCCTTAATCGTTTTCAGAAAATTTAAAGAAAGGAGGCAACGCGCAGTTGCCTCCATAAAATTACTTTTTAGTTGTCTTCTTGGCAGTTGTAGCCTTCTTAGCAGGAGCAGCCTTCTTAGCAGGCGCAGCTTTCTTAGTAGCTGGCTTCTTAGCTGCAGGCTTCTTCTCTGTCTTCTTAGTGAGATTAGCAAGAGCCTGAGCATGGTCAAGGCTACCGTCAACCTGAAGTAGTCCACGGAAGTAAGCATCTGTTGCATCGAGTTTGCCACTTAAAATCTTCTTAAATGTGTCTGCAGAGCTTGTGAGCATAGCAGTATAGTCATGATAATCATATGGCTCTACTGCAAAATTGCCATCAATATTGGCAATATAGAACGCACCACCACAGTCCTCATCAGTCATATTGATCTGAATAGCGAGGTTCTTTGGGAGAACTTCTGTGTTGAGCTTTGCAAACTTCTTCTTGATCTGTTCAAATTGTTCGATGAATGTCATAATAATTACCTCCTGGGGATTACTGAGCTGCTGCCTCCGATGTATCTTCGCTTGTCTCTGCTGAAATAGCAGCTGATTGTGCCTGCTGTGTAGCTGCATTTCTAATCATCTGAGCTGCATAATCTTCTACGTTCTTAGAGATTCTCTTGAGAACGCCATCTCTTGTCTGTACTTCGTCAGCAACAATGCCTTCTGCAAATGCCTCAAACTTATCAGTTGCAATGCTTGATGCGACTGTTGATTTCCACTGTGGCTTGTCAGGGATGTTAGAGAGATACATGATGTGAACACCATATTCTGTCTTTACAAGTCCTGTGTCACCAACCTTACGGCTGCTATCAAGAGCCCAATCCTTGAACTCCTGAACATAACTTGCATCTGCTGTGATGTCATCATAGAGACCACCATTATCAGCGGAACCTGTATCATCGGATTTTTCTGATGCGAGAGCGGCAAATTTGTCCTCAGTTGCCTCTCCAGCTTTCCAATCAGCGAGAAGCTTCTCTGCAATTGCATAAGCCTCGTCCATTGTACGAGTCTTAGCTACTGCTGAATCTTCGCCCTCGTCATTCTTTTCAGTTACTTGATAGTTAAGACCAACAAGAATGTGACGAACAGCTACTGGTGTGAATGATTCATCGCGCTGTGGGAGAGATGAGATAAGAGTAACGATGCAAGTGATTGATCCATCATCATTATTGTGCTCGATAACTTTTGGATAAACGTCGCCAGAATGACGTGCACTATCATATGCCCATTTAGCAACTTCTTCACCAAAGTACTCATTGTCCTTAAGTTCAGAATAGTTAGCACCAGACATTGTTGTAGAACCTGATACGAATTCATCAATAGTGAGGTCCTGACCCTGAGCTGCATATGATGCCTTAGCGGACTCATAATCGTCCTTCATGATTATTGAAGCGCGTGAGTCAAAATTATCAGCTGTAAGACCAGTGATAAATTCCTTAGCCTTAGCAATTGTCTTCTGATTTTCAGCCTTAGTCATCTCAGCAAGTTGCTCTTCTGTATAAGAAGTATCTTCTGTATTTACAGCAGCTGCTGATGTGAATTCCATAACGCGAAGTTCGATAAGATTGATATCGTTCTTGTTCTCGTCATAGTACTTAGTGATTTCATCGTCAGTGACGCCCTTAGCATATTCATCATTCTTCTTTTCCATGAAATCGCTATATGTGTATTGCTCAATGAGAATCTTGCGGAAGAGCTTCTCATTCATTCCACGGCCATACATATTCTTGAGATATGCACTGAGACCGAAGTTGTTCTGTGAAGCTGTTTCACGAAGTGTCTCAATTGTCTTGTCGATTTCCTTGCTAAGGTCATCTGGAAGTTTATAACCAGCATCCTTAGCTGCTTTATTTACTGCTTTATATCCTTCTATCTGTTCGATACAAGCATATTCAATCATCTTGGCCCATGTTGGTTCCTTTCCAACTGACTCAGGAAGTTCTTCGCCATCCTGTGTTGGGTACTTCTGATTAGCAGGGGACTTAGTAATATCAAATCCAGTATACATAAGGCCAATGCCTTCGCCATACTGCTCATATTGTGCAGCAGTCTGATAGAGATAGTTGAAATAATATCTCTCATAGAACTCAAACTCAGCCTGAGAAGCCTTGCCACCCTTGCAATTTACTGCTGATACTGTTCTCTGTGGAACTCCAAAGAAGAATAGGAGAGCAACAACAAGAGCAATTACGATAACAGCTACAGGGATAATAACCTTGAGTCTCTTAGTCTTAATTGACTGGTTCTCTTTCTTTTCCTTCTTGGCAGCTTGATTTTCTGCTGTCTTTTCAATGCGAGCCTTGCGTTCTTCGCGTGCAAGCTCAGCACTTGATTTGTTTTCGTTATCCATCTTATGGGTCCTCCCAATAAAATAATATTAATTATAATACCACTATATAAACTTCATTACAATGAAAAAAGTGTATAACCTTTTGCCATTTTAAAGTCGTTTTTTTATCCAAAAGTAAGAAAATGCAAGTTCGACTTTAAAATATTGCAAAATCGCTATGTTTATATTATATTATATGTTATTATTTCAGTGATAAATTTGTTAGAAAAGGACGTAATTTTATGCAGTATAGCGAGATGTCTAAACAAGAACTTGAAAACGAATATGCCCAGTTAAAAGGCGATTATGAAGCATTTAAAGCAAGAAACTTGTCCCTTGATATGTCACGTGGCAAGCCTTCTGAGGATCAGATTAAAATTGCTCTAAAAATGCTTGATTCTATGAATTCTGAGACCAATTATTATTCAGCAACTGGTATCAATACACTTAATTATGGCTGCCCAGACGGCTTGCCAGAGTGTAAGCAGCTCTTCGCTGATATTCTTGGTGTTTCAGCTGACAAGATTTTCGTAGGCGGAAACTCAAGCCTCAATATGATGTTTGACTATATTCTCCAGTGCTATGCACTTGGAGCATCTGAAACTTCTAAGCCATGGTCCTTGCAAGGAGAGGTAAAATTCTTATGTCCTGTTCCTGGCTATGACAGACATTTTGGTATTGCTGAATACTTGGGAATCAAGATGATTCCAGTTCCAATGACTGATAATGGTCCAGATATGGATGTTGTAGAAGAACTCGTCGCAGATCCAACTGTAAAGGGTATGTTCTGTGTTCCAAAATACTCTAATCCAACAGGTGTTACATTCTCTGATGAGACTGTAAAGCGTCTCGCTAGAATGAAGACAGCCGATGACTTTAGAATCATCTGGGATAACGCATATTGTATTCATAATTTAGATGGTAAATCAGATACATTGCTTGATTTATTATCAGAATGTGAAGCAGCAGGCAATCCTGATAGAGCAGTAATGTTTGCTAGTACTTCCAAGGTATCTTTCTCAGGAGCAGGTGTTGCAGTTCTTGCAGCAAATGAAGCAAACCTCAAGTATATCAAGGGACGTTATAAGTTCCAGACAATCGGATATGACAAGACAAATCAGCTTCGTCATGTTCTATATTTTAAGAATATTGATGGCGTAATGGCTCATATGGACAATCTTGCCAAGATTATTACACCAAGATTCAATATAGTTCTTGATAAGCTCAGCGCAAGTCTTTCAGGTCTCGGAATTGCTAAGTGGAGCAATCCAAATGGCGGTTATTTCATCAATCTTGATGTTATGCCTGGAACAGCAACTCGCGTATACAACTTATGCAATGAGGGTGGAGTAAAACTTACCAATGTTGGCGCAACATTCCCTTATGGAAATGATCCACTTGATACCAATATTCGTATCGCTCCTTCATTCCCATCAATAGAAGAACTTGCAGATGCTACAGATTTGCTTATAATATCTATTAGAATGGCAGCAATAGAAAAGTTATTATAAAGGAGCAAATTATGTTTTGTGAATATTGTGGTCATAGCATAAATGAAGATGAAAAGTTCTGTAGTAATTGTGGCGCAAAAGTCGCTAGCAATGAAACAGAAAATGTAACGCCAGAGCCAACACCTTCCAAGAAAAAGTCCAGTGGCTTTTGGAAAGCAATTGCTATTGTAAGTATTGTTCTTATTGTAGTTCTTGGCCTTCTAATCTTCATATGTTTCGCTATTTTCGGATATCTTGATAAAACAGAGAGAAAGTTTGAAAAAGAATTTGGTAGAGGCGAAGAATATTTTGAAGAACACTTCAAAGAGTTCTATGACGACTATTTTGATGAGTTTGATGATGAGGATGACGATTTCTGGAAAAAGCCTGTAACTGGTAGATATGATAACTACGAGGGCGCAGATAAATTTGTTCCAGGAAAAGTTGATCTTACAACATATAGTTCAACATTTTCAGGTCTTAAATTTACACTTCCTGCAACATGGAAAGTGTATGATAAAGCAGATCTTGATGATGTCTATGATGATGAAGGCACAGCAAGAACTCTTGTAAATAACAACCTGTTCGTGTATGATGTCTACGCATCAAATGAAATTAATGGTTCAACATTCTATATTTCTTATAGCAACAAGGACTATTTCAAATCACAATTCAAGGATATTAAAGAATTCAATGATGAATTAAAAGATTCAGTTGAAGATTATATCAATGATAAGTATAAGGTTGAATATGCTGATGATTCTGTTGTAACTATCGGTGATGTAAAGTATAACGAACTTGCATGCAGAATTACTGCTGAGGATGGAACTCAGTACTATCAGTATGACCTTACACGTGAACTTAATGGCTATTTTATGGACATTTCAATCTTCTCAACTGATTTAAAAGTTATTGGAGATACAATTGCTCTTCTAAATACGAAAGGATAGAACTATGCGCGGAGATCTAAGTGATCAGCTACAGAGAGCTCAATCATCTGTGGATAAAGATGATCAATCTAACAAGATAATTATCGGTGTTGCAATAATTATTCTTGTTGCTTTCATAGCGGCTGTTATTGCAGGCACAATATTTATCATCAAATTTGTTGATAAAGTAATTGATACTCCTTATGATGGCCCTACAGGAATCGTTACAAATCAATATATGACGAATGGAAATGCTGGTGGATTATTCTCTGGCGGAAATGAAGGAAGCCAGATAGGTGATTCCAATTTCATCTATGGTACTGTAGATAATAACAAGTATTATAGTCAGTTCTCTGGTATTACATTCTATCCAGGTGAAGACTGGATGATTACAAGCTATGCTGATAATAGATCATCAACACGTGCACCTAAGGATATAACAGCATCAGGTCCACGACTTTCTTCTTCCGTTACGATTCTCTATGAGAATATGGCATCATATAATTATTCGTCAGCAGAAGACGCATTAACAAGCGTTAAGACTATGATTAATTCAAATCAGTCATCTACTGTTTATGAGATTATTGATGACAATGCCATCGTAAAATGGGGCGGAAATAAGTTGCGTGGTATAATTTATACGAGCCAAGTAATGAACTCGTATAAGTATTATACAGAGGTACTTGTAGCTGAGATAAATGGCTATGCACTTAAGATTTCTATCAAAGCAAATTCAAATGAAGAACTTGAAATTGTAAGAAGCTATTTCAGTTAAATAAAAAAATTAGGGAGTCTGGTTATCCAGACTCCCATTTTTTATTTATCCAAGTGTCTTATATATCTAAATGTTTTAGTTTCGCCTTCATTTGCAAGCATTACGAGGAGATCCTCTAGCATCTTGCGAGTCGCAGGATGCATAGTCACACGGTAGTCGTGAGAGTTGAAATAATCGAGAGAGGTTGAATCCTTATAATCTTTGCCTTTATATACTTTGCTGGCAGCAACGCGGTCACAGAACATCTCAATGACATATTTGGTTGGCATCTCAACAGGTACAAGAGTATGAGATGAATCATCATTATCAAACCAATATTCATAGTGATGCTTATTGCGTCCCTTATGATGCATCCAGGCGCTTGAATAGCCCTTATCTAGTCGCTCTGCAACATTGGGACTACGTGTGCCTTGAAAGTATTTAGCGCCCACTAGGAACTCAGCAGGGGAATACTTCGTAAGATCATGTTTTAGTCCCTGTAGAGGGATGCCCGCTCTAAAACAATTTAACATAACAAGATGTCTATGTTTAGTTATTGTTTTGAAGTGCTTAATTGCTCCATTTAGATATGATGCCATTATTACTGCCCCTTATTATCTACAGCGAAACGCTGCATATCAATTACTTTTAACTCACCATTTTTAACTGTTATGAAGACAAGTTTATCGAGGTCTTCTCTAAATACACGATTGCCCTTGAAGAGAACATGTGTAAGTTTTACATGGCAACTGTAAAGTGAATCGGAATATTTAAATACATCGCCACTATATAGATTTTCATCCTTGTATCCAGTGTGGTCCATAACGTCGACTGTTGGGATAGTGCGAACATTGGTATAGAAATCGGTTGATCTATCGAGATACTTTGCTACAGCGCCAAATCCGGCATCCTCCTGCATATATGCGGCATATGCCTTGGTCGCATCAAGAGCAAATTTAGCAATTTTATCAGCAGTTTCGCTATCTATATTCTGCTTTACTGTATAAGAACCTTGTGCCTCAATAACATCAACAGATACATTGCCAATTGATGCTTTGACATCCTGTTTGTTGGATACAAAATCTGTTAGAATAACTGTTTGATTTCGTACAAGATCGTCTTTCTTGATATTGTCAGGAAGAACTGGGAGAGGAAGGTCTGTGAATTTGTCATCACTTAATTCCTTACCATTGATTGTAATCTTGATTCCAGAAATCTTAGTGATTGTAATTGGTGTATATTGAGCCTTATCGAACTCAGTATAACTTACTTTATAAGTTCTATCAGCACCTTTTGTGAGGTAAACATTTAAAACTCTAGTGTCATCAGATTTAATTGTATATGCGATATCGATTCCCTCAGGCTTGAATGAATTATAGGCCATCGTGAGTTTCTTGCCTTTTACAAGATCGGTCATAGCAAGATCGATATCCTTATCGGATTCGTATTCGCTAACTCTTAGGCCATAATCTGCTCTAAGTGCACTGAATTTTCCTTTTTCTACATAGTCTGTGATGATTGATTGAACAATATTTTCTGGCTGAGAAGCTTCAAACTTGCCAAGCCAAACATATAAAACAACAGCACCAATAACTAGTAAAACAAGAAATGCGATAACAACAGAGATATAAACTTTGAAAAATTTAGATCTAGTTTTCATGATTTATTCTCCCGATACGATAAAGTATGCTGGCATTCTGCGAGGAGCAGTAAATGCCTTATATTTGTTAACAAGGCCTTGCTTTTGATAATCGTCAAGTGTGGACTCGTCGATATTATAAATCTTGGTATAGTTGCGATAGTAGAGGAGAGTAGATGAACCGCCATCGAGCATACATGCATTTACTGCTCCATATTTTACCATTGCATCAATAATATCATTTCTGGTTGCGCCAATTGATTCACCGGAACGTCCATCAGTTACGAGCATTATTACTGTGCCATCAGCACGCTGACCGATTGCAGTACGCTGAGCTGTGCCTACATCATCATCGGCATAATTAAGCTTAACCTGAGTACCATTTTGTTCAATTAGAACCTGTCCAGTCTTGAATGAACAACCATCACGTAAACCAAGTTCAGTACCGAGCTTTGGAGTCATACCTTCATGTACAACGAGTTTGTTATTATTGTCAAAACCTACGAATGACAATTTAGATGCAACAGCATATACGCACTTACCCTTGGAATATGTAATACCGTTTGGTGTTGCACCAGTACCAACTCCACCTGGATCTGCGAATCCACCGCCGTTTAGTACTATTTTAGCATTATATTTGTCAACTATCTTGAAGATACGCATACCTTCAGTTGCTGTTGAGAAATTCTCGGAAGAAACACCAACGGAAACTCTTGCTGGATCACGAACGAGACAGATATATGATTTAAACTTCTCATTCTGCTCATAGATGAGTTTGATTCCATTATCAGAATCTTTCCATTCGTCCTCTGAAGCTTCATGTGTGAGGTCTTCAACTGTTCTTGTATCAGCCTTTATAGTCTCACTCTTCTTGAGGATTTCTTCGATTTTCTCATCCGATAAAAATAGGCCTGGTAGCCATTTGGTTGCGCTTGCTTGCTTTGCTGAAAGTACGCACATATTACGTACTGTATCAGATGGTCCATAGCAGATAACGAGACAGAATGCAGCGGCTGTCATGACAACCATAAGTATGAAAGTGAAGATGCAGAGGAATACGCGACCAACGATATTAGGCTTTTTATAAATCATGTGTTTCGGGCCGTCTTCGATAGGCTCCTCTGGTTCTTTCTTCTTTTGAGTGAATACCCAGCTGCGCTGAACTCTATAATTCACAAGGAAGATAATACAGTCAACGATTATCTTACATAGAGTTTCTATAGCAGCGAGTTTTGGGAAGATTGTGACAAGTAGGGTAACAGCGCCTGCTGAGACACACATCTGAGGAATTGCAAGTGCATAATAACGCCAGAATGTTGTATCCTTCTTGTCACTGTCCTTGTTGTAATCAAATACTTTCTTTTTGTTGAGAGTGTAGTTGATAATAGATGAAACAGCTCTTGCGATAACCGTTGCGAGAACAGTCATAAGTGCGATTGGAAGGCTCGCAAGAATGAATTTTCTCAGGATATGGAACAGCGAGATATCAATAAGGAAAGATATGCCTGCTGTAATGAAATAAGCGAAAATAAATCGATAGATGAGCCATGAGTCTGTAACTGTTCTAAAGTGAGATGCGTGATTCTCTTCAATATATACAGTCTCAATTGGAACTTCATCGATGTCTATACCAACTTGCTTGCATTTGAGAAGCATATTGGTTTCATAATCAAATCTATCGCCTGGAATTTTTATCAAAGTAGGGATGAGGGATACCGGCATAGCACGGAGACCGGTCTGTGTATCAGCAATTTTGATTCCGCAGAGATAGCGGAATACAAATAAAGTGATATTGTTTCCAAGTCTTGATCTCGTTGGAACGCTATCATCCTTGAAATTGCGTGCTCCTAGCACGATTGCGTCGTCGCGACCGATAAGAGCCTCCACACACGCTCTTGCGTCCTGTGGGGCGTGCTGGCCGTCGCCGTCGACCGTTACGATGTAATCGGCATCTTTTGCATATTTGGCAATATATTTGAAGGCTGTTTTGAGTGCCATTCCTTTGCCACGATTTTGCTTATGATGGATGACTTGAATATACTGATTTGATTTAGGGAAATAGCGTCTGTGCTCATCGTCACTGCCGTCATCGACAATAACGAAGTGACGGAATCCTACATCAATCAGTCCCTTGATAGTTTCAATTAGATGCCCATCGGGATTTAGGGAAGGGATTACAACATAAGTATTACTTATCATCCTTATTATCTTCCTTTTCGTTAATTTCTGGGAGGTTTGCGATTCGTTTTGCGAGATCTGCTTCAATCTCTGGTGGTTCAACATCCCAATTACGTCTTGTTGGGATGAGTGTTGCTGCAACTTTATTCTGCCCATTACTCTTGAGATAAGCGTTGAGGAAGAAACAGAAAATTACAGCACCGAGAAGTGCAACGCCCATATCTTTCATTGTGTCATATAGGCCTATATCGAGATATCCATTAAATGGAAATGTTCCATAAGGATCTACGGTTACTGATGTTATGTCATGAACTGGAACGGCAATATTGGAATTGGTATCGTCAAGCATTACGGTTTGGAAGCCTTTAATTATGGTATCCTTTTGCATATCTTTTCCAAAGAGATTGTCCATTCCGAACTCAACGAATTCCCATAGGACTGCAACAAGCATTGTGAATCCTACAGAGAATGTACATAGGAAGTTCCTGCTCATTGAAAACTTTGCATTTGAATCTAAGTCCTTGTTAAGAAGGTCAAATAGGGAGAAGCCCAGCGCCGCACACATAAATCCATAAATTGTGTGAAGCATGGTGTCCCAACCTGGGAACTTAACATAGAATGAGAAGATTTCGCCTAGGATATTTGCTGAGAAAATAAAGAACAAAACTATTATTTCAAAAATTGTTGGAAGGTCTGCCTTGAAAGCTCTTTCGAAGAAAGGTGGGAGGCAGAAGAAAACAAGTGCTAAAAATGCTTGTGCTAGATATTCATAGTGTTTATTTAGTATTGAAATAATGATTATGGCAATAACGATGAGACGTAAAATCATATAGATATAAAATGATGATTTTGATTGTCCATACTGCTCTGACATGAGCTTCAGTAACTTGATATCGCCACGAAGCAGATTTAATTTCATAGAATCATCTCCATAATAGCACATATTATACCATATATTGTATTATATATCAATAATAATACATTATATGTAGTTGCTATATTGAAAAGATTAATAAAAATATATTTATATAGATTTATTGATGCTAAGTATGGTAAAATATTTCCAACATATTTTTTGTTGGAGGTTTATTCATGAATAAAGTAAACAATTATCCAGTTATTTTGATTCATGGTTTCCTTTGCTGGGGATCTGAGTCAAATGTAAACCAGTTCCTTCCTTGCATGGGTATGTGGCATGGTAATGCACGCGATGCAATTATGGAAGAGGGCAACGTATGCTACACACCTCATATCGGTCCTTTCACAAGCATGTGGGACAGAGCTTGTCTCCTCTATGCAATGATTAAGGGCGGTCGTGTAGACTTTGGTAAGGTTCATTCAGAGAAGTATGGTCACGAGCGTTATGGTGAGACATTCCCTGGCTATATTCCTGATTGGGGCGAGCTTGATGAAGCTGGCAAGATCAAGAAGGTAATTCTTATCGGTCACTCATTCGGTGCTCCTACAACTCGTACACTTATTCATCTTCTTGCAGAGGGTGATGAGGAGGAGCGCGCTGGCACACCAGAGAACGAGCTCTCTGATCTCTTTAAGGGTGGCAAAGCTAACTGGATTCATGCAGAGGTTACTCTTGCTGGTACACATAATGGTGTTACACTTCCAGATGCTGGCCGTCCACTTGTTAAGCCAATGTCAACAGCTCTCTTTGCTATCGGTAACTTGACATCAGGCACATGGTTCTCAAGATTCTATAACTTCCGTCTTGAGCAGTTTGGTTTCTGCTCAACAGAGAAGCATATTCCTCTTTCAATGGACAAGATTAATCATCTTACAAGCCTTGAAAAGGATAATATCTATTATGAGCTCTCAACTAAGGGCGCTAAGGACTGCATGAAGGACTACAAGATCTACGACAACATTTATTACTTCTCATATTATGGTCGTAGAACTCGTCGTAAGTTCGGTATCGAGTATCCATCTAAGGATATCTGGCTTCCACTTCGTTTGTTCAGCCCATTCGAGTGTCTCTACAGTGACAAGGATCACAAGGGCGAAAGCTGGCAGGCAAACGATGGTATCGTTAATGTTGCAGCAGCTCATCATCCAGATGGACAGCCATTCGTTGAGTATGCAGACTTAAAGTCTGATGCTGATATCAAGCCAGGCGAGTGGGTAGTAATGCCACAGGAGTGGAAAGATCATACATCTTACATGGGCGTTGGCGAGAATCATGAAGTATATCAGAACTTCTTCAAGGAAATCGTTAACAGATGCTCATCACTTCCAACAATTGGCTAATTGTTAACATTTGATTAATTAATAAAATTGAGTAGGCTTGAATAAGCCTACTCTTTTTTTTATAATATAATCGTTCGGGAGGTGCCGTAATGCTTGAGAGAATTTATCTTAATGACAATTGGAATTTTTATCGCTTAGATGATAAAAAATCTGCCACTTTGGTGAGACTTCCACATACTAATACTGAATTGCCATTTAACTATCTAGATGAGAATGATTATCAATTTGTTTCTGTCTATGAAAATGAATATTTTGCACCAAGTGATGGTAAGGATAAGTTATATTTTCTAACATTTGAAGGTGCCGCTCATAGGGCAACTGTATATGTAAATGATATAGAAGTAATTACTCACAATAATGGCTATACTGCATTTAAAGTTGAAATTTCCAAATATTTAAAATATGGCAAGTCCAACAAGATTAAAGTTGAACTCGATTCCAGAGAATCGCTTAATGTACCTCCATTTGGACATGTAATTGACTATCTCACATATGGTGGACTATATCGTGAGGTTTATATTGATATAACCGAAAAAGCTTATATTGATGATGTTTTTGTAAGAACAGTCTCTTGCGACCGCGATTTAAAAACAGTGGCATTTGATTTAAAACTTGATACAACTGATGAAATTTCTCTAAAAGATGCAACTGTCGAAATTGCTATCTATGACGGTAAGAAACTAATTGCAAGAAGCGATAGAGAACATGCTCTTCGAGAGATGTCTATTAGATTATCATCATATGATTTCAAATTGTGGGATATAGATAAACCACAGATGTATAGAGCGCTGGCATCGCTGCGATGCGGCGATATGGTGGACGAGATTGAGGTGCGCTTCGGCGTACGCGATGCGCAGTTCAAAGCAGACGGATTTTACCTCAATGGTAAGAGGGTTAAAATCCGCGGCCTCAATCGCCACCAATCATATCCATATGTTGGATATGCGATGCCAGAGTCAATGCAGGCAAATGATGCATTTGTACTAAAGAATAAATTGTCTGTTAATGCTGTTCGTACTAGCCATTATCCTCAATCTAAATATTTCCTAGATGCTTGTGATAATCTCGGAATATTGGTATTTACTGAGTCACCTGGCTGGCAGCATATAGGTGACAAGGCTTGGAAAGAACAGCATCTAAAAAATGTTGAAGAGATGGTCTTACAATATAGAAATCATCCAAGCGTAATTCTATGGGGAGTTCGTATCAATGAGTCCCAGGATGATGAGGAATTATATCTAAGAGCAAATGAAATCGCTCATAAACTAGATAATACGAGACCTACATCTGGCGTTAGATATCTCCAGATGAGTCAGATGCTCGAGGATGTATATGCATTCAATGATTTCTCTCATACTGGCAATAATAATGGCCTCCAGCCTAAGATGATTGTTACACCAAAAGCCTGGAAGCCTTATCTCGTTTCAGAATATAATGGACACATGTTCCCAACAAAGATGTATGATGATGAGGCTCATCGTCTCAGCCATGCTCTAAGACATGCCAATGTACTAAATAGTATGTATGATAGTAGTAATGGCATATCTGGCTGTTTTGGTTGGTGTATGGCAGATTATAATACGCACAAGGACTTTGGCAGTGGTGATAAGATCTGCTATCATGGCGTTCTTGATATGTTCCGCAATCCGAAACTCGCTGCTGCTGTTTATAGCAGCCAGGGAGACGGTGATCCAGTTCTTGAAGTATCTTCTTCTATGGATATCGGAGAGCATCCAGCAGGCTCTCTCGGCGACGTATATGTATTTACCAACGCAGATTGTGTAAATTTATATAAGAACGACAAGTTTATTGCGAGATTTGAGCCAGATAGAGAACACTATCCTAATATGCCTCATCCACCAATACTTATCAATGACCTAATAGGTTGTCAACTTGAGCGTGATGAGGGACTCAGTGCTAAGTCCGCCGATGGAATAAAACGTGCAGTTCATGGCTATATGACTGATAGCTATAAAGGCGTCCTAACACCTAAGAATATTTATGGTCTCGGTTCTGCAATGCTCAGAGACAGAATAACAATAAAACATGGTATTGATATCGCTCTTAAATATGTTATGGGTTGGGGCTCAGATGTCACAATATATCGCTTTGATGCTATCAAGAATAATAGGGTAGTAAAGAGTGTAACTTGCGCACCAGCTAGTAGTATTTCACTCAGTATTGTCCCATCATCAACTGTACTTCATGAAAATACAACTTATGATGTTGCCGAGATCAATATTTCTGCAATATCTGAATATGGAAATATAGTTCCTTACTATGATGAACCAATTATTCTAAAAACTGAGGGACCAATTGAACTTATTGGACCAAGTGCAATACCACTTCGTGGTGGCGTTGCTGGTACATATGTTAAAACAATAGGTAAAACTGGCAAGGCTAAACTAATTGTTTCATCAGAACGTACAGGACAGCAAATTATTAATTTCACTATCAAATAGGATAAATTATGAATTACTGTAAATCCAAGGCCTTAGAGGCCTATGAAACTGCTTTTGGAAGCAGCTCCGGTGCAACTGTATATTTCGCGCCAGGACGCGTCAACCTAATCGGTGAGCACACCGATTATAACGGTGGGCACGTCCTACCAGCCGCGCTCACTATTGGCACCTACGCCGCTGTTACACCTCGCTCTGATAAAATTTGCAGATTCTATTCCGCAAATTTTAAGAGCGACGGTATAGTTGAGCGCAGCATAGATAATCCAGTATATAAAGTAGATAAAGGATTTTCCAACTATCCACTTGGTGTTATCTGGGCTCTGCAAGAGGCTGGATACAATATAAACCACGGATTTGATATGGCAATCTATGGAGATATTCCAAGTAGTAGCGGTCTTTCTTCATCAGCATCGATAGAAGTCTTGACATGCTTTATCTGTAAAGAACTATTTGGTCTTGATATTTCAGGCGTTGATATGGCACTTATATCTCAGAAAGCCGAGAATAAGTTTATTGGTGTAAACTGTGGCATCATGGATCAATTCATTATTGCTATGGGAAAGCCAGCATATGCGACATATCTCGATACAAGCACACTGGAATATGAATATATTCCTGTAAATCTTGAAAACTCTAAGATCGTAATCGCATGTAGCAATAAGAAACGTGGCCTTATAGACTCAAAATATAATGAGAGACGAGAGGAATGTGAAATTGCTGTTGCTGAAATTGGCAATATTTCAGCACTCGGAGAACTAAATGAAGAACAGTTTCTTGATGTAAAGAATAAAATATCAAGCGATAGGATAATGAGAAGGGCAAGGCATGCTGTTCTTGAGAATCAGAGAACTATCAAGGCTTGTCAAGCTCTCCGTCAAAATGATTTAGAACTATTCGGAAAACTGATGATAGAATCTCATATATCACTTCGTGATGATTATGAGGTTACAGGAATAGAACTTGATACTCTCTTTAATGCTGCACTTTTACAAAATGGTGTCATTGGTAGCAGAATGACTGGTGCTGGTTTTGGTGGATGTACAATCAGTATTGTGAGAGACGAGAATATTGATGATTTTATTAAAAATGTCGGTGAGACATATGAAAAAACTATTGGATATAGAGCTGATTTCTATATAGTAGAAATAGGTGGGGGACCTGCTCGTATCTAATGTGGCTATCGTGGAAAGAACCACAATATGAAAAACTATAAGAAGACACTAATTTATATCTTGTGCCTACTATTTTTGTCAGCAATAGTAGTAGGCATGAGATTATTTATTGCCCAAAAACCAATCAAAACAGTTGATCCAGTTACCACTGAGGGCACTAAAACAACAACAATTTTGCAAAATACCACCACTGAGGCTAAAACGTTAAAATCCACCAATACTGTAACAACAACTGCAACTACTAATGCTATTGCTAGTGCTAAATCACCTAAAATCACTCCCACCACCAGTGCTATAATCTCGACTAAAATAACAACAACGACCACTAAAAAAGCTACAATAATATCTAAAATTACTTCAACTACAACTAAGGCTACTACTGTAACTAAAACAACAAGTAAAAGTGGTCTTATAACTGGATTTGAATCAGATATGCTGAAACAGATTAATAGAGAAAGATCAAAATCGGGTGCGAAACCTGTCTCGATTGATTCAAATCTAAATAAGATTGCAAGAATTAGAGCAAAGGAAATCAGTGAAGTATATCTATCAAGTCATAAGAGACCAAATGGTAAGAGCTGGGAAACTGTTCTAGTAGAACTTGATGGTACAAGTCTCGCTGATTGGACATCAGCAGGAGAGAATATTGCATATGGTCAGAGAGATGTAGATGAGCTAATGGATGCCTTTATTGCGTCACCAAGTCACAACGATAATATATGTAAAAAATCCTATACCCACGTTGGTCTTGGGTGCTATTCAGTGCAGGGAGTTCTATACTGGGTACAAGTCTTTATAGGTATATAAAATTCTTGACTTTTAAAATACGTTAATATATAATTTTCGAGTGGCCAAATTCGGCTACTGTGGACCATTAGCTCAGTTGGTTAGAGCAACCGGCTCATAACCGGTTGGTCCGGGGTTCGAGTCCCTGATGGTCCACCACAAAGGTACGGTAGCAATGATACAAATTGCTACCGTACTTTTTAATTTTCTCTATTGAAAATCCCTTGATATAAAGCCAAAAGCGAGGTTAGTGGGTTCAAATGCGAACCTGCCGACCTCGCTTTTTTCGTTTATAGGATTTCCGGGCAACTTCTGCTGCCGCCGAAAGTGAACCCACTCTGCCTAACCTTTTAATTTTTCATATAATTGCTCAAAGAACCCTAAATCCTACGGTAATTATGACAAAATTACCGTGTTTTTTGATTGTAACGATTTTATGAATTCTATTGACAAATCGAAAAATGTCGATATAATATAAAGTGTAATCACAAATTCGGTTCAAGGAGGTGTTCAGATGGAGCTTGATGAAAAGCGTACTCCCATTGTTTTCAAAGCATTATGCGATGAAAACCGTGTGCGGATACTGAAGTACTTGATGGGCGGCGAGAAATGCGCCTGCAAGCTACTGGACGATTTGAATATCGCACAGTCCACTCTTTCCCATCATATGAAGGTGCTGACGGATTCCGGTTTAGT
>JAZUJK010000007.1:0-182007 GCA_045642705.1 Acutalibacteraceae bacterium
ATTCCGTTTGCTTACTTATTAGTCTCTTTAATTCTTGGATTATTAGATTCTTGCGCAGGGGTTAAATTCCCATTTTGGTTATCGTTCTTATTCTTTACTAAATCAACATATTTAATTGTATTTGTTATGATTTTTACAATCTTTTGCTTTATATATAAAAGATACACAATTAAGAAATTTGGACCGGAAAATGCACAGTTATTTCAAAAAGGTAATAAATATTATTTAGTTAAAAACTCTGCTGCATCTATTCTTATTTTATTGATTGGTATTTTTGAATTAATTTTCTATTTTGCTTATCCAACTAATCCAGCTGGATTTGGTGGTGACGTAATGATATTTATCGCTCTTCCACTCGTTATGCTTTATCACCCACATCACGGAAAACGTAATCCTAAAGTTGATAACGGCATTACCTTCTTCTATGGTTTTGCCTACGTAATAGGAATTGCCCTTATTTTACTTTCTGTTCTTGATTTCATTATCAAATATCTGTGACGCACTACCACCACTTAAGCAATCTTTAGATTGCTTTGAAGTGGGGGCTTCTTACTCAAGGAACCTAATAATCCTCCTAATCTTTTAAACAACCTATTGGAACAACTAAGACGCCGTCATCTCTTTTATACCCGTATTTTGTACCAGTAATAACAATTTTAAGGTCAGGTAATCTGAGTGGCGTTTGGTTTTCATTCTTATTGTGATCAATAATTAGTTTTTCTATTTCCAACAAATGTTTGGCGCCTTCCTCTATTTCAAATGAACCTAATTTAAACTCAATTAAAGCATATCTACCATCACGCAAATGTAGAACGCAATCTGCTTCAAGTCCGTATTTATCATGATAGTAAGAAATTTCTCCACCACTACTTTGTGAATAAACTTTTAAATCTCTAATACAAAGATTTTCAAAAATAAAGCCAAATGATTTTAAATCATAATTGTAGTAGGAAGGCGATCCGCCTAAAGCTGCAACAGCAATTGAAGGGTCAACAAATTCTCTTTTTCTTCCGCTTCTCATTGCAGAATTAGATCTAATGTTTGGACACCAACCATATAAATCTTCAACAATAAATAATTTTTCCAATATAGAAATATAGTCATCTAAGGTTACATCACATACCGAAAATATATTTATATAAAAAAGTCCCCTTATTTAGTCTACAAACTCTAGTTTATAAAGTCCAAATAATGGAGACAATTTCATCTCGAATGGCGCCCTTGAAACGACTCGAACGTTCGACCCTCTGCTTAGAAGGCAGATGCTCTATCCAGCTGAGCTATCAGCGCATATAACGCAAAAAATGGAGCAGGTGATGGGAATCGAACCCACGTAACCAGCTTGGAAGGCTGGAATTCTACCATTGAACTACACCTGCATCTTTGCGACGGTTGATATTCTACCATATCGACCGTCGCCGTGTCAATAACTTATTACTTGCTTTTAACCGTTATTTCGTCCTTTTCAACGGTTACTTTGATAGCCGAAATGAGTGCCTCATCAGCATCAATAATTATATCTGCAATGCGGTCCTCAATATTGCGTCTGATAACATTTCTGAGGTCACGTGCACCACGTACATCAGAGTCCATCATAGATACAATTTTGGCTGGAACTTCATCGGAGTATTCAAGCTTGATGCCCTTGTCAAGAAGAGGCTCACGGAGCTCTTCTAACATCAAGATTGCGATTTCTTTATAGTTCTCATTTGTGAGGTCATTGAATACAACAACTTCATCCACACGACCGATAAACTCTGGGCGTAGGAAGTCACGGAGAGCCTTCATAACCTTCTCCTTGTTGGCCTCCTCCTGAGTCTTGCCAAAGCCGAGTGCGTTGTCCTTCTTCTCTGAGCCGGCATTGGATGTCATAACGATAACTGTGTTTTCAAAGTTTACAGTTCTGCCCTGAGCATCATTGATTCTACCCTCATCAAGAATCTGAAGAAGGATGTTCATAACATCTGGGTGGGCCTTCTCTATCTCATCAAAGAGAATTACAGAATAAGGCTTGCGGCGAACTTTCTCAGTCAACTGGCCAGCCTCATCATAGCCCACATATCCTGGAGGTGAACCGATTATACGGGAGACGCTATGCTTCTCCATAAACTCGGACATATCGAGACGGATAAGTGTCTCTGGTGTGTCAAAGAGTTCCTGAGACAGGCGCTTTACAAGTTCTGTCTTACCAACACCAGTTGGACCTACGAATATGAAAGATGCCGGACGGCGTCTTGAATTTATCTGAATGCGTGAGCGCTTGACAGCTGCAGCGACAGCGGCAATTGCCTCATCCTGTCCCTTAACATGAGCCTTCAAATTCTCCTCGAGATTTGCAAGCTTTCTAAGGTCAGACTCAATTACTTTGGATGCAGGAATTCCTGTCCAGAGCTGGATTACTTTGGCGAGGTCCTCCTCGAGTACCTGGTTATCAGCAGCGGCCTTTTGGAGTTCTGGGAGTTTCTGCTCGAATGCAGAAATTTCAGCCTTGGTCTTGGCCTGCTCCTCATAATCTGGGTTCTCGGTCTCTGCTTCCATATCCTCGAGATCTGCCTTGGCATCAGCGAGTTCCTTCTCCATGATTTCAGCCTCAGAGATTGCTTTGTTTCTGAGGTTGGCACATGTGCAGGCCTCGTCGAGCAAATCGATTGCCTTATCAGGGAGGAATCGATCAGTTATATATCTCTCTGAGAGAACTACAGCGCGATGCACGAGATTATCACTAATCTGTACTCTATGGAAGTTCTCATAGTATGACTTGATGCCGCAGAGAACATTATATGTCTCTTCTATTGATGGCTCTTCAATCTTGATCGGTTGGAAACGGCGCTCAAGTGCAGCGTCCTTCTCAATATGCTTTCTATACTCAGTAAATGTTGTCGCACCAATAACTTGAATCTCGCCACGTGAGAGCGCTGGTTTCAAGATGTTTGCGGCATTCATTGAACCCTCTGCATCGCCTGTTCCGACGAGGTTGTGAACCTCGTCAATAAAGAGGATGATATTGCCCTCTTTCTTGACCTCTTCGACGAGGCCCTTGATACGGCTTTCGAACTGGCCACGGAACTGAGTTCCGGCAACGAGAGCCGTGAGGTCGAGCAGATGGATTTCCTTATTTTGGAGTTTAGCTGGAACATCACCAGCAGCAATGCGCAGAGCAAGGCCCTCAGCAATTGCCGTCTTACCTACACCAGGTTCACCGATGAGGCAAGGGTTGTTCTTAGAACGGCGACAGAGAATTTGGATTGCACGCGCTATCTCCTGATCACGGCCTATGATAGCATCAAGTTTGCCATCGCGTGCCTTCTCAGTGAGATCTGTGCAATATGTACTGAGATAGCGACGTTTCTTTCTGTCGCCCTTCTCACCATTTCTACGGCGGCGCGGTTTCTTACCGTCCTCCGTCTTTTCCTCTGCCTCCTCTTTCTCGCCAGTTGATGGCACACCAAAGCCGCCGGTAAATCCACCGCCGCCAAGTGCGCCAAATAGGCTGCCGAGATCAGGCATAGATGGCGCGCCGCCCTCTTCGAAGTCAGCGTCATCATCATTGAAACCCATAAGGGAATTAAATTGTTCTGATACTTGATCGAGATCTTCAGGGCTGATACCCATCTGATCCATCATTTTCTTAACAGGACCAATATTGAGCTCACAAGCACATTTTAAGCAGTAGCCCTCAGGCTCACCCTGTGCTGCACCATCTGGTCCATCCATTTTAGAAACAAAAACCACTGCTGGGTTTTGCTTACATTTTACACATAGAATCTGTTTCACTTTGTCTGTTCCTCGATTTCAGGAGAATTATTAGCCTCTGACTTTGCACGAATCTGTGCCTTGGTACTTGGGATATATGAGAAGAATGCAACAATCGTAAGTGTTGCAGAGATGCATACGAGTGCGATGATAAGAACATGTGGCATCTCCCATAGGAATGAGAGTGCGCCAAAGTCCGGCGCGAATAGCAGCAGCAGTCCCATTACAATATAGAATGTGAAAGTTGCCACTTTGCCATAAATAATTGCTGCTGTTGGAACAATATCCATAGACAGCAAAACGAAACTGCAGATAATCATCATAAGTTCCTTGAGACAGAACAGAAGGAATACATATGAGAAAATTTTCAGCGTCTTGTCATCTGACTTATTAAAATGCAAGAAGAATGTTACGGTCAGTGCTATCTGAGTCAGCTTGTCAGCTGCCGGGTCAAGCAACTTACCGAGTTTACTTATCTGATTGAAGTGACGGGCAATCTTTCCGTCGAACAAATCAGTTATTCCTGAGAGGAAAATAATAATTACTGCTGCAATATACTTTCCACGAAGGAATGTCCATACGAAGAATGGGATTACAATTATTCTAATTAGAGAGAGCAAGTTGGGAATAGTAAGTGCTCCCTCACTAAGTCCCTGCATCTGGGACCTCAGTGTTTTTATATTTGGATTAAGACTCATAATTATCTCCTCTTATTTCAACTTTGTAATCTTACCCATCTGGTAAGCGTAAGTTTTATTTCCCATATTGAAAACAGCCATCGCTGTATTATCAATCTCATTATATGTGTGGTACTTGCCACCGCTTGTACGGTAAATTATTGCCTTGTCGCCAAGGAGAACTGAAACTCTACCGTTTGATGCATAGAGTGACTTGACATTGGAATCAAATTTTTCATCAAACGACTTGGAGAATGAAGATGTGTAACATGTCAAGATATCACTGTTAGCACTACCGTGCTCGGAGAGGACGAGGATCAGATGTCCGTCCTCGGAGAACGTGTAATTGGAAAGTGTACTTGTGCCGTACTCCTTATCCTCACGATTCTTGAGATTCTTGATAAATGAAGTCAAGTTATCTCCGATTGCAACAACATTGTTGCTCGTTGTGAAGTGTACTTCGAGAATCGCAGTTCCGAAATATTCAAACTCGCAAACTGGATCCTTATAGTCAAAGTCAAATACTGAAACCTTGGAATAAACTTCACCATCGCGTGCACCGATTGATGATACGGCAACATACTTGCCGTTATCTGAGAGGTCCACGGATACTATGCTATCCTGGGCACACACCCAGGCAAAGATTACATTCTTGTAGTTACTGCTATATACCTGTAACTTGGATGCAGATTCATTTGAGAATGTCGCAAGAGCCAAATTACCTTTCTTGGAGAGCGCCGCTGTGATGATTTTCTCATCGGTCTTAGTCTCGCCAGTAAAGAGCGTGTCGGTTCTGTTCTCTATCCTGTATCGGTTACCGTTGCGATTGTATACAACCGCCTTGCCGCCCTTGATACTGATTGCCGGTGTGGAATATGTATGAGCGGTTTCCTTGATAGCCTTGGCAGTGGAATCAAGTACAACCGTCTTATCATTCATAACAACAAATAGGTCTCCACCGAGAACCGTGATATCACGTACAGAACTTGAATTTATCTGATACGGATATCCCTTACCAGGTGTCAGGGATGCGAAGAACGACTTGATATTGTCGTTGAGATTAGTTATGGCTGAAATATTGAGTTTCTTGGCAGCTGAGAAAACGAAAACTGCAAGAAGAATTACTATGATAGCAATTCGAAGTATGAGCCACAGAATCTTCTGTCTCTTCTTGGTCAGCTTGAAATTCTTGATATTAAATTTTTTAGAAGGGTTATCGGATTTCGCCATCTGTTTCTCCTCCATAAAAAACTTGATTTAGATATAAGCCACAAGGCAGCGCGGTTTGACCTGCTCTTGCCCTATCACGGCTCTCAATAATATTTGGAATAGAACCACGCTCGCGCTTGCCTTCATTTATGAATAGCAAGGTGCCGACCATGATTCGCACCATGTTATATAAAAAGCCATCGCCTGTAACTGAAAAAGTAACAATGTCACCGTCACGGGTAACACTTGCATCATAGATTGTACGAGTGAGGTCCTCCTGGTCACATTTAGATCCACAGAAAGAAGTGAAATCATGTGTGCCAATATAGGCCTTTGCCTCCTCGTTTAGGACGGCCTCATCGATGTGAGGCTTGTAATAGAGTGCACGGCCCTCCATAAATGGATCACGTGCAGGACCATTGTAGATTTTATAGATATATTGCTTGGCCGTGCAGCTGTATCTCGGATGGAAATTAAGAGGTACTTCTGATACATCGAATACAGCGACATCCTGTGGGAGCTTGGCATTTAGGCCACCCTGGAGTCTATAGCAATCGATGTCGCTGTCCGTCATAAACGAGCAGCAATACATATTGGCATGCACGCCGGCATCGGTTCTGGAGCAACCTGTCACATCTGGTCGTTCACCAAATATGCCCATTAGGGCATCCTGAACAACCTCCTGGACTGTGACAGCATTATCCTGAACCTGCCAGCCATGGTAAGCTGTGCCCATATATTTCAGTTTTAGAAGTATCTGTCTCAAGGCCTATTCTCCTAAATTACGTGTACGAAAAATGTATTGAGTAGAACCACTCCAGCAATTATCACTGCCATAGATACGAGGGCAACAATATCAATTCCTGCGAGTTTCATAATCTTCATTCTAGTTCTGCCCTCGGCGCCGTGATAGCAACGGCACTCCATAGCGAAGGCGAGCTCATAGGCTCTGCGGAATGAAGTGATAAACAGTGGTACAAGCACTGGGACCAGAGCCTTGGCCCGCTCCGTCAATGTACCTGTTTCTAGATCGGCGCCGCGCGCCTTCTGTGCGTTTGTAATCTTCTCAAATTCATCCACAAGAGTTGGGATAAATCTCAGAGCGATAGTCATCATCATAGCGATTGTATGAACGCTATTCTTCATAAATTTGAGTGGAGATAGCAAACGCTCTATTCCGTCAGTTATAAGAGTCGGGCTCGTTGTATATGTGAGCATCGAGCTTGCGACAACGAGGCCGATGATACGAACAATCATAAATACTGCCGTATTGATACCACCCGTTGTTATGTGAATAAACTTCCACTGGAACAGCATTTTACCGTCTGTCACATAGAAAAGATTGAGAACTGCTGTAAATGTGATGATAATCACAATCGGCTTGATACTTCTGAGTATCGTACCAAATGGTATGCCCGAAATTAGAATGATAAGAACCAGGGATAGAAGCATAAGTCCCAGTGCCCAGAAATTCTTGCATACGAAGATTGTGATTATATATGCAAACGTCAGGACTATCTTCATTCGTGGGTCCATTCTGTGTATTACAGAATTACCCGGAAAGAATTGTCCGATAGTAATATCCTTAATCAAACTTCACGCCCTCCTTTCGGAGTTTCTGAAGTTCCTCAACGCCCTTGTCGAGAGTATATATATCTGTCCTAATTGGTATGCCACGGTCACGGAGATTCATAAATATCTTGGTTATCTCTGGAACATCAAGTCCAACAGACAATAGTCTATCGGGATCCTTGAATGTACCTGGTACCGTATCATAACTTAGGACCTCTGCCTTGCTCATTACAAGAACCTTGCTTGCAATCTTGGCAACATCCTCCATGGAGTGGGAGACAATCATAACTGTGCTACCTGTCTCCTCGCGATAGTCACGGATGAGTTTCAATATAGTATCACGGCCATGTGGGTCGAGACCTGATGTCGGCTCATCAAGAATAAGAATCTTAGGTGACATCGCCATAACGCCTGCGATAGCAACGCGGCGCTTCTCTCCTCCTGAGAGATCAAACGGTGAACGCTTTAGCATCTCCTCTGTTACACCAGTGAATTCTGCTGCGCGATGAACCGCTTTATCTATCTCCTCATCGGAGAGTCCCATATTGCGAGGACCAAATGCAATATCCTTATATGCCGTCTCCTCGAACAGCTGGTACTCTGGATACTGGAAGCAGAGACCCACTTTAAATCTGGCCTCGCGAAGGCTCGCCTTGCTCTCCCATATATCCTTGCCATCAACGATGATCTTGCCCTCTGTTGGTTTCAAGAGACCGTTGAAATGCTGAATCAAGGTAGACTTACCAGAGCCTGTATGTCCAATGACAGCTACAAGCTCCCCTTCCTCTATATCGAGATTTACATTTTTCAGTGCTGCCACTTCAAATGGTGTTCCCTTGGAATAGAGGTATGTTAAGTTTTCAGTCTTTAGAATTGACATAAAAACTCCTATTTAAGCCAGTCAACAATGGCATCTGCACATTGCTCTGGTGTAAGTACTTTTTTCTCTACGCCGAGACGTATTGCAAGTTCTGCTGCATGTGGTACATCGAGACCAACTGAGCGGATCTCGTCCATATGGCGGAAAACATCTATAGGTTTTCCGTCAAGCATAATATGGCCCTTGTCCATTACAACTACTCGGTCTGCAACAGCAGCCTCGTCCATGTAATGTGTGATAAAGACAACGGCCATGCCGAGCTCATCATGAAGTTTCTTGATTGTGCTCATAACCTCTCGGCGACCCTTAGGGTCAAGCATCGCTGTCGACTCATCGAGCACGATGCAATCCGGTTGCATAGCAATGATACCTGCTATTGCAACACGTTGTTTCTGACCACCTGATAATTTATGTGGTTCCATAAGTCGGAAGTCATACATGCCAACTGCAGTCAGCGCATCGTCGACACGTTTTCTAATCTCCTCTGGTGGGATGCCGAGGTTCTCTGGACCAAATGCGACATCCTCCTCTACAACCGTTGCTACAATTTGGTTGTCAGGATTCTGGAATACCATACCTACATGCTGACGGATATCCATAAGATGTTCCTCATCACTGGTTGGGATTCCAAGTACAGATACCTCACCCTTATCAGGGATAAGTATTGCATTTGAGAGTTTTGCAAGAGTGGACTTACCCGAACCGTTGTGTCCGAGAATAGCTACGAAGTCACCCTTTCTTATTGTTAGGGACAAGTCTTCTATAGCCCACAGCACATCTTCTGCTGGAGCTTTATCTGTCTCTTCACTATATGAGAAATAGACATTTTTAAACTCTAAAATCTCGTCCACTTATAAAACCTCTCATCTATCTTGTCCATATAGCTGATGCGCCACATGGAAGGCACATTCCAGTTTCTGTAACAGGAAGTCCTATTTCATCACAGTTTACTTCCCCACCAAATTCTGGGCAGATTACTGAGCCCAAGATATATTTCATAACAGATGGAGAAAGTCCTGTTGTATATGAATTAATCAGTACCATCATTGGATTGTCTGATAGTACACCACGGGCAAGCTCGACGAAATCATAGATTTTATTCTCGAGCTGCCACACCTCACCACCTGGGCCACGGCCATATGATGGTGGGTCCATAATGATGATGTCATACTTGTTGCCGCGGCGTATCTCACGCTCGATAAACTTCTCGCAATCATCTACGAGCCAGCGGCAATATCTGTCAGCGAGGCCAGACAGCGCTGCATTCTCCTTGGCATACTGAACCATGCCCTTGGAGGCATCAACATGAACAACAGCTGCATCCTCTGCGAGTGCAGCAATTGTTGCGCCTCCTGTGTATGCAAAGAGATTGAGCACCTTGACCTGGCCATTCTCTCCACAGCCGTGGCCCTGGTTCTTGCGAATTACATCCCGCAAGAAATCCCAATTCACAGCCTGCTCTGGAAAGAGACCTGTATGCTTAAAGCCCATTGGCTTAATTTTAAATTTCAAATCACGATAATTTATGGTCCATTCATCTGGATACTTGTGCAGAATTTCCCACTCTCCACCGCCCTTGCTGGAGCGATGATAATGAGCATCTGCATTTCTCCATGCTGGATGACGCTTGTCTGTCTTCCATATTACCTGTGGATCAGGACGAATAAGTGTGACATTGCCCCAACGCTCCAGACGTTCACCATCTGAGCAATCGAGCAACTCATAGTCCTGCCAAAATTCTGTAGCTCTCATATTAGTCCTCAAACTTCATCTGTTCTACTGCACCCATCTTGCCGTCGTATGGGATACCGAGGTGCTTATATCCTGCCGGTGTTACAACACGGCCACGTGGTGTACGTGACAAGAAACCTATCTGCATGAGATATGGCTCATAAACATCCTCAATTGTGATTGCTTCCTCACCGATTGCAGCGGCGATTGTATCTAGACCAACAGGACCGCCGTTATAATTCTTAATCATTGCTGTGAGAAGCAAGCGATCGATATTGTCGAGACCGAGCGCATCAATTTCCATACGTGCGAGTGACAACTCTGCTGTATCCTTAGTGATGATACCGTTGCCAACTACTTCGGCAAAGTCACGAGCACGTTTCAAAAGTCTATTGGCAATACGTGGCGTACCACGTGATCTGCTGGCGAGCTCATATGCACCATCGTTATCTATTCCGATGCCGAGGACACCAGCTGAACGTCTAACGATTCCAGCAAGTTCATCTGGTGTATATAATTCCAGACGAAGTATTACGCCAAATCTATCACGAAGTGGTGCAGTGAGCTGTCCAGCTCTTGTTGTTGCACCAACAAGTGTAAACTTTGGAAGGTCAAGTCTGATTGACTGTGCGGATGGTCCCTTGCCGATGATAAGATCAACTGCACCATCCTCCATTGCAGGATAGAGAATCTCCTCTACCTGACGAGGCAATCTATGAATCTCGTCGATGAAAAGAACATCGCCATCGGAGAGATTGGTAAGAAGTGCAACGAGGTCACCCTGCTTTTCAATTGCAGGACCAGATGTCACTCTGATATCCACACCCATCTCAGCAGCAATAATTCCTGCGAGTGTTGTCTTACCGAGTCCAGGAGGGCCATATAGGAGCACATGGTCCATAGCCTCGCCTCTGCGTTTTGCAGCGTCGATATAGATCTTGAGATTTTCCTTTACCTTCTCTTGGCCGATATAATCATTGAGAGTTCTTGGGCGAAGTGATGCCTCTACACCCTCGTCCTCGCTGCCATATTCTGGAGCAACAAGTCTGCTCTCAAAATCCATCTCATCTGAAAATGTATTTTCAATCACAACTTATTCCTCCTACTTCATCAAATTCTTGAGCGCCTGTTTAATCATCTGCTCAACTGGAAGTGTCGGGTCACAGTTGCCAACAGCAATGGCAGCTTCTGACTGACTGTATCCCAGTCCAACGAGGGCGGCAATCGCTTTTGGCATATCGCCCTTCGCAGATGTGGCTGCACTTGCGGCAACAAATGTTGCTCCGCCGTCCGAGCCACTGAGCTTGCCGACCTTGTCTTTCAGCTCAAGGCATACTCTCTGTCCAACCTTAGGTCCAACTCCCTGTGCGCGAGTGATTGATTTCACATCCCCACTTGCGATTGCAAGATAGAGCTGAGCAGGAGTCATCTCAGAGAGAATTGAAAGTCCAGCTTTCGGACCCACACCCGATACACCGATTAACATCTTGAATGCATCGAGTTCCTCCTTCTCAAAGAAACCATAGAGGTCCATGATATCCTCGCCGACCTTGAGATATGTATAGAGTGTCACCTTGGAACCAATAGGTCCAAGTTCACGAAGTGTGTTATATGACACATAGCATAGATAAGCAACACCGCCGCAATCAATTGCTGCAGTGTTCTGGTCTGTAAATACGAGTTCACCTGTCAAACTGTAAAACAAGGAAAGACCTCCTTTATATAATATATGCGCGCGCAAAGATACAGAATAATGAAATATTATATCATACCAAAGCTAGAATAACAATAATAAAAGCCAGATTGGAAAATCCAACCTGGCTTTTCATCACTGTAAAGTTATATACCTTTACGCTCCGTCAACTTACGTTTTGATGGGGCTTCTGAGAGTCCAGAACCTCCTACATGACCATGACAAATGGCCATTGCAAGAGCGTCAGCAGTATCATCTGGTTTTGGTACTTTAGCAAGTCCGAGAATATTCTTGGTCATTTGCATGACTTGTTTCTTGTCCGCTTTTCCGTAACCAGTTACGGCCTGTTTAACCTGAAGAGGCGTATATTCAAAAACCGGTACTCCATTATTCTCAGCGCATAACAAGAGTACTCCTCTCGCCTCCGCAACAGGAATGGCTGTTGTGACATTTGTCTGGAAATAGAGTTTCTCCATCGCGATTGCTTCAGGATGTGTACGTTTGATTATATAGTCCATATCCTCATATATCTCAACGAGACGCTTTCCAAACGGAGTGTCCTTATCAGTTGTGATAGCGCCAAAATCAACTATTGAAAATTTGGCTTTCTCATAATCTAGAATGCCCCATCCTACAATTGCATAACCAGGGTCAATTCCAAGAACTCTCATAAAACTTACCTCAAAATCATACAGTTAATGCGTAACCAGATGTCTTACAAGCCTCCTGGTCAACTACATTTCCATCACATACGAGTGTACCATTGATAAATACTTTTTCAATACCAAAGGCATGTGTCTGGTTTGGAGTCGCAGATAGAAGTTCTTCTTCATTAAATACAGTAAAGTCAGCATAATAACCAGGCTTTACATATCCTCTATCCTTGAGCATAAAACGGTCAGCCGAAGCGCCTGTCATACGACGAACCGTATTTGGCATTGTATCACCTGTTCCCTTGAGTGAATCTTGTAAGAATTTAGGGAAGCAGTCATAAATAGAAGGATTCTGTACGCCAAAGTCCTCAACCCAAGCATCTGTCATATAGAGGCAGTTTGGATTGTGTTCAAAACGCTTAATAATGTCAGCACTGATATATGGACCCTGATTTACACGGCCCTTAAAATCTGATTTTTCGCAGAGTTCAAGGTACATGTCCAAATCCTTCTTGCCATACTTTTTAGCAAGTTCATGAACAGTATATCCCTCATACTCCTCATATCCCTCACCTATGTAAGCTACCTCTATATCATCAAATCCAAATCCCAAAAGTTTAGCTGTTGCAGTAATAAGACCCCAAAGTTTAATCTTGTTAATTGGTTTCTTTCGTTCCTCCTTGGACATGCCCTGATACCAAGGTGGCAAAACAACTGTGATAACAGATACACCAACATCATGGTCATAGATATCAAACATTGCATCTACGCCTTCTGCTCGAAGTTTTTCTTGAATTTCAAGGAATTCATCAACATCCTTGAAAGAACTTGTTCCTACAAAGATTGCATGTGAATGTTGAAGTTTCAAGTTAGTGCCATGTGCTATCTCATATAACTCATCCTCTGCGCGCAAGAGATGTGATCTGCCGAAAAGTTGATCATATGACATTGAATATTTTGACTCAGCACGTGGATGAACTGTAAGTGGCTTGTTGTACTTACAGCAGAGTTCTGCTACCTTTTTAAGTTCCTCTGTTGGAGCATAGAGACCTGGTTCATACATAAGTCCTAAGGATACACCAGCAGCGCCATTCTTTAGATTATCCTCAATAATGGCAAGCATCCTATCCATCTCGTCTGGAGTCAAATCACGAGCCTCTAGGCCAGATACAGCAGCTCTTGCGGAACCATGTCCCACACAAGTTGCTGCATTACAAGGCATTTTTCTATCACATGCCTTATTAAAGTCGCTAATATTACCATATTTTCCAGTAGTATCAACGAAGTGGAAAATACCACCACCAAATAGGTCGGCATTGTCACGACCCGCCTCATCAAAACCAATTGCAGAACAACCACAGTTGCCTGTTACAAAAGTAGTAATACCCTGCTGGATAAATGGAGCAAAATACTTAAATGGATCATTTTTAATACAGAACCAGTCATTGTGCGAATGAATGTCGATAAAACCAGATGCAAGGGACTTTCCATTAAGGTCAAAAACTTTATCGGCTTTTGATTCATCCACATCTCCTACTTCGAGAATTTTGTCGCCATCAAAAAGGACCGAGCCCATAAACGCATCCGCGCCAGTACCATCATAAATCTTACAATTTTTAAGTAGTGTAGCCATTTAGTGCCTCCTATCAATAATTGTTTGTTAAATCTTAGTAGCGATATCCCAAGCGCCCCAGATAACAGTTCTGAGGTTACCTACCTTAGAGCAGTCACCGATAAGATGTACTTTCTTAGACTTGTCAGCAAGAGGAGTTGACTTGTAACCAACAGACATGATAACAGAGTCGCAAGAGAGTTTTACATCCTTCTTGTTCTCATCAACGATTGCTACATAGTCCTTGCCTATCTCCTTAGTTGATGCATTGAGATATACAGGAACATTATTAGTCTTGAAGCAATCACGGAGATATGAAGAATTTGCAAGGCAGAGATTCTTAACTGACATAAGATCATCCTGCATCTCAACGATGATTGGCTTCTTGCCCTTGCGGAAGAGATCGAGTGCGATTTCACAGCCTGTGAGACCACCGCCGATGATTACTACTGTATCACCAACAGTCTTCTTCTCAAGGAGATAATCGCAAGCTTCCATAGCGTTCTCTACGCCAGGGATTGGAATAGTCTTGGCAACTGCACCAGTTGCAACGATATATTCGTCAGCCTTGATATCATCAAGTGACTTAACCTCTGTATTTAGGTGAACCTCAATACCGAGTTTCTTAATCTGGAGTTTCTCCCACTCGATGAGTTTCTTGTCATGTGACTTGAACTCAGGAGCAGCTGCTGCGATAAAGATACCACCGAGCTTGTCATCCTTCTCATAGATAACTGGCTCATGGCCACGCTGTTTAAGTACGATAGCAGCTTCCATACCGCCGATACCGCCGCCGATGATAGCAACTTTCTTCTTGTGGAAAGCTTTCTTTATCTCATACTTCTTGTGCTGCATTGAAGGTGGGTTAATAGCGCAACGGCACATATGCATTGAGTCATTTAGATCCTGATCACATGCTGACTTGCCGTGCTTTGCCATATCGAAGCATGCTGCGTGGCAGCAGATACATGGCTTGATTTCCTCTTCCTTGTCCTCCATGAGCTTGGTAACCCATGCTGGATCTGCAAGGAACTGACGACCAACTGCCATAGCATCGATCTCGCCAGCCTTGATAGCCTTGGCTGCAACGTCAGGTGTCATACGACCTGCGCATACAACTGGGATATCAACGAACTTCTTGATATGTGCAACATCCTCGAGGTTGCAGTTTTCTGGCATGTACTGTGGTGGATGAGCCCAATACCAAGCATCATATGTACCATTGTCACAGTTGAGCATGTCATAACCTGCATCCTGGAGATACTTCGCAGCCTTCTCTGACTCTGCCATATCACGGCCTACTTCTACATAGTCCTCACCAGGCATTGCACCAGACTGGAAGCCCTTAGTCTTGGATACTACAGAATAACGAAGTGATACAGGGAAATCCTGGCCACAAGAAGCCTTGATAGCCTTAACGATTTCAACTGGGAAACGATAACGGTTCTCAAAAGATCCGCCGTATTCGTCTGTTCTAAAGTTTGTATAAGGAAGTGTGAACTGGTCAAGAAGATAACCCTCATGAACTGCGTGTACTTCTACACCGTCTACACCAGCCTCTTTGCAGAGACGTGCTGTCTCAGCAAAAGCATAGATGATATCATCAATCTGCTTCTTAGTCATAGCCTTAGTTGTAATATCATCAGCCCAACGGTTTGGAAGCTCTGATGGAGCTGTTGTGAGATACTCAGGGTCCATGATTGGCTTAGCAATAGTACCGATAACCTTATTGTTGATCATCATAGTCATCATTGCTGAGAGTGCCATTGAACGACCAAAGCCTGCTGTCATCTGTACGAAGAGTTTAGCGCCAGTCTTATGAACTTCATCCATAAACTTCTTGAGCTGATCAAATTTCCACTTGTGCTGATATAGCCAAGCGCCGCCCATGATGTCCTTAACTGGTGCGATACCAGGGATGATAAGTCCGCAGTTGTTATCTGCAATCTGCTTTAGCAAATAAGCAGCTTCCTTATCGAAATGGTTAGGCTCTGTCCAACCAAATATACAAGTTCCGCCCATTGGAGCTAGAACTATACGATTCTTAATTTCACAATTACCGATTTTCCAAGGGGTAAATAGTGGCTCATATTCTTGTTTCATAAGTTACCTCCACAAAACCTTACGCACGACCGAGGCCGAAATTATAGCCATCGACTTTGCCAAGTTCTTTTGTCTTCTTTTCGTTAATGAGATTTACAACCTTGATAAATGTCTCTGTCTGCTCAACAGCAAGATCAAGATTAAACTTTTCCATCTCATGTGAATCTGAAATTACGCATAGATAGTCAGGAGCAGTTACAAGTGCGATATCAGGGATACCTACGTTAAAGAGTGACTGTCCCTCACCAAAGTGAAGCAAATTATGTGGATGAAGTGTAACAGTTCTGCACTGCTTTCTACCCTTAATTGCCTCAAAGTAGATGTCATCCATCTGCTTGTTTGCTGTATATACAACCTCTGTGTCAACAGCATTTGTCTGCTTGTAGACGCCGTCAACGTCCTTCCACTCTGTGCAGCCGAGATGCTCAACTGTAACGCCAGCAACAGCCTTGATATGGCCGTTCTTGCCGTCCCAGAGCTCCTTGTTATTGTGGAGCCAGAGTGAAGTTGACTGGTCAACTATGCCATGCTTGTGAGAGAACTTAGGAATTCTGAAATGTCCTGTTGTAAATACAAAGATAAGTGTACGCTCTGGCTTATGCTTTTTGTAATAACGCATCATCTCGAGCATACCGATAGGGCCGTTCTCCTCTACACAGTTTGTACCATCCGTGTGAGTATTGATGATAATGGCCTCTTTCTCGTTCTTACCAGGTACGATTGCACAGAAGCTCTCGCCCTTTGCTCTCTTCTCTATATTACCCTCAAGGGTAAGTGTAGCAGTTTCGCCTGCTGCGAGTGCTGCGAGAACCTTCTCACCCTCTGTCTCATTTACCCAGAGTGCAGGAACGCCCATGTAACCGAGAATGAAATTGAGGTACTGTCCTTGTACCATCTCATCACTCATGCCCTGCCAGATAAGGATTGCTCCCTTGCAGCCGACAAATGATTGGATGAGAAGTGCAACAGTCTTAACGAAAGATGTTGTAACTGGGCCGCGATATTGTGGGCTGAGTTTTAAATCCTTCGGATAAGCGCGCTTCTGGTCAAATGGGATGCGCGCTGTAAGATTCTCAAAATCCTTGATTTTGAGGACTACAATATCGCGTCCTATACCCTTGGTCTGCAACTTGCCGGTGATACCCTCTGGACCTGTGATGCCAGAGTATGGATGTGCTGATGCTACAGCGACATCAACATCACCGTTTGCTGTGTGCAGAACAAGTTTAGTATTCGTTGGTTCCCAACGCTTAAATTTCTTAACATCAGACTTTATCTCAAAGCCCATGCCTTTGATCTCTTTCTTGAGATATTTGATAAAGTCATTATTGCCCTTGGAACCTGTAAGTCTGGTTCCAAAGCCATTCATTGTATCCATTCCTTTTTGGATATTGCTTTTTGATACAGATACATCCATTGCCTATGTATCTCCTTTCGACTATCACTCTACAATTACTGTGCCATCTGGCTTTAATGTTACCTTGTCGCCATTCTTAACACAATTTAGGAAATCATCGCCAAGTTGATCATATACAGGCATATCGTCCTCAGCCCATACATCAGCAAGCACTGCACCTGCTGCTGCGAGTGAGTCGATTGTCTGAGAGAAGAGAAGGCACGCTGGAGCCTTACCCTCTTTCACAGCGGCAAAGAGGAACATGCCGCCTGTTGTCGAACCTATTGTGAGTGGAAGGCAGAGTGCCTTCTTCTCGATAATCTGCTTGTACAAATCAGGGTTACTTTGGTCATTACATTTTGTCTTAGGCTGGAGATTCATCATCTGCATAGATGCCAAAGTATTAAAACCGTTCTTCGTAACTACTGCTTCATAAGTAGCATTACCAGGTACTATTGCACGACCTTTGAATTCTTTCATCTTATTTAACCCCCTTTGTAAGCATCTCTAAGATTTCATCATTAGAGTAGTATCTTGATGTTGTATATGTGCGAAGCTTGTTAGAACTTGTGATAACTGGCTTGCTTGAGCAAAGTGGATTATCCATATACATAAGTGGGCAGATATAGCTTACTACTACGCCCATATCAATGAGTTTCTTGTACTCAGGAAGTTTCTTGAATTCCTTGAGAACTGGAGTTGAAGTTGTAAATACTGTAGGGATTGAGACCTTCTTATTACCAGCTCTTTCAAGTCCCTTCTCAAGTTTCTCTGTCCAGTCCTTGAGCTGTTCAAGTGACATATGAGGACAACCAAGGAAGCACATCTCAGGTGTAGCGTCTGGATTCTTCCAGATACAAGGATAATTATCCTTAACACGCTGAAGTTCTTCATCAGTGATGATATACTCCTTAGCACCTTCTGCGATAAGCTTGTCACCGAGTTCTACTGCCTCTGGTGTCAAACCATCGATGTGATAGAGACCAACAGCACCATTTGATGCAGTTGCAGCGCCAAAGTCCTTGAGATAAGTCTTAGCAGCATCATTAAGTTCGTTGCCGAGATACTTATCAAGGCCATATACATATGGAACATCTTCCATAACTTTCATGCCGATTGCAGATCCGAGAATCTGAGCATCTGGCATCTTAGTTGTCTCAAGTTTTACAACCCAAGTAGCACGACGTCCCTCATCGGTTAAGAAGCCGAAGTATGGAACATAGCCACATACTGAACCAAAGAGTTCAATGATACCTGAGTTTCTGTTGCAGCGTGCACCGAGCACGGAGTTTGCATATACAACAGCTGATGACTCTGCCCATGAGAGTACATCGCCCTTCTTAGGTGTGTTGCCGAGTTCAGGCATATAGCATGTGCAAGTAAATGAGTCATCATTCAAGAGACCGAGCTGTTTCATCTCTTTCTCATATCTGCCCTGCTTGCTATAGATAACCTTGGCAGCCGCCTTAGCGATAGGGCTCTGTGGTACTGCTGGATCATATGGTCTTGGGTCGCATGTGAACTTCTGGCCAGATAGACAACCGTTATCAATGAGTTCCTGATAAAGGTCAAATACAGGGCCTAGGAACATGAGACCAAAGCTCAGAACGAGGTGACCATACTCACCTGTTACTGGAACCATTTTCTCAGCACCGAAAATTTCGCCATACTTAACCAAGGTCTTCATAACCTTGGCCATAGTTTCTCCCTTTGAGCCGTCAAGTATTGCTTGCTGCTCAGGAGTCAAAACCATTTTAGTTTCCATGATTTACCTCCAAAATATATAATAAATAAGTCCATATTAACTATAGCATTTACTTATAATATATTCAAACGAAAAAGCAAAAGTGGCCTTGAGAAATCAAGGCCACTTTTTTATGCAATTTTTATGTTTTTTAAGATTAGAACATAAAGTTTGCGAAGAAACGAACGTCCTTCATTGCCTGAACTCTATCAGCCATTGTAAGTGGAGGAACTGGAGCCTCTACCCAATCAGCTGTGATGTGCTTCTGCTGATACTCAGGAATTGTATAAAGACCGTCATCATAAGCATCGAAATGAGGCTCAGTTGGTGTACCCATAGCTGCCTTAGCAAGCTTGATTACAAACTTACGAGCCATACCTGTTACGATGAGAGGAGCATAATGCATATCTACCTGTCCAGGAATTGTTGGCATCATAGCAAATGCTGTACGTGCTGCAAGGTTATTAACCTCACCACAGCCGCGGATCCAGAAGAAGCCCTTGAGAGATGCAACTTCCTTAGCAGGAGCAGAGCACTCGCCACATACAACCTTAACGCCTGGAAGAGCCTTGAGGTCCTCTAGTGAATATGCCTTGCCATCCTTGCCGAGCCAGTACTTAACGCCGTCTTTTTCTGCACCATTACCAACGATTACAGACATAGATCTGTGCTTGGTAAGTGGATATGTATAAGATGCATACATAACTTCGAGAGTTGTGCCGAGTGAAGCGATACAACCGCCACCACAAGTAGCTTCCATCTCTCTTACGAAATCAACAGAGTTGCCACTGAGCTTATCGAGCTTAGGAGCACGGTCATTTGTATGACCAACATAGAGTTTAACGCCTGGCCAGAGCTTTTCAACACGATCTGAGAGAAGTGTCTGCTCTGCTGGGCGGAACTTAACAATCTTCTTTTCACCGATAACTTCAACATTTGGATCACCGAATCCACGCTTACCAGCCTCGATGAGAAGCTTGTTCTTGTCAGGATCAAATCCCATCATCTCTGTTACTACGCGGTCAACCTCTACAGAGTTAGTACCTGTAACGATTGTGTGCATAAGAACAGGATCATTAGGACCTGGTGTGTTGCCTTCGCCGCCGATGATACCATCAACAACTGTAAGGTCTGGCTTGAAGAGATAGAGAAGGTCAGAGAGCTTCTTATCAATCTGCCATGTATGGTTTCTATATCTCATGTTGCATGAGAATGTACCCATAGCATTTTTGAAGCCAAGTGTAACACCTGTATAGATGTTGCACTTCATCTTAGGATGAGAAACATAGAGACGCTCACCACGGATAACCTCAGAGATTACCTTTGGTACATAAACTTCCTGGCCGCACTCAGCCTTAGGGCAGAAATAGCGGTCAGTTGCCTGCTCTTCGAAAGCGATGAGCTTGCAGCCATATTTCTTGGCAATCTTATCATATCCGGCCATCTTGAAATATGTCCATGTTACGAGACCTGAGCCCTCGCCGATGATGATATCATCTGAGAGTTCTGAGAGAACTTCCATTGTTGCATCAAATACACGTGGGTCTGTTGTCTGTGGGATATCATAGTCATAACGATAGCCTGTCTTAGGTGTAACGAAAACAAGGTTTGGCTTGATAAGGACCTTCTTGCCCTTAAACTGAGCCTTCCAACCTGTTGCCTTATCGAGGTCATCAAGAGACTTACGAACTGTAGCCTTGATAGCCTTGATATCAGGACGATTTTCATATGAATCACGACCATAATCATATGGAAGTGAAACATAGTTATGGAGATAATTGATTTCTGGTGCAGGAGTGATAACTACTGCATTTTTATTATATGTTGCTGACATAGTTATTCCTCCATATTAGTGATTGAATCTATTAAGAATTTCAGATGTAAGTTCGAAATCCTTATCAGTAAACTTTTCAGCTGCCATCTGCTTTCTGAGAGGAAGCCACCATGTGAAACCAAAAGTTAAGCACATAACGATAGAATATGGAAGTTTCTTACCATACTCAAGGCCTGTCTTAACGCCGATGAGAACTGCTTCTGTGCCATGCATAATAGCAAGGATTGCAATACCGATAGGGTTCTTCTTTACTATTGTAAGGATAGAACTCGCAATCCAGAGAATACCACAACCGAGATACTCAAGAGCTTGAATCATCGATATTTACCTCCCAAATTAGTCAAATGAAACCTGACCTGTCTTCATCTTGAGTGGAACCCACCAAGTGAAGCCGAACATCATGCACATAGCAATGCTGTATGGGATGCTCTCGCCACCGTTGATACCAGCCTTAAGACCGATAGTAACGAGCTCACAAGCATGCATTACAACAATACCAAGTGTGATCCAAGGAAAACCGCAAATTGTACCAATTGCGCCGAGTGCCCAGAGAACGATTACAAGGAAGTAATCTACGTACTCAAGCTTGGTAAAAACTGTGAATAAAAACTTTTTCATAATTACACCTCAATAATTTATTAGAATAGGAATTTAGCAAGGAACTTAACGTTCTTGATTGCCTCTTTCCTCTGTTCCCAAGTAAGTGGAGGAACTGGAGCCTCTACCCAGTCACAGTCAAGATTCTGAGCTGCGAGTTCTGGAATTGTGAAGAGACCGTCATTGTAAGCATCGAAGTTAGGCTCTGTTGGTGTGCCCTTGGCAGCCATAAAGAGCTTGATTACATACTTACGAACCATACCGAACATGATAAGGTGGAGATTGTTAGGATCGAACTGACCTGGAAGTGCAGGCATCATAGCAATCATGAGACGAGCTGCAAGGTTGTTAACCTCACCACAACCACGGATCCAGAGACCAGGAGTTGCTGCGTCTTTTGCTGGTGATGAGCACTCACCTACTACAGCAGTCATACCCTTGAGGTTCTTGAGGTCCTCAAGTGAATATGCCTTACCGTCACGGTCGAGCCAATACTTCTGTCCATTATATTCTGCACCGTTACCAACGATGATGTTGATCTTACGGTTCTTGTTAAGTGGATATGTATGTGAAGCAAAGAGTACTTCGAATGTTGTACCAATAGATGCTACACATCCGCCGCCACATGTCTTCTCCATCTCAATTGCGAAATCGCGGCTTGTCTGGAGAGATGTAAGCTTAGGAGCACGATCATTAGTATGACCTACGAAATATTTAACGCCTGGCCAGTTGTGCTCAAAACGCTTTGTGATAAGTGACTGCTCTGCTGGGATGAATGGAGTGATTTCCTTCTCACCACAGATCTTAACATTAGGATCACCAAAGCCACGCTTACCTGCCTCGATGAGGAGCTTGTTCTTAGTAGGATCAAATCCCATCATCTCAGTAACAACACGGTCAACCTCTACTGAGTTAGTACCTGTAACAATTTTGTCAACAAGTACTGGGAAGTTAGGACCTGGTGTGTTTCCGCCGCCGCCGATGATACCATCAACAACTGTGAGGTCTGGCTTGAAGAGATAGAGAAGGTCAGAGAGCTTCTTATCAATCTGCCATGTATGGTTTCTATATCTCATGTTGCATGAGAATGTACCCATAGCATTCTTGAATCCGAGTGTAACACCTGTATAGATATTAGTCTTCATCTTAGGGATAGAAACGTAGAGACGCTCGCCCTTGATAACCTCAGAAATAATCTTAGGTACATATACTTCCTGGCCGCACTCAGCCTTAGGGCAGAAATAACGGTCTGTTGGCTGCTCCTCAAAGTAAACGATCTTAGCGCCATAGTGCTTAGCGATACGATCATATCCAGCGATATGAGCATATGTCCATGTTACAAGACCTGAACCCTCACCGATTACGATGTCGTCTACGATCTCATTGAGAACTTCGATAGCTGCATCAAATACACGTGGGTCTGTTGTCTGAGGAATAGCATAATCATAACGATAGCCACCCTTAGGTGTTACGAAAACGAGGTTTGGCTTAACAAGGATCTTCTTGCCCTTGAACTGAGCCTTCCAACCTGTCTCTTTATCGAGTTCGTCAAGTGACTTACGAACTGTTGCTTTAATTGCCTTAACGTCTGCACGCTCATCATATGCTGGTGTGCCATAGTTGTAAGGTAATTCTACATTGTTATGGAAATAGTTGAGTGCAGGAGCCTTAGTAATTACTACTGCGTTCTTGTCATATACTGCTGGCATTAGTCCTGTACCCCCGTTTCTGGCATTGTGAAATCGTGATCTGTGCGTACGAAATCAGCATCTGTAAATGTCTCAGCCTTAATCTGCTTCTTGAGTGGCAACCACCATGTGAATCCAAATGTCATACACATAACGATAGAATATGGGAGCTTCTTGCCATACTCAAGACCTGTCTTAACGCCTATAAGTACTGCCTCTGTACCGTGCATAATAGCAAGGATAGCAATACCGATAGGATTCTTCTTGACGATTGTCAATATAGAACTAGCAATCCAGAGAATGCCGCATCCTACATACTGAAGAAATTGAATCATTTAATGTCCCTCCTAAGTTATTTTGCTGCTGTGTTCTTGAGCCAATCAATTGTATATGCCATACAATCCTTGGAATGCTTGGTAAAGTTGAGGAACATAAAGTCATGGAATGTTGCAAGAGGGAATCCACGACCAACATAGAACTCGTGTGGTACGCCTTCCTTCTTGAGTCTCTTAACCATCCAGTCAGACTGGAAGATTGTCATGATGTCCCACTGACCCTTAACAACGAGAACGTTATTAGCCTTCTTGTTGATGTAAGGAATAGGATTGATTTCCTTATAAAGTGGGCATTCCTTGACATTGTCATATCCTGTGAACTTCTGCATCATTACACGGCCGATTGGGATTGGCTCATAAATTGAGAGTCTGTAGAGACCACAGTTCATGATATAACCCTTAGGCTGGAATGATGGCTTGACTACGCCAAGAGCATTTGCATAATTGTCATCGCAGAAGCATGCTGCAACAACACCTGTCATATGTGAGCCTGCTGAGTCACCAGATACGAATACCTTGGAGAGGTCGAGATTATACTTTTCAGCATTTTCCTCGAGCCACTTCATAGCAAGGAAGTGTGTCTGGATTGGATAAGGCCAAACATATTCTGCTTTATGGTTCTTCTTTGGGTCAACCTTCTCAAAGAGAGCTGGTACATCCTTCTCAGGCATACCATAGTTGATATTCATTACGAAGAAACCTGCGTTTGCGATTGGAAGACAATAGCTTGTGCTATTTGACTTATCACCGATAATCCAACCGCCACCATGGATATTGAGGAGAACTGGCATCTTACCAGTCTGGTTCTTGAGATAATGAAGGTCAGCGCGGCAAACTGTATCGTTTGAATCGCTGAATACGATATCGTACTCATCATTAACCTGTGGGAACTTTCCCCTAAGATCGATAAATGGGAACTTTGCCCAGTTATCTACGTTAAAAATTTGTGACAAAATGATTGATTCTACTGACATTATTTTCTCCTCCTTATGTAAACGTGTCCGTAAAAAACCAATATAAATTTTATACTTATATTATACAAAAGTCAATGATAGTAAAATATAGAGAACCTTTATCTAATCTATTGATTTGTACTAATTTAAGTGCTAAAATTTTCTATGTATGTAACCTATTCGACTAGGTAATGGATAGCGGAAGGAGAAAATTGATATGGTATATGATATTGCCATTATCGGTGCTGGCGTTGTCGGTTCACTTACAGCCAGAGCCCTCTCCAAGTATAACTTAAATGTTGCACTTATCGAGAAGACATCTGATGTTGCAATGGGAACTTCCAAGGCTAACAGTGGTATTGTTCATGCTGGTTTTGATGCTATGAATGGTACTCTAAAAGCAGACCTCAATGTCAAGGGCTGCGCAATGATGGAAGAGGTATGTTCTACCCTCTTCGTTCCTTATGAGAAAAACGGTTCCCTTGTTGTAGCATTCTCAGATGCTGAGATGGAACACATCAAGGAACTCTACAACCGTGGTATAGGCAATGGCGTTCCAGATATGGAAATTATCGACGCTGAGAAGCTCCACGAACTTGAGCCAAATCTATCAAATGAGGCCAAGGGTGCTCTCTGGGCTAAGAGCGCAGGTATTGTAAGCCCTTATGAGCTCGCAATCGGCGCTGCCGAGTGCGCTGTCGGCAACGGAGTTGAACTTATCAGAAACTTCTCAGTTGATAGCATCACATTTGCCGATGATAAATTTGAAATCAAATGCAAGTGCGGCAAGACTATTGAGGCTGGCCTCGTAATCAACAGTGCTGGTCTCGGCGCTGCAGAACTCGCCAAGAAATTCAGTGGCGAGGAGTTCGAAATTATCGGACGTCTCGGCGAGTATGGTCTTCTCGATCGCTCTTGCTCATATATGTGTTCACACACAATTTTCCAGTGCCCTAATGAGATGGGTAAAGGAATTCTTGTTGCTCCAACATGTCACCACAATATTCTCGTTGGACCATCAGCTGTAAATGTTGAGGATAACGAGGACAAATCAGTTCGTGTTGGCGCACTTCGTGAAATCTTCAGTATAGCTCAGAAGTCAGTTCCAATCGTATCAACAAGAGATATGATCACATCATTCGCTGGCATCCGCGCTCACTCAACAACTGATGATTTCATCATCCAGCCAGCAACAACTAACGATAAGTTTATCAACCTTATTGGAATCGAGTCACCAGGACTCGCTTCCTCCCCTGCTATTGCAGAATATGTTGAAAACATGGTAATCGACAGAATCGGCAAGCCAGAGGTTAAGGCTGCCTGGAATCCATCAAGAACTAAGCCAATCATCTTCCGCAACCTCTCTATGGAGGAGCAGGAAGCAGTTATTGCCAAGGATCCTGCTTATGCTCATATCATCTGCCGCTGTGAGACAATCACAGAGGGTGAAATCCGCGCAGCAATCAAGGCTCCTGCAGGCGCAATCGACATCGACGGTGTTAAGCGTCGTACTCGTGCCGGCATGGGACGTTGCCAGGGCGGTTTCTGCGGATCCAAGGTTCTCGAGATCCTCGCTGAGGAGCTGAACCTTCCTAAGAATGAGATAAGCAAATTTGGCGGAGAATCCAAAATCATCTACGAAAGGACTAAGTAATTGTGAGTAAGATTTTAAATTATGACCTTGTCGTAGTTGGTGGCGGCCCTGCTGGTATGGCTGCTGCACTTTCCGCTATGGACAATGGTATTAAAGAAGAAAACATTATAATCCTCGAGCGCGCTGAGCGTCTCGGTGGTATTCTCGAGCAGTGCATTCACTCAGGTTTCGGTGCAACTTACTTTGGCGAGATGCTCTCAGGTCCTGAATATGCACAGCGTTTTATTGACCTCGTTGAGAAGACCAATATCACTGTTAAGACTGATACAATGGTACTTAATCTCACTGAGGACAATCAGGTAATCTGCTCCAACAAGGATGACGGTATCTATGCTATCAATGCCAAGGCTATCATCCTCTGCATGGGTTGCCGTGAGCGTCCACGTGGTGCTCTTGATATCGCTGGTTCACGTCCAGCAGGTGTTATGAGCGCTGGTGCAGCTCAGAAGTTTGTAAATATCGATGGCTATATGCCAGGTCACAAGGTAGTAATCCTCGGCTCTGGTGATATCGGCCTTATCATGGCTCGTCGTATGACTCTCGAGGGCGCTAAGGTAGAATGCGTTTGCGAAGTAATGCCTTACTCAGGCGGTCTCCAGAGAAATATCGTTCAGTGCCTTGAGGACTTTGATATTCCTCTCTATCTCTCATGCACAGTAATCCAGGTACATGGCAAGGACAGAATCGAAGGCGTTACAATCGCTGACGTTGATGACAAGATGCTTCCTATCCCTGGCACAGAGAGATATATCGAATGCGACGCTCTTCTCCTCTCAGTTGGTCTTATCCCTGAGAACGAGCTCTCCAACCAGATTGGTCTTGAGATGGATCCTGTTACTCGCGGCCCACGCGTAAATGAGATGCGTGAGACATCCCACAAGGGTGTATTTGCTTGCGGTAACGTACTCCAAGTACATGACCTCGTTGACTTCGTAACTCAGGAGTCACAGATTGCTGGTAAGGGTGCTGCTCAGTACATCAAGGGCACAGCAGAGCCAGAATATGTAAACTGCAAAGGTATCAACGGTGTCCGCTATACAGTTCCTCAGCACATCAACAAGAACAACGAGGAAGAGGTTAAAATCTACTTCCGTGTTGCAAATGTTTATCGCGACAAGCGCGTAGTAGTTACTTGCAACGGCAAGGAACTCTGGAACAGAAAGAGACCTAAGCTTGCTCCTGGCGAGATGGAAAATGTATTTATCAAGCCAGAAGATCTAAAAGACATGAAGGCTGGCGACGAAATCGTCGTTTCAATTGAGGAGGCGTAAGAGATGGCAGAAAGAAATCTTATTTGTATCGCATGTCCTCGTGGTTGCCCTATCAAGGTCGTAACTGATGACAACAATGAAGTTGTTTCAATTGACGGTGCAACTTGCAAGAACGGTGAAAAGTATGCTGCTAATGAAGTTACTCATCCAATGCGTAATCTCACGTCAACTGTAAAAGTTGTTGGCGGTACAGCACCAGTTGTTCCTGTTAAGACATCTATTGATATTCCAAAGGAGCTTCTCTTCCAGGCAATGGAACTTATCAATAAAGCAACTCTCACAGCACCAGTTCATATCGGTGACGTAGCTATCCATGACATACTAGGCACAGGCGCCGACATCATCGCAACAAACGAGATGAACTAAGATAAAAAAAACAAATGCCCCGAGTGGAAACTCGGGGCATTTTTATTTTGTTTATATGATTTTTTCAAGCAGTTCATCCGTTGCTTCTAGGCACTCGCGTGAGGCCTTGGCAAGTTCTGAATAGAAATCATTTGCGCCACCTGCGAGGCCGTCAGATACGGCCTTTAGAAGCAAGCATGGGACACTGTTCATCTCGCATGCGATAACGATGCCGGCGGATTCCATATCACAGATATCGCCACCAAATGTCTCATGGAGATATGTCTTCTCCTCCTCGGTGCCAACGAACTTGTCACCTGAGCAACATGTGACAGTCATGAGTCCGTCCATAACCTGCTGAGCAGTCTTAACAAGACTCTCATCCGGTACAAGATTGATTGTCAGATGATCATCGAGCTGACCAACTGTAAGTGGCATAAATTCAGAGCAGTCATATTTGTAATGTACCACCCTATCAACGAGACAGATTCTATGTAGTCCCATCTCCTCTGTCAAGCCACCAACAACACCGAAGTTTACAATTGTTGATACGTTGCAAGCGGAGATTAGATATTGTACACCAGCTGATGCTTTAACCTCACCCATACCCGTCTGTAGAACAAATAAGTTGTAATTGTCCTTAGAAACTTTATATAGATGATATCCAGCAGGTGCTGGCAATTCAACATAGTGCTCATAGTATGCAAATATTGCATCCATCTCAATTGCAACAATGAGTCCGACATTCTTCTTTTTATTGAAGCGATGACTAATTTTCTCATGTGCATTTGGAAGCATTGCTTGGCCCTTTTGTACCACTTCGAAATCATTTGATGAGATTTCAGGCCATACGAATACTTCATATCCAGCGTCAAGGAAGTCTCTCTCGATAGACTTAAATAAAGTCTCTTCCTCCTCTGTATTCACGAGAGTGAGGCCATTGTCCACAGCATTATATGTATGGTTCATTGGAACGAGGACAATCTTGAATTTATTCTTGTCAAAGAGGCTTGCGACAGTCTCTGCTGAAACTGTAAAATCTGGATTTACAACGAATGAAAGAACATATTTAGAACCTAAGTTATCAGGTAAATCTGCTGCTATCTCGGCAATCTCTGAGAGAGGTAAGCTCATATCGCCAAAGATTTCTTTTCTCTGATTGTCATCAGTTGATTGAAGACTGATTTCAAGAGATGCATTGCCGCCATAGATGTCGCGGCCAATGCGGCAGTATGTTGAGAGAAAGCTGCCAAGGTCACTGCAGCTTCTCGGACAAATTGTTGAGATAGAAACTGAGAGTTTCTCAGCCTCAACATATTGGTCAATGAGCGGTTTCATGTCGTGCTCCAAGAACTCGAGCACGTCGGCATTCATAACCGGCTCACCCATTCTCTTGAAATCAATATGAAGATGTCCTGTGTGAGTGCTGCCATATCCTTGGAGTACAGTCTCAAGTTGATATTTTAAATCCTCTCTTGTGGCATTGCCAAAGAAGCCAAAGCTTGGGCAATCACAATAGGAGCATTTCATAGGACATCCCTTTTGACATGAGAGACTGATTTGCCAATCATCCTCATATGCTGGATGCATATTGACCTTATCCTGCTTTAGTGAGGTCTCACCATTCTCATCAACATAAGCTTCATACTCAACAGTTGTCAGTGGAACTGATGTGAACTCGAGCTTGCGCAATCTATCAAGAAAAGCATTTCCATTTACTCTAGATGTTACAATGAGTCCCTCATTCTTGCGTCTTATATAGCCGATTACGACCATAAGAACAATTGATAGAACAAGAAGAATATTGATAACAAGTCCTGCTGTCTTGAAAATAGATGGCCATAAAACTATCGGTTCAGCATTTCCCATAGTTACCATCTTGGTCACAATAACGATGATAAGTGCAACAAATTCTATTGCTGCAAAACCTATGATAATGCGCTCATTGATAGACAATTTTCTCTTGCCATTATGACGGAATTTTGAGTAGAGATGATCTGCAATTGCCATAATTGGCACGCCGAAAATCATGCACATATCAAAGTCATTTAGGGATGCGAAAAATGCTGTGCGAAGCAGTGGTGTGCCAAAGTTTACCGCTTGGTTTAGTCCTACGAAAAAGCCTATTATAGCTGAGTTTACGAGCATCAAAAGTGCGAACAAGATAGTCTTAGTTGGGCCATCAAGGCGCAACTTATTAGACGTACTCTTCATCAGATTTTTCCATACATAATATGGAAGTATTCCGTAGAGAATCTGTGGCAAAAAGCCCATTGCGGCAACCCGAGGTCCGTATCCCGACAAGAAGTCGGAAATGAGGTTGGCAACAGCCGTGCCAAGCGCTGCTGGCCAACCAAAGATGATACCGAGGGTTGGGTTTAGAGCAGCCGATGGTCTAACGCTGGACACATCATATACAGCTAGTACTAAATTTGAAAATAAAGTCGGAATGATAAATATTATTCCAGTTAAGAAGAAACATAAGAGAAAACTCTTAATACCTCTTTTCTTCTCCATGGTGGTCTCCTTTATGAAATACGATATTTTTTACCTGGATAAGTATAATCATATGTCTCGAAACGATCACTGATGAAGTTTGTGAGACATGAGAAAGCAGCTGTTGCCTCTGGAACTATGCCATGGAATAGTGTGAATACGTGCCACATACCATTTCCACGGAATACCTCTACAGGTACGCCATTCTTTCTGAGATTAGCTGCGATTGTCTCTGTATCTGAACGGAGCATCTCATCGCAACCTACTGTGAAGAACATTGGTGGGAAGTCATGATAATCGCCATAAACTGGTGATACATATGGATGACCTCTATCTGAGCCCTTAGTCCAGCAGTATACATCAAAGTCCATAAGCTGCTGCTTCTTTTCCTCTGTGAGTTCACCCTTCTTATTACCGAACATGATATCAACATTGTAATTCTTGATATATGATTCGCCTGAGCCGAGCATATCAGCCCATGGTGACATACCAAAGCCACCGCGTGGCATATCGCGACCTTCGTCACGGAGTTTGAGCATAAGTCCGAGTGTCAAATTTCCGCCTGCTGAGTCGCCACCACAGACAATATTCTCTGCCTTAAAGCCGAGCTTACCTGTGATTTCATTCCATACATCCATAGCCTGATCAAGCTGTGTTGGATAAACTGCATCTGGTGCTACATCATAATCAACATATACTACTGTTGCGCCACCAGCTGCTGCACTGAAATAACGTGACTGATATCTATAAATCCAGTTCTGCTTGCCGATATATGCGCCACCATGTAGATAGTAGATGCAATAATCGTTTGATGCGCCCTTCTTAGGTGCATATACTTCGTACTTTGTGCCGTTCTTTGTCTTGCCATCATAATGCTTGAATTCTCTATTTGGTGTTTTCCAGAAGAAAATATCAAGACCTTGGCAACCTGGGATTGCTGAGTCTACACGCTCAGGATTGATATTTGCGAATGTGTAGAGTGCCCATCTAATGAGCTGACCAGTGATACTAACCATAGTAAAGTCTCCTATTTAAAAATTTATTTTGTCGGTCCATAGACAATGGTGCTAGAAATTGTACTTTTCTTGATTTCATCAAGTCTACAGCCCTTGGCTTCCGCCAGAATTTCCGTAACTAGTGGTGAGCAGAATCCGCCTTGGCAACGGCCCATACCTGGACGGCAACGACGCTTGATAGCATCAAGCGTATATACCGGCAACGGAGAGTTTAGAACGTCGAGTATCTCGCCTTTCGAAACCTCTTCGCAACGGCATATAATCTGGCCGTAATCCGGATTCTGCGCAATAAGCTTGGCCCGCTCCTCACTGCTCATATCCTTGAGATGAGGACCTGCCTTGCGCTTTGGATTGAAGTTCTTATTCTCAGCAACTGTCATACCGCATTTATCCCTGAGATACTCAAGAGTCCAATCTCTAAAGTCCTCAGCGATTGCAGGTGCAGCTGTTGCGCCTGGTGACTGTACGCCACCAGCCTCCAAGATATTCTCTGTGAATATACCACGGCGTACTTGGAAGTCCTCCTCATATGATGGAGAGCGAACACCTGAGAAATATGCGATAACATCGGATGGTTTGATATTCTCAGCGACCTTCATCTCAGCCTCGAGAATCATATTGACTATCGCCGCATTGGTGGTAGTGTCCTCCCTATCCGGCGTCTCTGTCGCATCAGGTCCAACAATCATATTCTTATCAACTGTATGGATAACAGCGATACCCTTGCTGGTATTCTCGTGCGACAGTGCGAACTTCACTGACTTTATCTTGTTGATAAGTCCGCCCTTGGCCTCGTCATCGAGGACAGTGATTGGGGACTTATCCATAGTGCTATTGATATATTTGCCGACCTTCTTATCAAGGATAATATCTGTACCCTTTCTAGGATGGATAGTAAATGTACGGTCACCCGCCATCTCAGCAATTACATCCGAGTAAACACCTGCTGCATTGACAACAAGTTTTGGATATATGCGGCCTCTGTTGGTTAGAACGGAGATAATCTTGCCATTCTCAACCTCCATTGAGAGAGCCGCTGTATCAAGGCAAATCTTGGCACCATTTGATACAGCATTCTCAGCGAGTGCAATATTGAACTTGTATGGTGATGTAAAACCACCAGTCGGCATATATAGAGCGTTATTGGTCCATGATGGAGCATAAGGCTCGAGTTCCAACAACTGCTTTCTGTTTATAACCTTTACTCCATCGATATGAAGTCTAAACGAATTGAGCCAGAGTGCATATAGAAGGATCTTCTCCCATCTATCCTTGGTGATAAGGAGATGACCTGGTCGCTCAAATGGAAAGTCGAGATCTCTTGAGAGTTCATCGAACATTTCGTTGCCGCGGTGGCAGTACTTGTGCTTGCCGGAATTCGGTGAGTAGTTGATTCCGACATGTACTGCACCGCCGTTACGGGACGACTGTCCCGATGCGACATCTGCACCCTTCTCAATTAGCATGATATCAAGATTGTACTTGGTGAGTTCACGCGCGGTTGCACAGCCGGTAAGGCCACCACCGATGATAAGTACATCTGGTGTCGCGCCGTCATATAGCTCATCGTTTATCGATGGCAGTTTTACCTCCGGGGTAAAACCGCGGAGCTTTATGTCGTTTATGACACCAAAGTATTCCTTACCGGCAGCCTTCTTGCCAGCTCTTACAATCTTGTCCCAATCGTCGAGCTCGCCACGCAGCACGATGCAGCCGCGCTCCTCTGTGACCTCGATAGAGGGATCAATCTCATGTATCTTTTTAACTTTCTTGTCAAAAGAACTCATTTACTTAATTTCCTTTACAGCATCAGCGATTTTACCACTTAAAAATTCCTTCTCAGACGCAATATTCCAGAGTCCGAGGCGGAGTACATAAGCTACGATATTCCAAGGAGCGCTGTCCTCTTCCTTGATACCTGTAAGCTTAGTGTAATTCTTCATATATCCGTTATAGATAAATACACGAATTGTACCGAGCAAGAAAATCTTGAGTTTGGAGCTTCCTGGGAAAAGTTCTGCATCATGGAACAGGAAGTTCATCATAGCGACCTCTGCAAGTGGTGAACCCTTGCAAGCGGTCATCCAGTCGATAACCTGATTGTTATCGCCATCCACCAAGATATTATCTGTATGGAAGTCGAGATGGATGAGATTATCTGCCTCTGGAAGAGCCATGATATAGTCCTCTGCCTTCTTCTTATCCTCTGCTGAGAGGAATGCGAAAATCTCAGGGTTCTTCTCTATTGTTTCAACTGCTACTGTGCGAACATCGCGAAGTTCTGGTGCGTGCTTCTCATGAACCATTGCATGGAGTTCTGCAATAATTCGTCCGCCCTTGAAAAGGAAAGCTGGTGACAAAGAAGTTGGTGCATCTGTAAGTGCGATGCCCTGAAGTTTCTTGAAAACAAGACCCAATCTACCATCGATATTATACTTTCCATAGCACTCCATCGGTGTACATCCGAGTTCAAATGCTGTGCAAGTGTTCTTATACTCTATCTCTAAATTATCAGCGTCTACATCATCAAAATAGAGCTTTAAAACCTTGTCATCGCCGATATCATACACTTCTGATGAGCGTGCTTTAAACATAGGCTCTACACCGTCTATTAGGGCCTTTAGTTCTTCATTTGTCATATCAGTTCCTCCTTATAATATTGTATCCGAATATAAGCATTTTTATTATCTCACAAATGCCCCAAACGGTCAACAATTGTTGACCTAAAACGCACATTATAGTATAATTAGGATGTATATTTATACCATATATTGTGTTTGGGAGGTGATAGATTGACCGCTCAGAAACAATCGAATAGGTTCGTGAACCTCATTGGCATTATCATGATTGCGCTCGCGATATCCCTAACCGTTGTCAGCAGAGCAATCGATGTCGATACTATCACAGCCCCATTTGAATCCATGATGGAGGAAACAGTTGGTGGCACATATATTGGTGACAAAGTAATTGACCGCGTTCACGAGTACGAAGCAGAGCGAAGCGCCAAGAAAGAGGATCCTAATGCCGCTGGTAAAATAGCGACTAAGATTACAGGCAATCCAACCATCAGCAAGGCGCAAGCCTATTATATCAAGTTCCAAGCCTTCGTTGAGAAGATGGAAAACTTGATAGCACAACTCGACAATAAATTCATCATTGTCATATCGCTTCTCCTGCTCTTCTCTATCAAATCCATCATTGCACTGATACCAGTATCGGCGACCTGCCTTATCAGCGCCATTATTTTCCCGTTCCCGGTAGCGCTGATAATAAACCTCGCCGGATACTCGCTCATATTTACAGTCAAATATTTCTGGGGCAAGCATATAGGAGAAGGCAATGTCTCCAAACTTATGAAACATTCAGAGTTCCTCTGGAAGTTCATACAGGATGAAGAGAACGGATATGCCACTGGCAATCCTACACTTCTATTCATCCTCCGACTTGTTCCAACAGTTCCAATCAATCCTATCAGTCAAATGTACGGAAAGATGGGATATAGTTTCCCAAAATATCTAATCCTATCAGTGCTCGGTGCAGCAATTAAAATCATCTCATTTACCGCAATCGGTAGCAATGTTGGGGATCCATTCTCTAAACAGTTTGTAATTCCACTTATTACAATTCTTTTCATATCCGGATTCTCCACACTTGCATTCTCATTCATACTGAAATATCGCAACTCACCAGATCGCAAGAAAATGATGGTATAAATAAACTCCTCTTGGAATCCAAGAGGAGTTTACTTTTTATCTTATTTTAAACCAAATGTCTCAATAACATAATCCATATCCTTATCTCCACGTCCTGAGAGATTTACAAGGATTGAACCATGGCGCTGCTCTCTTGCAAGTTTCATCGCATAAGCAACTGCATGTGAGCTCTCAACTGCAGGGATGATACCCTCTTTTCTTGAGAGTTCAAAGAATGCATCAATTGCAGCATCGTCATCGATTACATCATAAGTTACTCGATCAATTGATTTCCAGAATGCATGCTCTGGGCCAGATGATGGATAGTCAAGACCTGATGCGCAAGAATAAACTGGTGCTGGCTCGCCATTCGCATCCTTTAACATGATTGAATTGAAGCCATGCATGATACCCTCTTCACCATATTTGAGTGAAGCGGCATGGTCGCCGAGTTTCTCACCGCGGCCAAGTGGCTCAATACCATAAATTTTAACTGGATCTGATAGGAAACCTGAGAAGAAGCCGGCAGCATTGGAACCGCCACCAACACAGGCAACAACAGAATCAGGAAGTTCGCCTGTCATCTCGAGGAACTGGTCATGTGCCTCAAAGCCAACTACTGACTGGAAGTCACGAACCATCATTGGGAAAGGATGAGGGCCAAGAACAGAACCGATGCAATAGATGCAATCCTTATACTCCCTTGCATATGCTGCGAAAGCTGCATCAACAGCCTCCTTTAGAGTCTGAAGACCATCTGTTACCTCGATAACATTGGCGCCCAAAATCTTCATACGAGCAACATTTGGAGCCTGTTTCTTGATATCAACAGCGCCCATATAGATGTCGCATTCCAGGCCAAAGTGAGCTGCTGCTGTTGCAAGTGCTACGCCGTGCTGACCTGCGCCGGTCTCGGCAATGATTTTCTTCTTGCCCATATATTTCGCAAGAAGAGCCTCGCCCATGCAGTGATTAAGTTTATGTGCACCAGAATGATTGAGGTCCTCTCTCTTAACATAGATCTGAACATCACCAATAGAGCGAGATAGGTTCTCACAATATGTAATAGGTGTTGGTCTACCCTGGAAGTTCTTACGGATCTCACGGAGCTCAGCTATGAACTTGGATGACTTACAGATTGTGAAATAAGCCTCTGTAATCTCCTCCATAGCAGCCTTGAGTTCTGGCTCGATGTAGCAGCCACCGTAAGGGCCAAAGAAGCCCTGCTCATCTGGATACTCTTTGAAATAGTTTGTAAAATCGAATTTTTCTGCCATATTATTTGACTCCTTTCTTATGTTGGGAGTAAAAAAATCCTGTCCCAACAAAATGCTGGGACAGGAATAAATTCCTGCGGTGCCACCCGGCTTGCCACTTATGTGACCACTTTTCGTACTAACATACGCAAGTTTCTATTACGTGAAACTGGTCCGTCTTCCCTACTACTGTTTCAGGTCGCCCTCAAAAGTCCATTCAGAATTACCTCCACTGCCGCGCTTCCACCGTCCGCGACTCTCTAATAGCTTCGATAAAACCTACTACTCTTTCTCATCGGTTTATGGTGATATTTTAATTATATATAACTTATTTGTCAACCTTTTGTTGCAAAGAAAATACCGAGGAATAACATACCCTGTGCAAAGCCATTTACGAACTGTGCAATCCAGTTCTTCTTGGCATCCTTATTAAAGTCATCACGCTTATTAGTTGACTTAACATAGCCCATAACGCCCATTCCAGCAAAGCCCAAGATAAAGAAGATGAGTGCTGGGATTGAAACAAGTGCCTTGATTATGCCACCCCAGTGAATAACCTTGAGGATTGTGCCAAGGATTGCGCCAACAATAGCAATCATAAAGCCACTTGCCATAAGTGGTACAAAGAGCTTATTAAGAATCTTGATGTCGCCTACTTTTAGTCCAAGGAGCAATTTCCAGAGCACCTTGCATAGGCCTGAGAGTACTATAAGGATTGCTCCGATAAGGAAAATCCAAAATGTAATTCCAGCGCCAGACAATGCTGATGCGATAATAATCATGCTAAGTGAAAAGAATATTACCGGTATTGCGTCGACAAGTGCAAGTCCGACTGTGAAGCCTTCATGTTCTTCCATTACTATATCCTCCGTCTATAATGAACAAATTCATAAAAATATTCTACAATATACAATACCACTTTGTAAAGAAAATACTTTGTTTTATTTTATATATTCTGTTATCATTATGTTGAACGCATAAAGTTTAATTCATTTACCCATTTTGGAGGTCAAAATGAAAGATTATACCGAGTTCATAGATATAACCTTATCCGACCTATCCGGCGATCCTTCTATGAGTGAAGATATCGAAAGGTTCAAACAAAAAAGGAAAGCACAGATGCGTGACCGCGAAGTGACACTTCGCAAGCGTGGGCTTTCCGATTCCAAGGTCATCTATGACCTAATTATCAGCGAAAATGCCGATTGTCGCCATGATTTTATCAAGGAACAGCGAGAATCACTTGAGAACAGAATTGAAAAGCGACTTTTCAATTTAAAAATATTGCTCTCTGTCTCCTACTACATTTTTGTAGGCATTCTCTTTTTACTCGACACATTCTACAATAGAGATTTCGCTCATTCTTGGCTTATCATTATTGCTGGAATTGTTCTCTATACGGACTTTCTTCTTGTAATGCCACCAAATCTGCATTACAAGGGTAAGCGCAGATTGCCTCTCAGTGCAAGCATCTCAGTTGCGGTACTACTTTCCGCCTTCTTCTTATGGCTTGTTATGGATGTAGTATTTAAAATGCACAACAGCGCAGTAATAATAACAGCAACGTTGCTGATACTTACTATTTTCGACTGTTTTGTGCCAGTTCTAGCAAAAGAAAAATTTGGAATATGGCATACAATAATTGCGCCACCCGGCATAGGCACTTGGACTTATATTACCCTCGGATTGCTCCATATGATTCATTGGCAATCTGGATGGATGCTAATCGTTGCCGGTATTGCTATATCAATTATTATATTTGTCATTTACTACAATCGCACTCATCATCTACTTGAGCGCGCAGAGAAACTGCGTCTCGAGTCCCTAGATAGAACGGAGGTGCATATTGATGGCTAAAAAAGAGAAATTAAATGCCGAGCTCTGGGACAAGATGCACTATATGTTCCGCGATTATAACGACCGCATGGTTCATGTCGTTTTAAACTACGACTATCAAATAAACATAGACGCACTAAAGAGCGTCATCATATGCTTTGTAGAAAAAATCCCTGTTCTTCATTCCAGTTTTCACTTCAGCGCAAATGATCCTTATTGGCAAGCTGAGGAATATACAATTGAAGAACTCTTGACTGTAATAGACAATCCAAATGACTTAGATGCTGCAATAGAAGACTTCATTATGCAGTACCTCCCACCTGAGAACAACTTACAGATAAAGTTTGCTGTTATTAACAAGGACGGCAAATCCACTCTGTGTCTAGTCGCAAACCACATGTGTATGGACGGTGGAGATCTAAAATCATTCCTTCATTCATTCTGTGAAGGATATACCGAACTCGTCGAAAATGAAAAGAGCCCTGTTGATATCGTTCGCCAAGGCTCCCGTTCCTTTGAAGAGGTATATACAGATCTCAGTTCTACAGAAAAGCGTGCTGCCAAACGGCTATATAAGAATGTATCCAACAAGGACAAGCATGGGTTCCCATTCACAGCCGACAGCAAGAATGACAAATCATTTATTGTAAAGCGCAAAATAGATGCCGATAAATTCGCAAAGCTCCGAGCAGCGGGCAAGTCCATCGGTGCGACAGTAAATGATACACTCGTCGGTGCTTTCCTCTATGCAATGTATGACATTGCAGAGTTCCCAACCGACGAAGAAGTCGTTGTTTCCTGCGCTATCGACTTGCGCCGCTATATGAGCAACCTCGATGAGGTTGGATATACCAACCATACCGCGTATATGCCATGTTCTACACCTGGCAAGGCACGCGATATAAAAGAGAGTGTTGAATTTGCCAAAATTTCCGCAAGAAAGAATAAGGATGATAGGTTTATGGGACTCTATGGCCTACCACTTTTGAAACTTGCCTATAATATTATGCCTTATCTCGCATCAGAGAATGTTATCAAGATTGGGTATTCCAATCCTCTCCTATCTATGAGTAACATAGGTGTACTGGATACAGCAAAATTATCTCTATGTGGTAACCCTCCTGTTGATGGTTTTATGACAGGTGCGGTTAAATATAAGCCATTTGCGCTTATGTCAGCAACATCAATGAATGGTGAAATGACACTCGTTATGTGTGAGCGTGGAAACGAAAAAGATAAAGAAATAATAGAAAAATTCTTTGACTTGCTCGAGAAAAATTTTGATGATTTCATAAAACTCACAGAAATCGAATAAAAAAATTAAGCCCTTCGCAAACGCGAAGGGCTAAGTTTTTTATTAGAATGCAAAGCTAATTGCTGCAAGCATAAGGCCTAAGAAATATGTACCACTATTGAGGCGAAGAACTAATTTGCTCTCTGTAAATTTGAACTTGTGAAGAGAGATAAAATAGTCTGAAATCATATATAGGATAAGGCCTGAGCAGAAGAGCACTGTTTTAACTGAGAATGGTGCAAGTGCAAGAACTGCAATTGAGAGTGTACCATGAAGTGAAACGGTTCCGATATATGGTGGGAACATAAATTTCATCTCTGGCTTCTTCTCTTTCCAGATGTACCAGCCCTTGAACCAGAGAATGCAGAAAGTGCTAACGAGTGCTGCATAGATAAGTAGGAACCACCAATACTTACCAAAGCCTATTCCCTGTGCTGACATAAATTTAAGCTGTGCTATGAAGAGAATAACATTACTGATACCGAATGAGAAACCGCCCTTGGAGAAACTCCATAGGAGCAATACATCACCGACAAATGCGAAAAACAAACCGATTATAAAGCGGATATTCAGTGGATCTCCCCATAGTGAATGATTAAACATTTCAAATATCGCATATCCCATAAACATTGCTGCCATAAGGATTTTATTGATTGCACGACGCTTGAAATTGCCAGATGTCTCAGAGAAGAAATATGAGACAAGGACAATGAGATAAAGTACAACGAAAATAATAGTATAAAGCTGCATGATTTTCCCCCGTAATGTAGTTTTATATTATTTGTTCTTACCAAAAAATGCTACCATCTTGTCAATTGCCTTGACTGAGTCTGGAATATCCGGTTCAAGAACTTGATATACATGATTAAGCGATGGCTTAAATTTGGTATCAAATTTAACCTTAGTACCATTCGCACGAAGTGCCTTATATGCATTTCTTGACTGTCCCTTGGCAATTACATCCATAAAACTTGTGAAGATAATTGTAGGTGGATATTCTCCCTTAGTTGATTTTACAACTCTGTCAAAGTCAAGATAGCGAGCATATGGCTGCTTCTTCCACTTCTTGCCGACCACGTGGATCATATAAGGTTTCATAAGACCTGCCGGTTTGAGATATGGGCAAGGTGAAACAAGTGAAACTGCAGAAATATGCAGTTTAGGATCCACGAGGTCAAATACCTCGCGGACACGCTTCGATACTGTTGCAGCCGCAACGTATCCTGCGAGTTGTCCGCCTGCCGAATCGCCAGTGAGATAGATTCTAGACTTGTTGCAAGGATAGTCAGAGAGATGCTTTGCAATATATTTAAGGGCAAGCATACAGTCTCTTAACTGATCTGCTACAAGTACATCTGGAACAAGTCTGTAACTGATACCAAATACTACGAATCCCCTCTCTGCGAGATGGAGGCAGTAGTTCTTGTTAAGTTCCTTGTCGCCATAGAACCATCCACCGCCGTGGATATCGATAATTACTGGGAGTTTCTGGCCCTGCTTCATATCACGTGGATAATAAACGTCCAGTTTGTGATACTTCTCACCATCATCAACATAAGGAATATCGAGTACTTCCGTCAATGTATCTGGATATGTCTGCTTCGCAAGACGAGCTGCATCCATCTTCTTGTCAAAGTCCCAAAATGCCTTGATAAGAGATATAGGTAGTGCCATAATTCCGCCTCCCATTATAGTCTCAAGTCGGTTGAATGACCGACATAATTACTCCTAAATTATACAATATTTTGCCTTGATATTCAATCACTATTATTGTATTATTATTCTCATAAATAAAGGAAGTGGAAGCAATGGACGGACTTTTTATTCCAGAAGGCTATGAGTCAAAATTATCATTAAAAGAGACTCAGAGAGCAATTAAACTTACAAAGGATACTTTCCAGAACAACCTCGCTCGTGCACTCAATCTCGACCGTGTCACCGCCCCTGTTATCGTACGCAGTGGCTGTGGTATCAACGACGACTTGAATGGCGTTGAGCGCAAGGTTTCTTTTGACATGCAGAGCATCGGTGGAAATGCCGAAGTTGTACAGTCTCTTGCTAAATGGAAACGTATGGCTCTCAAGAGATATCACTATCAGCCAGGTGAAGGAATTTATACAGATATGTCAGCTATTCGTCGCGACGATAGCTGCGATAACACCCATTCAATTTACGTTGACCAGTGGGACTGGGAACGTGTAATCAATGCTTCCAACCGTACAGAAGACTTCCTAAAAGGTATCGTAAGACTCATTGTAAATGCACTTGTTGACACCAAGGAAAAGGTAAATCTTGTATATCCTCAGCTCACATGCAATATGGAGCGCGACGTCTTCTTCATTACGTCAGAGGAACTGCTCCAGATGTATCCAGACCTTGATTCCAAGGCACGTGAGAATAAAATTACACAGGAGAAGAAGACTGTTTTCCTTATGAAAATCGGCGGTAAGCTCTCAAATGGTGAGCGCCACGACGGTCGTGCTCCTGACTATGATGACTGGGAACTCAATGGTGATATTCTCGTATGGGACGAGATACTCGGTTCCGCACTTGAGTTATCATCTATGGGTATCCGCGTTGATTCCAAATCAATGAAGGCGCAGTTAAAACTCGCCGACGCTGAGGATAGATTGCAATATGCATATCATCAGGGCGTTATCGATGGCACTCTCCCACTTACAATCGGCGGAGGCATCGGTCAGTCACGTATGTGTATGTATATGCTCGAGAAGGCTCATATAGGTGAAGTGCAGGTATCCGTATGGCCTGATGAAATGATTGATCTGTGTACAGAGAACGAAATTAAATTATTATGATTAATAAGAAAATTATATATGGCCTCGGTTGCGGGGCCATTTCCATTTCACTTGTAGTTGCTGATATATTGCAACAAAAAGTAATTGGAATAGACAAGAACGCGCCACAGTCAAGTGGCAAGGACAAGGGAATGCTCGTTGAGCGTGACCTCCTCAATCCTATCGAGAAGGAAGGTAAGGACTGGTTCCTATCTCAGAACTATCGCGAAGTTCATATGATGAACAAGCGCGGTGAAAATCTCTGTGGTTACTTCCTTCCACCAAAAGATGGATGCAATGTTGTAGCATTCCTCATCCATGGTTATAAGTCAAATGCATTCCGCAATCCAATGCTCTTCGCAAGGCATTATCATGAGGAATATGGCTATGGCGTATTTACAATGGACCACACAGGTATGGGCAAGAGTGAAGGTCATTATGTAGGATTCTCTGGCTATGAATCAGATGACTGTCTCCTCTGGCTCCAATATATCAAGGAGAACCTCGGTGATTACCAATTCATCATCCACGGTGTATCCATGGGCGGTGCAACCGTATGCCAGATGGCCGGCAAGGACTTGCCATCTAGTGTAAAATTTGCCATCGACGATTGCGGTTTCACCGGTGGAAAGCAACAGATCGCATATGAGTTGCAAGTAAGACATGTACCTGTTCACCCACTGATTGAAGTACTTAGCTTTGTCAACAAGATCAAGGCCGGATATACACTGGGTTATGCCGATGCGCACAAGAGAATATATGATGCGAAATGCCCTATTCTCTTTATACACGGTGAGGATGACGGATTTGTTCCTGCAAGAATGGGACGCGAGATGTATAGCGCGTGTCCTACTGAAAAGGAACTTGTCATAATTGACAAGGGCACACATGCTGCCGCTCTCCTATATGATCCAGAACTCTACTGGTCCAAAGTAGATGGATTTATAAAAAAGTATATTAAATAATTAAAAGGCTCCCATTTTGGGAGCCTTTTTTATATCTCTTCTATCGCTAGAAGTACTATTCCGATAAGTAGCAAGAAAATTGAAATGTATTGAGCTCTTGCGAGTTTCTCTTTTAGGAATATTCTCGCGAGCATTACAGATATTATGCAATAAGCTGCAATAACTGGTGCTGCAACCTCTGCCCTGCCTGAGAGCGCATATACATAAGTAAATTGTCCTGCGGTCTCACAAATGGCGGCAAGAGGTCTGCTGCCACCGACACCTGGTGACAGTGGCTCTCTCTTAATAAGCACAACATAGATAGCAAGCACAATTGCAACAATGAAGAATGTAAGTTCATATGAGATATTGGCCACATCTTCAAAATTTGCTTCGGTCACAGAGAGAAGCGGTGTTGTACTAATATCGTCGAGATAATAGCCGTCAAGGAATGTACCGAGCGAATCTATTACCGCATATATAATTGGCATAAAGAAAGCGACAAAGCCTATCTTATACTTCTTATCGCCATCCTCTGCCTCCTCACGTCTCTCAAATGCGCCGAGCACTATAACACCTAGTGTTACAAGCACTATTGCAACAAGTGACATCGCATCCGGCAAACGCCTTAGTACTATGCATAGGAGTATGCATGATATTGCGCCTGATGCATTCTGTATCGGGCTCGATATCGAGAGAGCAAGATAGCGCAGACCGAAATATCCAACCGTCATAGATAGAATATACATAAGCGATACAGGCAGATAGACATATAAATTTCTAAAATCATAATCTATGCCCCGTATAAGCATGGTCGCGATTGCAGTTATGCCCATGACAAATCCGACATATATAGTTGTCTTGATATGTGAAAAACGCTCCTCGCTATTGGCACCACGCTTGTAAAACAAGTCAGCTATGCCCCAGGCGCCGAGCGTTATCACTGTGTATATAAGCCACATATTATTTCCCTAAATTTCAATAAGTCCTGCATCAAGGAGTTTCTGCATTGACATCATTATGCCGAGCTTGGCATGTGGGAATGTAAGTCCTCCTTGGAAATATACAGCATAAGGTGGACGGATAGGTCCATCTGCTGAGAGTTCAATTGATGAGCCCTGTACGAAAGCGCCCGCTGCCATAATTACATCATCACTGTAACCAGGGATTGCCTCTGGTACTGGTGTGAAATAACTATCAACAGGAGCTGCTGCCTGAATTCCTTCACAGAATGCGCACATAGCCTCAGCTGAGCCGAGTTCTACTGACTGAATTATGTCGTGGCGAGGCTCCGTGCCATTTGGCAATACGTGGAAGCCGAGCGTCTCATATGCACGCGCTGCAAAGATAGCGCCTTTCAGTGCGCCAGCTGTTACAGTCGGTGCGAGGAAAAGGCCTTGGTAGAGGCGTGTGTTGAGCTCGAGGCTCGCACCGACGTCCCCACCTATTCCAGGCGCTGTAAGGCGGTTCATGCAGCGCGCGATAAGTTCACGTCTGCCACAGATATATCCGCCGATTGGAGCAAGTCCACCACCTGGATTCTTGATAAGAGAACCAACAACGAGATCAGCGCCGACATCAGATGGCTCAATTGTCTCAACAAATTCACCATAACAGTTATCTACCATCACAATGACATCAGGCTTAATCTGCTTGATAAACATTGTGAGTTCCCCTATCTCCTTAACGGAGAAGGTTGGGCGCATTGCATAACCCTTGGAGCGCTGTATCTCAACGAGTTTGGTTTTCTCATTTATTGCGCGTCTGATATTGTCATAATCAAATGAGCCATCAGGAAGTAAATCAACCTGTCTATATGACACACCATATTCCTTGAGCGAACCGATTCCATCACGGATACCGATTACTTCCTCCAATGTGTCATATGGCTTGCCAACTGGTGATAACATCTCATCACCAGGTAGCAAATTAGCGGATAGAGCAATTGCAAGTGCATGCGTACCGCATGTTATCTGACCGCGCACAAGGGCTGCTTCCGTATGGAAGATGGAGGCATAAACTGCCTCGAGGGTATCACGACCCAAGTCGTCGTGACCATAGCCCGTTGTGCCCGCAAAACAGCCCGCGTTTACGCGATTGTCCTGCATGGCCTTGATAACCTTCATTTGATTGTACTCTGCTACCGCATCGATATCGCGAAAACGCGCATCAAGTTCCCCTAGAATTTTCTCAGAGAAATCATATACTTTGTCACCAATACCGAGTGCTCTATACATTTCATTCGAATTATTCATTAGTTCTTTTTCTTTCCAAGATAAGCTTCTTTTATAGTATCGTCCTCGAGAAGGTCAAGACCAGCACGATTAGTTGTGATATTACCTGTCTCAAGTACATATGCCCAGTCTGCTGTCTCGAGAGCCATAAATGCATTCTGCTCGATAAGAAGTACTGTGATACCTGCATCGTTGATTGTCTTGATAATCTTGAAAATATCAGCAACAACGAGTGGTGCAAGACCAAGAGAAGGCTCATCCATCATGATGAGCTCTGGCTTGCTCATAAGTGCACGGGCAACAGCGAGCATCTGCTGCTCACCACCTGAGAGTGTACCAGCAAGCTGCCACTCACGTTCCTTGAGTCGTGGGAATAATTCATATACGTACTCATAGTCAGCTGTGAGATCATCCTTGCGGAGATAAGCACCCATGCGAAGGTTTTCCTTTACTGTGAGGTTAGGAAAAACTCGACGTCCCTCCGGTACCAATACGACACCGGCACTTACTATCTTATCTGGTGACAAACCAATAAGTTCCTGGCCCTTGTACTTGATAGAGCCACTCTTTGGTTTTACAAGACCAGCGATAGTCTTAAGTGTTGTAGACTTTCCGGCACCGTTTGATCCGATAAGGGTTACGATCTGTCCATCATATACATCTAGGGAGATACCTTTAACTGCTTCGATACCACCATAAGACACACAGAGGTCTTTTATTTCAAGTATCTTATCACTCATCGTCAGCTACCCCCAAATAAGCCTCAATAACAAGTGGATTCTTCTGAATCTCACTTGGAACACCATCGGCAATCATCTTACCAAAGTCGATAACATAAATATGATCTGAGATATCCATAACGAGGTTCATATGGTGCTCAATTAGGAATATTGTCAAATTATACTTGTCACGAATCTCCTTGATAAATGCTGCGAGTTCCTCTGTCTCCTGTGGATTCATACCAGCCGCTGGCTCGTCGAGGAGGAGAAGCTTTGGCTCGGATGCGAGCGCACGTGCAATCTCCAAGCGACGCTGAATACCATAAGGAAGGCTTGTCGCAATATCGTCCTTGAACGCATCAAGGCCCTGCTCGCGTAGGAGTTCCATTGTCTCCTCACGCATACGCTTCTCCTCCTTGGCATTGCCACGGAAGGTTGCGCTAAATACGTTTTGATTTGCACGCATATGCTTAGCAGTCAAAACGTTATCAAATACAGTCATACTCTTCCAGAGTCTGATGTTCTGGAATGTACGGGATATACCCTTTTCTGTAATCTTATCCGGTGTCAATGCAACAACCTCACCGAGGTACTTGTCGCCATTCTCACCGAGATAGTTCTTCTTCATCTTGCCTGATGGATGGTTGCGAACGATAGGCTCGCCCATGAATTCAACAAGACCATTTGTAGGCTCATATACGCCTGTGATGCAGTTGAAGGCTGTTGTCTTGCCGGCACCATTTGGTCCGATAAGAGCTACAATCTTGCCCTCTGGAATATCGAGGGACAAATTGTTAACGGCAACGACACCGCCGAACTGCATTGTAATATTTTCTACATGGAGGACATTATCACTCATTTGTCTCGCCCTCCTTAATCTCTTTTACTTTTTTCTTACGCCTAAACAGATCCGGCAACTCCTTGTCGCCCATGATACCCTGACGGAAGAAAAGAACAACAATCATAATGATGATTGAGAAAACTACCATACGGAAACCGTTCTTTAAAAGTGGAACCTGAACGCCACCAATATACATTGGGTTGTCGAGGAAACGAAGTAACCACTCTGAGCATGCGATATAGAGGAATGATGCGATGCAGCTACCTGATACAGAACCGATACCACCAATTACAACGATGAGAAGAATCTCATAGGTCATAGCAGATGTAAATATTTTAGCCTGAACAGTTGATGCGAACATAGCAAAGAGTGCTCCACCAACGCCTGCGAAGAATGAACTGATGCAGAATGAAAGCATCTTGTGCTTCGCAAGATTGATACCCATAGCCTCTGCTGCTACCTCATCATCGCGGATTGCCTTGAATGCACGACCGTATGATGAATTGATAAGTAAAACTATGATTGCGATACAGATACCAGCAATCAAGATTGGTATAAATGAAGAGAGTCTAAATACAACCATCCCGCTATCGTTTCTGATATTAAAATCAGAAAATGTTGGATATGAACGAAGTGCATTTGCACCATTTGTAACTTTTCCAAGTTTGCCCCATTGGAAAATCGCACGTAGGATTTCAGCAAAACCAAGGGTAGCAATAGCAAGATAGTCACTCTTGAGTCTCAGTACTGGAAGTCCGATGAGGAATGCGAAGATAGCAGCAACAAGACCTGCTGCGATACATGCAAGAAGTACTGTTACAATGAGACCAAATGTCTCACCGAAAATGCCCTTCATCGCATCCGTCAAACTAAATCCAATAGATGAGCCATCAAAGAGATAATAAATCGAATCACGAAGGTCACCAGGAATTGTAAGAATAGCGTATGTATAAGCACCGAGAAGCATGAATCCTGCCTGGCCAAGTGAGAAGAGGCCAGTGAAACCATTAAGTAGGTTCATTGAAACTGCAACAAGTGAATAAACAGCGCCTTTTCGTATTACCGTAAACAAAGGGGATGTAAAACTAATTGTGTTTTCAAGAACAACCGTCAAAATAATTACTGCAAGTATTACAGATAAAGTAACGAGAGTTCCCACATCGACACGTTTTTTTTCATTCATCATATAGTTCACCCTCCTTAAACCTTATCAGTTACCTTTTCGCCAAAGATACCAGTAGGCTTAACTACAAGGATGATGATAAGAAGTGCAAATGTGAAAGCATCTGAGAATATTGAATAATCGGTACCCTTAATAAGGGTCTCACAGATACCGATGATAAATGCACCAATTACTGCACCCGGAATAGATCCGATACCGCCAAATACGGCAGCGACGAATGCCTTAAGTCCTGGCATAGCACCTGACAAAGGGACAACTGTAGGATAGTTTGTGAAATAAAGAAGGCTACCAACTGCTGCAAGGAATGAGCCAATGATGAATGTTACAGAGATTACTGAGTTAATCTTAACACCCATGAGCTGTGATGTCTCAAAGTCCTTGGATACAGCACGCATAGCAATACCAACCTTGGTATGGTTGATAAGTGTTGTAAGGAGCGCTACAAGGAGAATAACAAGTATTGGTGTAATAACTGTTACTACGCTTGTTGGCGCGCCAAGAATATGAATTGTATTAGAAATCCATGGTATTCTTGTATATGTCTTAGGCTGTCCACCTGTTGCATAGAGTGCAACATTCTGGAGAAGATAGCTGACACCAATTGCTGAAATCATAACAGACATTCTTGGTGCTGAGCGGAGCGGTCTATATGCTGCACGTTCAATAATGAATCCGAGAAGGACTGTTAAGATGATAGAAATCGGAATGCTGAGATAGATTGGCAGAACAGTAGACATGTAAACTACGAGAAGTCCGGCAACCATGAATACGTCACCATGGGCGAAGTTGATAAGACGAAGTATGCCATAAACCATCGTATAACCGATAGCAATCAGAGCATACTGTCCACCAAGTGACACGCCGGAAAGTATCTGAGAAATAATAAATTCCATAATTTACCTCTATCTGTGAAAATCAAGGGGAGCCGAGTGGGCTCCCCTTGAACTGGTTTATAAGTTTTAACTTAAATCTTAGTTAGCTGTCTGCTGTGTCTCAAACACCCAAGAAACATTTGTATTGTCAGAAGTCTTGATAAATGCTGTATCACGCTTAGCATCACCAGTTTCATCAAATGCGATTGCACCAGATACACCAGTGTATGTAACCTTAGGAAGAGCAGCCTTGATAGCAGCTGGATCTGCAGAACCTGCAGCCTTGATAGCCTCAAGTGCTACGAAGTAAGCGTCATAACCCATTGCTGTTACAGCAGAGATTGTGTCGTTACCACCGTTTGTAGCCTTAGCTTCTGCATTGTTGTTGATATATTCCTTGATACCAGCATCGAACTCAGCGTTACCACCCTCAGCATAGAAAGTAGAAACATAGAGTTTGATATCAGTGTCTTTTACACCATCAAGTACAGTATTATCATCAAGTGTATCAGAACCAATAATTGGGAATTTTGCTTCAAGTTCTGCTGCTTTCTTAACAATGTTCTGTGCATAATTGATTGAAACTGGGCAGAAGAAAACATCGCAGCCCTCTGCTTTAGCCTTGTTAATATAAGAACTAAAGTCTCCTGTATCCTTTATGAAATTATCGGATATTACTGTTCCACCAGCCTTTTCAAAAGCTGAAGTGAAAAATGTAATCAATCCCTGATCATATTCATTTCCAGACTCGCCAAGACAATATGCTTTCTTTGCATTAAACTTATCTGCAGCAAAGTTTGCAAGAACTGTGCCCTGGAAAGGATCAAGGAAGCAAATACGGAAGTAGTGATCGTTACCAGCTGTTACACCAGGATTAGTACATGTAACACCGAGAGCAGCTATACCAGCATCTTTAAAAATGCTTGATGCTGCCATTGAAACACTTGAGCCATATGAGCCAAGAACGATAGCAACATTCTTACCAACGAGCTCAGAAGCTGCTGTTGGAGCCTTAGCTACATCTGAAGCATTATCAGCATATACGAGTTCTACTTTGTATTCCTCGTTGCCGATAGTAACTGTAGGACACTTGGAGTTAGCATACTGCATACCAAGCATTTCCTTCTTTCCGCCTGCGCCTGAGTCGCCTGATGCTGGCTCAAATACGCCAATACGGATAACCTTTTCACCTGCGCCTGCTGGTGCTGCTGAACATCCAGCGAAGCAGAGAATCATTGCAAGTACCATTACAAGTGCAATTATTCTTTTCATAAATAACTCTCCTTTTATATATAAAATATAATACGCAAGAAATTATAATAAAAAATTGCATTTTAGTCAACAATTTGGATTAAAGTTGCTTTTCAAGGCAGTCCTTATATTGGAGCAGGAATGCCTTGATTTTATTCATTTCTACAATGTATTTATCTATGTCGCGTATGAGCCATGGGTCTGGTACAGGGGCATATTTGCCGGTTGCTGCCTCTGAGAGTGTTTTGAATTTTTTATGCCACCAAACTGGCAAAAGCAACTTGTGTCCCTTGGTCATTCCGATGATAATATCGGCTTCACGGAAGAGTTTCCAATCATAAGGTCTAAGTATAAAACCAGGTTTATGACTGTTTACATATTCCCTATCAAATCCCTCTCGGATAAGGGCTTCCGCTGTATTGGGATCTATTGCTGGAACCGGACTCATGACAGCTGATGACTTGACCTCAACCTTGCCACGTAGGATGTCCGACTCCTCCACCATACGCCTAAACATGTACTCACAATATGGGCTTCTGCACATATTTTGCGAGCAGACAAATAATACTTTCATAGTGCTCCTTAGCCATTAAGTGCTGCGAATGCAGCCTTGTTGTTCTTATAAAGTGTCTTGAATACTTCAAAGTTCTTGTCATAGATTGCCTTGTTATCTGGGTTAGGCTTGAAAGTCTTCTCAGCAGGGATGAAATCCTTAACCTTATCGAGGCTCTCAATTGCACCGATACCAACGCCGATGATTGCTGCAGCACCAACTGCGCCAACATTCTGAGGACTTGCAACTGTCTCAACTGTCTTGCCAAGTACATCTGCAAGAATCTGGCAAGTTACATCTGAGAGAGCGCCACCACCTACGAAGCGAACTGTATCTGATACATCAACCTTCTTAGCCTGCTGCTCATACATCCAGCGATTCTGGAAGCATACGCCCTCGATTACGGCACGGATAAGGTCACGTTTGCCTGTATCTATGCTGATATTGAAGAACATACCTGCAGCATTTGGATCCTCAAATGGGCAGCGGTTGCCATGGAGCCAAGGTGTGAAAATAACACCATTTGAGCCAGCTGGAGTCTCACGCATAACTTTGGATAGATAGTCATAGAGTGATGTATATGCAACCTCAAAAGTCTCAGGAGATTCTGTAACATCCTTCTTCTCGAGATAGATGCCAATCTCATCGAGTGCCAAATGATTCTTTACCCACTCAAGGCATTTTCCTGATGTCTCATGCTCTGCAAAGTAGTTGTATCTTCCCTCATCAGCACCTACAATTGCGGCGATCATTGCGCCTGTATCAACTGTCTGTTTTTCAACTACAGTTGATACCCATCCTGATGTGCCGGAATAGATATGTGTGTCACCTGGGAGAACTGCGCCGGCACCTACACCGATGAGCGATGCATCGCCGCCACCACCAAATACAGGAGTGCCCTCAAGGAGACCGAGATCATCAGCTGCTGATTTGGTAAGTCCACCTACAACATCTGTTGATTTTACAATATCTGCGAGGTGTTCTGGGTTTACGTCAACGAGTTTGCAAACCGGCTTACACCAACCCTCATGACCCTTTCTTGTGTCATAGAGAAGCTGGCCGAAAGCTGAGTCTGGAGTCATTACGATTTTGCCTGTCATACGGGCAATAATCGACTCCTTAACATCGACAATTTTATAGATTTTCTTGAAGACTTCTGGCTCGTGAGCCTCAATCCATTTATACTTCCAAATTGGGTCCTTAACAGAGCATGAAACTGCTCCTGTATAGTAGAGATATGGAAGGAGTTTAAATACGTTAGCACCTGCAATTTGAATGCCGTTTGCGATGCCCTTCTTGATCTCTTCCTTAGCACGTTGATCCATATAAGACATAGGTCTGCGAAGTACGTTGCAGTCCTTATCAAGAGCTACAAGACCCTGCATCTGTGAGCAGAAAGAGATACCTTCTATCATCTCTTTTGTAACTCCGAGCGCCTTGACTTCATCGCTCTCAAAGATCTCTTTTGTGGTTGCTGACATAGCGTTCCACCACTCGTCAAAATCCTGCTCGGCGCCACCATTTTCCACCATGTAAAGTCCGTATCCCATGGATGATGCAGCCTTGAGAACAATTGTCTTATCGATCTCGAAAAGGCATGTCTTTACGCCTGTTGTTCCGATATCATAAGCGATTACATACTTTCCCATATTTATTCTCCTTTATATTTTATTTACCAAATTTTTTAACGTCATCGTGAGCGAATGTAAATGCGGCCTCAATGAATTTTAGCAGTTCACTTACCATTCTCTCATTGTCATCGAAAATATCCTCACCGCAATAGATTTTTAGCCTCTCACGGTAATAATCACAAGTGTAAGAAAACTGAAGTGACATAAGGAGTGAGTCAAAGAAGAATGCGAACATAGCCGGGTCGCAGTCGTCTCTTATATCCCCTTTTTCTTTCGCTGCCGCGATGAAATCGCGGTATGTGCGCGCGGAGATATCCTCAACGCGTTTCGCAAGGACAGCGGCGCCCTCGTTTTCAGACAACTTGGTAATTTCATTATATAATTTTACATACTTAGAGTCGGCGCCGGATGTCGCCTGGATAGCGCGTATCAATTTCTCCGCGCGCACCAGAATTTTGTCATCCGAGTTGACGACGCCATCAATTATCTCTTCGAGGGTTGTCATAGCCTCGTCAACGCAGGTGAGAAAATAGTCCTCTTTCGTATCGAAATACTTGTAGAGAAGTCCTACAGACACCCCTGCCTTTTTAGCGATAATATTGATATTTGCTTTCTCTAGACCGAGCTCTGAAAACTCATTGATACCAGCGGTTATAACCGCCGATTTATACTTGGGGTCAGCACGGTCAAAAGCCTCTTTATGATGCGGTTTTTCAGCCATTGTATACCTCCTCAATACGGAGTTGTGAGTATTTGCTCACTATGGCTAAATTGTATCAATAAATTTGTTAAAATTCAATATAGATTTGTGCTTTTATTTTACCATTAATAGTGGTATAATTTTATTGTAAATATGTGAGCAGCCGCTCACGACACTATATTTTTTAAGTTTTGGAGGTATACAAATGGACACAAGATTTGCTATTTCCGAGTACCCAGATGCGATAGCCATCAACAAGGAACTCGATGAACTTATCAAGAAGCCAATCTATTCTCTCAACAGAACTGCCCTCAAGAATTATGAGGAAGAGTATTTTGAGAAGAAGTGCAAGAAGTCTAAAGAGATGATTACAGAGGCTCGCGACTATATACCAGGTGGCGTACAGCACAACCTCGCTTTCAACCACCCATTCCCTATCGTTATGACTAAGGCCGAGGGCGCTTATCTCTACGATATCGATGGTAACCGTTACTATGACCTTCTCCAGGCAGGCGGTCCTACAATTCTCGGTTCTAACGATCCAGTAGTTCGTGACGCTGTAATCGACCTTCTCAATACATGTGGTCCATCAACAGGTCTTTTCCATGAGTATGAGATGAAACTCGCAAAGAAGATTTCTGAATGTGTTCCATCAGTTGAGATGTTCCGTATGCTCGGTTCAGGTACTGAGGCTTGCATGTGCGCAGAGCGTGTAGCACGTCTTGCAACAGGCCACAAGAACATCTTAAAGATGGGTGGCGCATACCACGGCTGGTCAGATATGATTGCATGGGATATGCGTATTCCAGGCACAATGAATCTCCAGTCTAAGGGTATTCCTATGTATGCATTCCGTCATACACAGGGCTTCTTCCCAGGCGACCTCGAGGATCTCGAGAAAAAGCTCAAGCTCAACGAACTCAACGGCGGTACAGCTGGCGTATTCATCGAGCCAATCGGCCCAGAGTCAGCAACTCGTCCTGTTACTCGTGAATTTGTTAAGGGTGTTGAAGCACTCTGTCATAAATATGGTGCACTTCTCATCTGTGATGAAGTTGTATCTGGTTTCCGTATCGGTCTTGCTGGTGCTCAGGGTTACTATGGTATCGACCCAGACATCACAATCTTCGGTAAAGTAATCGCTGGCGGTTACCCAGGTGCAGGCGGAATCGGCGGTCACAAGGATGTTATGAAACATCTCGGCGCTGGCCTTGACGCATCTGGCAAGAAGGTTAAGAAGGCAATGTGCGGTGGTACAATGGCAGCTACTCCAATCTCTTGCGTTGCTGGATATACAGCAATCTGCGAGATTGAGAAGCGCAACGCTTGCCAGGTAGCAGGCCAGATGGGTGACCGCCTCACTAAGGGCATCCAGGCTTCTATCAAGAAGTACAACCTCCCATTCGTTGCATTCAACGTTGGTTCAGTTTGTCACCTTGATACAGTTGGTACAATGCAGTTCGCAATCGACCTCAAGAAGGCTTGGGAGATTCCAGGCATCCTTGATCAGACAGGTGTTCGTCAGGTTGAGATGCAGAACATGGGTGCTGCATACATGGCAGAAGGCCTCGTAACACTTGCAGGCTCACGTCTCTATACATCTGCTGCTTATACAGAGGAAATGATCGACGATTGTATCGCTCGTTTCGACAAGGTTCTCTCACAGTGTGAACTTATCCCAACTAAGAAGAAATAATTGAGGTACAAATATGGCTTATGAAATAAACGAAGCAAAGGCACTGGTTGTTGAGGCTGGTAAAAAGCTCGTTGAATCAGGTCTTATTGCTAGAACTTGGGGTAACGTATCTGCTCGTATCTCAGATACTCAGTTCGTTATCACTCCATCAGGCCGTGCCTATGAGACACTTACACCTGATGAAATCGTTGTTGTAAATATTGCTGACTGTGAGTATGAAGGTGATATCAAGCCATCATCTGAAAAAGGTGTTCATGCTGACGCATATAAACTCCGTCCAGATGTTGATTTCATCATTCACACTCATCAGGTCAATGCATCAATAATCTCTGCAGCTGGTATCCCAATCAAGGATATCCCTGCCAAGGATGCTAAGGTTCTCGGACCTATCGTTCCAGTTGGTGCTTATGGCATGCCATCAACAGGCGCTCTTCGCGAAGGCGTTGCGGCTGCTGTTGAAATAAACCCTGAGAGCAAGGCAGTAATCATGAAGCATCACGGCGCACTCTGCATGGGTGCCAGCCTTGATGAGGCCTTCAAGATTGCTGAGACACTTGAGGCTCTCTGTGCCAAGGAAGTTGGTCGCCTAACAGAATTTGCTTGTGGCAAGAAGTACAAGCCAGACAATCTCTATAAGGCTTTCGCTACAGTCTTCCCAGGCAGCGGCGACGCACCTGTTGATCTCGGATCATCCAAGCGCATCAGTGATGAATTATTCGAGCTCTCTATGGAGAATGGCACACACTATGTCTGCACAATGCAAGGTGTTGGCAAGAATGGTATCGCTCCTCGTGTTGCCCTTATCCACGCTGCTATCTACAGAAATTGCAAAGTTAAATTCATCGTTCCTTTCGCATCAGATGATGTTAAGGCACTCTCATATGGAGTAGATAAGCTTACACCTTATCTCGACGACTTCGCTCAGATTGCTGGTCGCGATGTCAAGGTATGCAACTGGCTTAGAGCTTCATATCGTACAGATGCAGATGAAATTGGCAAGGCAGCCAAGGGTCGTAGCGCAATCGTTATCCGTGGCCAAGGAGCTCTATGCACAGGCAACTCAATGTTCGATATCGACGCTGTAAAGCTCGTACTTGAGAAGGAGTGCAAGACTGAGATGTATTCACTCATCAAGTCTGGTGTAAAATCACTCTCTCCTATCGACTGCGCAATAATGAGAACAATTTATGTACTCAAATATTCAAAGCAGGCTAGCAAATAATAAATAATAAGAAAAGCCCTCAGTTTAAAAAACTGAGGGCTCTTTTTTATTCAATTTAATACAAGCAAGGGCCAAAGCCACTCAGCCTAAATATAGTTGTGTCCAATAATAGGAGATGAAATTAGACAAATGTGGGCTGTGGTGGTAAGCCCTTGACTGAGTGGTTAAAGTCCTGTGGTAATTATTTAATTTCAACAACTACCTTGCTTGCATGTTTAATTGATGCGCCTTGGTTAGTTTCAGTAATGAAACGAAGTGGACCGTCACTATTCGCTACCAGTCCTGTGTATCCTTCATCATTTTCATCAAATACGAGTGGATAACCCTGTATTGCATAGCAGACTATAATTGGTTTTCGTGTACCATCTGCAGCAACAATACCCTTTTCCAATGCATCCATAGAGAAAATTGATAAGAAATCTTTGGAATAGTTATCAGATGCGACTGCTGAAACCTTAATTGGATTAGAAAGATCTACATCTGGGCCTACAGAAGCCTTAACAAGTTTCCATAGATTGATACCTTCGCAGACACCAAAGTCACGAACGAAATATTCCGTTCTTTCAACAAGATCCGTCATATTTTCCAGTTCTTCCAGTGTATATTCATATGTCTTCTCTCCAGCACCTGTCTTTAATACAACTGAGAAAGTTTCTTTAAGGAATGGTGTATAGAGATCAGATGCGCTATGGTTCCAAGATGCCATTTCTACTGCTGTTACTTCTACTTTCGCAACTGACTTCACTTTCTTACTATCAGATACGAACATAAGTGGTCCGTTATCTGTAAGTAGAGGTGAGCCAACTTTCTTAGCCTGTGTTGTATCACCAACTCCGAAAGCAAGAAGTGGTGCGGACTTACCCTTTTCACCACGCAAATCACCGAGTTTAAAGGTTTCTTTTGAACCATCAATTGATGTGATTATTACTTCACTTGCATTATAACGGAGACCAACATTTAGAAGAAGATCATACATTGGAATACCTCTGTATCTCTCCTTACCATAGTCAAATGTCTTGGCCATCTTTTGCATACCTTCAAGGTCAGCAACTGTATATGCCTTCTTGGCATTTACACCCTCACCATAGAACTCTATTGTCTTACCAGCAAGTACAGCAGCATCACCCTTTAAATGAGCATACTGGTCTGGTTCCACATTGACAACAATAGATGTGAGATTCTTAACATACTTATTTCCATCTGCCGTTGGAACAATAACCATAAGTGGTCCGCCAACATTGTCAACTTTGTATTCAGCGGGGTCGTTCTTTCCAAATGGATTTAGCTTATATGATGCAACATATCCATCGCTATTCTCGTTTGGTACAAGAGGAGAGCCGTTCTTGGCGAATGCCACAATCGACTTCTGCTCAAAGAGATCCGAGAGTTCTACTTTGAGTTCATCCTTACCATTTGAGAAAGTTACAGTACCATTTGTACCCGGGATACCAATTATATCTGAAAGCATAAATTCAAGATTTACGCCCTCATAGATATTGTCATCATATACTGCTTTAACCTTAGCAGATTTTATCTGATTACTAGTTACATCCTCACCGTAGATTAGATCTTCAATTTTAGAAACAGTATATGAAGCATCAGACAATACAGAACCGTCAACATTATTAACCTTAATCTGTACTTTATCCTGTGTATACTCCTGCTGTGCTTCAACACGAGATCCACTATGTGTTGAGAGTGTATAGTTCGCACCAACAACTATATTGGAAAGGAACTGAATCTGATTGGAGCCATTTGCATGATTATAATCAATCTTACCAAAAATGACTCTCATTGGGCCGCCATCGTTAGCAAGTCCAGGAACAAATCCTTCATCCTCGCTTGTGATTGTATACGGATAATTATTTACGCCATATGCAAGCATTACTGGATAACCTGTCTTTACAAGGTCTGCATTAGTTGATACATATGTGCCATCATCAAGGTCAGCTGAATTCTTTTTATAATAACCAAAATTATTAGGATCAGAAAGCTGAGCCATTGTAAATTTCTCAGCAGATGTGTATCCATCTGACGCAGAGAAAGTTACTTTTGTCTTTTCAGCGTCAGCTCCAAGAGCCTCAGCACTTGGAACGCCACAATACTGAAGGAATTTATAAAGTTCAAGTCCCTCATACTCATTTACATACCAATATGTATTATTTGCGAGTGAGTAGAAGTCCTTATATCCGAGACCGCCTTCCTTAACGGAACCGTCTCTATTGTGTTCAACAAGGGCCTCAAGCTGTTTTACAGTAAAATCAAGTTCATAACCAAGTGTTTTACCGCCAACAGAGATAATATAATTTGTGAGGTTTTCATTTGCATAAGCCTCATTTGTTGCCTCACTGTGCTTAAATCCAGGAGTCTTCTCCTCCTCTACATAGAGGTAAGCACAGTTTGAGAATGTCTTATAGTTCTTGTTACTACCATACTTTGTATAGTTATATACAAGTTTTAAGCATCCATCCTCATTGTTGAGAACATCAATAAATCCTTGTGTATGCTCACCCTTATTGGCACCGCTAAATACGTAAGGTGCCACTGTCTTACAGGCCTCATCGCCGATACCATAAGTAATAAGAACAGGCTGTTTATCATCATGAGCCTTCTTAATATCGGCAAGAGTTAGAGTTGCAACATCTTCACGGTTCGCATTCTTAAATACAACTTTATAAGCAGTATCAGTCATAGAAATAGAATTATCGCCATCACCCATATTATTAAGCAGGTAATAAACGTCAATTCCTTCATATGCTTTAAGACCTGTCTTATCCTTATAAAGACCACGTACAAGTCCTGCATCTGTGTTTTCAAGTTCTTTTGTTGAGAATGGTACAGACGAGTCCATACCAGGTCCTTCTATCGTAAGTGTTGCACCAGTTATCGCATTGATATTGTAAGGGGTTTCTCCACCCTTACCGCCATTTGTAATATGCTTAAATGGTGAATTTGAAAAATCAACATTAGAAAAAAGTTTTACATCATACTTGCCACAAGCTGTCAGGCAAAACATGAACATGACAGCAAAGACAACTAATGAAACTATCCTAAACAAATTAGCCTTTTTCATTGATTTTTTCTCCATAGTATTTTTTTACATGATAATCGAATAGAGACTTAATACATGACGTTATATTGCTTGTAGAAACCGATGCAGAGGTTACTGCATCAACATCTATTCCATCAACTTGTGTTTTATATCCCTTCCAGGCATCAAAATCAGCTTTTGTCTTTCCTACCATAGGCTGTATGAAATTCGCGTCGAAATATTCTGGCGTGTAATTTGTTGTTCCATATGTCGGATTACTATCACCCCACATACCTTTTCCGTCTGAGAAGGTAATAGTTCTGATAGATGCTTTATCTGGAGTCTCCTTAGTATTAAGGATTTCTATATACATAACTGAGTAATAGTTAACGCTTACATCCCTACAAGTACAAGAAATGAACGCCACTTGATAAGATGTAAACGTTTCATTTGCATACTCGAAAAGAATTACTGCAGTCTCATCTTCCTCTGTGCCACCAGAAGCGTAGTGCGTGTAATGGAACATATCATAAGGTTGATTCCCATCACTAGGACTCGCTTCACTTTTGGCACATCCGGTAAGACCTGTGATTGCAAGTATGAAGCATAATACTAAAGCAATACTTCGTCTCATAAAGTCTCCCAATTATTCAGCAACAATTTCTACTACATACTTTGCATAGAATTCAGATGTCTCTTCAAGGCATGGTGCGAACCAAACTGTTCCATCTTCGCCTGTCTCTTTATTCTTCTCAATAGCAACAAGAGTATAAGGAGCGTTCTCTTCTGTAATTACGAATGGTGCATCACTCTCGTGACCATCACTGCACTTAGCAGTAATCTTAGTTGCATTTTCACAACCAGCTGCCTTCAAAACGTCCTTGATTGCATATCCGCCATATGTAGCTTCCTTAGTATTGCCTGATGAATTTGTTGTTTCTACTGTAATCTTGTAGAAAGAGCAATCTTTAAGATCTGCATTTGTGATAGCTTTACCATTTACTTTGAATGAGAAATCACCAACAGTTACTTTGTCTGTTGCATCTTTGATTTCTGGAGCACCATCATTAGTTGGCGCCTGGCTAGCTGGCTCTGAAGCTGCTGGCTTAGAAGGCTCTTCTGGAGCAGCTGGAGCCTTAGCGCATGCTGCAAAGCTAAGTACCATAACAAGTGAAAGTACGAGTGCGAGAATTTTTGAAAGTTTCATTTAAATTACCCCTTTTTAATTAATATTTATCAAATGTTAGGAGGAATAATAATATCCCTACCAACATCATCTACAAATTTTAGTTTTAGTTTAGTTCCATAAACTCTCTTTAAGGTTTCTTCAGTAATTATTTTGTCGCTGTCACCAACCGTTAGGTGGCCATCTCTATCAAGGATAGCAGTTGTACCGCCAAGCATAATTGCATGATCGGGATTGTGCGTTGTAATAATAATTGCGTAGCCTTTCTCTTTTAATGATTTAATCATCTTGAGAGTCTTTAACTGATTTCCAAAATCGAGATGAGACGTTGGCTCATCGAAAAGAATAGCGCGAGGCTCTTGGACAAGTGCTCTTGCAATTGTTGCCTGCTGACGCTCACCACCAGAAATTTCTGTATATGGCTTATCCGCGAGTCCAGCAATACCAACTTCTTCCAATGCTTTCTCAACCAATTCAAAATCATACGCATGTGGTCGTTCAAACATGCCAATCTTAGGAGCGCGTCCCATAAGTACAAAGTTGAACACTGTATATGAAAAAGCTGGTGTATGCGTCTGTGGCACGTAGCTTAAAATGGAAGCCACTTCCTTCGGCTTCATTTTAGTTGTATCCTTGCCACAGAGTTTGATTGTACCGCTATCTGGTTTGTTCAGTGCAGCAAGCAAATTAAGTAATGTACTCTTGCCCGCTCCGTTTGGGCCGAGTATCGAAATTACTTGTCCTTCATCAAGTGTAAGTGACACATCGTGAAGTATTTGCCTATCGTTCTTGTTATACGAAAAGTTTATATTCTCTGCTTCTATAATCATGTCAGTGTCTTCCTTTGCCTATATAGAAGTATTGCATAGAACGGAGCTCCGATAAGACCTGTCAAGATGCTTACAGGCATCTCTGCAACACTTATCGTCCTTGTTATCGTATCAACAAGAAGTAAGAATATACCACCCATCAGTCCCGCTGCTGGGATAAGTTTTGTATTGTTAGGACCAACTATCATTCGAGCAAAATGTGGAATTACAAGTCCTATCCAACCGATTGTACCTGAAATACAAACCGCACTTGCAGTCATCAGTGTTGCACAAGCAATAGCAATATTTCTTACAATCACAATGTTGGCACCGAGTGACTTGGCCTCTGACTCACCCATGGATAAGATATCTAGCCACCAAGACATAGCAAAGAGAATGATACAAGGAATAATCATTGTCCAGATTACTCCACCTATCTCATCGAGTGTTACATATGAGAAACTACCCATTGTCCAATAAGTGATTGCTGCAAGTTCAGTCTCCGGATCAGCAACATATTTAATGAAGCCCAATATTGAACTCATCGCTCCTCCGACAATTACACCGGACAGTACCAACATAATATTGGAGTCTGATTTCATAACGGACGGAATCATAACAGTTATTGTTACTGCTAAAATGCCACCAATAAATGCAAAAATTGACAAATATAGTCCCGAGAGGCCCATAAGGATCGCAATTGCAGCACCTATACATGCACCATTTGACACGCCGAGGAAGTCAGGTGATACAAGTGGGTTTTTGAAAATGCTCTGGTATGATACACCTGAAATAGCCAGCATCATTCCACATAGTACGCTTGCCACGATTCGCGGAATTCTAAGACCAATTACAACATTTCTTGTCATCTCGGAGTAGGAGCCACCCCTACCAAAGAGTTCTCCGAAAAGCACTTCAATACTTTCCTTTGGAGTAATAGGATACTTTCCAGCACAGAGAGCAATCACTATACAAATTGCAAGAATAGCAAGCAAGAGAATGTCAAAACCTATTGCATAAAAAGTGCTTCTATTTGATTTTTTTGTTACTTTAGAAGCTGTATCCAATCTCATCACCTGTGAATGTTCTTCCATATAGGAATGAATAATAATTATCTATCTTTTCCTGAAGCATATCATTTGGTACTTTATCAGGATATAAGCGATTCATCATATAGTACATAGCTAATATGAAACCTGGGCCTGGCATATCCCAAGAATCAAATTTTGCAGGAATCTGAGAGATGCTATGAGTCTTGACAGCACTTACTGCGCTCCAAGCAGAATCCTCATAGAAATCTCCCATTTTATAATCAAGTACCGTAGAACTTGTAACGAAAATATATTCTGGGTTGAGTTCAAACACCTTTTCAACACCACAGTCAGCCCAATATCTTTCCTCTTTACCTACGACACCATCCACAAGTGTCTTAGCACCAATACGCTTTAGCATTATTGTTTGAATCATATCTTCGCCAGCAATACGTGAAAAACGAGATCCAAGGCAAATAGCAGTAATCTTATCATCTTCCTTGATAGTTGCTGCAAGAGCATCTATCTCATCGAGTTCGCCTTGAATATAGTCATTAATCTCTTTTGCTCGTGCCTCAACACCAAAGATCTGTCCAAACATTGTATAAGCTTTCATTACTTCCTCTGGAGTCTCAGCAGACAAAGTAATTGATGGAATACCAAGTGTGGCTGCTATTTCAATCTTAGGAGTATCTGAAATTCTACATATATAAACGCTAGGATTTATGGTTGCAAGTGCTTCTTGGTCAAGTGTATTCGTTGTACCAATATTACCTGTACCAACTATCACCTCATCACACAACCTATAGAATGACTTATTCTTAAAATTACATGCAACTACTCTATCAGAGAGGTTAAGCGTAGATAAGAATGGAGTTGCTACACCATAAGTTGAAGCAATAGTAGTTGACTTTGTATCCTTAGGCACTTGTACTTCCCGTCCCGCCATATCTGTGACAGTTATTGTATTATTGTCAGTTTGCGACTCAGTCTGTCTCCCTGCACAAGAAGCTAGAGAGAAACACATAACGATTACGAGCAGTAAAGAGATATACTTTTTCAAAATAATTCCTCCAAAACAAAAAGTGGACTTCTCAGAGAGAGAAGTCCACATATGTTATCTAGTATACTCTGCCCTCTTTTCAATAAGGAAGGTGAATTCGTTTCCAAATCCGCCCCGGTCAAGAACCCATGGCAAAATGCTTTAGGGTAAATGACTCGAAAGCTATTATTTAATTTACCTAGATATTATACAACACAATTGTATCAAAAGCAATTATGTATTTTTCTTAATCGAGGCCACGCTCATCAAAGCGGAATGCAGTCTCAAGAAGTGTGTTGATGCCTGCCTTGATTGTGCGCTCATCGAGATTGTCTGCTGTGTCAAGACGTGTGTGATAATAGCGAGCTGGAGTTGGATCCATTGCTGCGAGGCAGCAAGCTTTCATACCACCCTGAGCAAGAGCTGCAGCATCTGATGAACCAAAGAATACATTTGCATAAGGAAGGTCAAGACCAGCAGTCTTAGAACACTCCTTAACAAGTGCAGCTGTCTTGGCATCAAGCTTTACAGTGCCTGTCATATCCTTGTTATAGATACCCATGAAATCAAAGTCACGAAGTGTATCTGTGCATACTGCGATTGTCTCGATACCTGAGTCGGCATATTCCTTGGCATGCTTCTTAACGAAAGCCTTGGCACCGCGGAGACCAGCCTCCTCAGATGACATTGAAATAGATACAACCTCTGTATTTTCGAAACGGATATCATTGTCATTTAAGTACTGCATAACAGCCATAGATGCGAAAACACCTGAGAGGTTATCGTTAGCGCCATCAACACAAATGCTCCAGTTCATAAAGAAGAGAACGAGTATCATTGCAGGAACTGAAAGAATTGCGAAAATCTTGGCAACGATAGTAAACCAAGTAGCTGCAACGCCACATACTGTGAGGATTACGATAACAAGATCTGCAACGAGGCATACAATGCCAGTTGCGATAATTGCTGTAAGTAAATGTCCGCCACCGAGATATGTATAGCGCCACTCCCAAGCTGAATCAACATGTCCAGAGAAAATGATACGGCGTTTTGTCTCGCCTGCAGCTTTTCTTGTACATACTACATTATATGCATCCTTCTTAGGGAAAAGTGGATCGAGCAATTCCTTATAGAAAAGAAACTCACCGAGAATACATACTACAGAAATAACTGTTAGGATAAGTGCAACAATGGCAAGAGCTGTTATTGGCTTTACGAAGAAGTAGATGATGAGAAGAACTGCTGTAATTAGCATGCATATACCATCTACAAGTACCCATCCCATAAAAGCCTTAGGATGAAGTGTAAAGTCCTCTTTATCAATCTTATCAGCAACTTTACCCATGTGGTCAATTACATAATCCTGAGCCTTGTGCTCCTCTGGATAACCAGATGCACGACCACCGCACATATCAATTACTGTCTTAATCTGAGTCTTGACATAATCTGTATACTTATCAAGTTGCTCATCATAGTTTTTTACGCTTTCTTTTGCAAGCATTAAAAAACATCTCCCTTTTATATTATAAGAGGCTAGGCATTCGCCTAGCCTCAGTTAAATCAAATTACTGCTTTGCGCCCTCATCGAACTTATCAAGTACACGAACAGATACTGCATAGCAATCTGCAAGTCCCTTGTTATCCATGTTGTCATATGAGTCACGGCGTGTATGATAGTAATTCTCAAGCTTGTGGTTAAGTCCTGTAATACCTGTTGAACGGAAACCGCCCTGTGCAAATGCTGCATTATCTGTAGCACCGCCAAGTGGTGGAACCATACCCTTCTTGCACTGGATATTAAGTTCCTGTGCTGCTTCCATGAAGAGGTCAGATACATCCTTATCAGCCTTAACTGTTGCATTGAGGTCACGATAGTTAGTAAGAAGATACTTAGGATCGTGAATTGTATCATAAGAATAAATGAATGTTGGAACATCCTGGAACTCACCCTTGTGAGCTTCGCACCATGCCTTAGAACCACGGAGACCAGCTTCCTCTGAACCGGAGAGGATAACGCCTACTTCTGTGTTCTCAAGCTCGATGCCTGCATCCTTCATAGCCTTGAGGATTGCAATACCCATGTAGCAACCAGAAAGGTTGTCGTTAGCACCATCAACGATGCGATAACGGTTCCACATAAAGAACATATAAATCCAGAAAGGAACGAAGATAAGTCCGATATAAGCCATCTTAGCAATTGTAGATGTAAGACCAGCTACAAGAATAGCGATATCAAGACCAAGATAATAAAGTGTACCAATAGCTGAGATAATGATAAGTCCCTCAAAGAGAATACCACCACCGAGGTAGTTTGCTGGCCACTCCCAAGCTGCGTCCTGGTGACCGTTGAAGAAAATTCTTCTCTTAACTTCACCCTTGCAAGACTTGATAGCTGTAACGTTAGTACCAACCTTCTTTGGGAACATAAAGTCTACAACTTTCTTGTAGAGACCGAACTGAAGAAGTGCAAGAATCCAACCGAAAAGAATACAAGCAATACCAACGATTGCTGCAACCTTGCTACCTGGGCAAAGTGGGATAAGAATAAGTGCGATGAAGCAAAGTGTGAATGTGATATGAATCCAGCCATAGAATGAACCTGGGTTCTCATCAAATGACTCGATGTCAACCTTTTCACATCCGCAGTCATTCTTCAATACATCTGCCATGTATTCACTTGCAAGTCTCTCACCCTCTGAACCTGGATCTCTCTTAGGCAAATTCTTACAAATGTGAGTAATCTCGTTTACGATATACTCTGCGCTTTTGTCCTTCTCTGCAATTAAAGCGTCAAATTTTTCACTCATATTGCATACCTCCTATATTATATTTCCGAATAAAAGCACTTATATTTTAACATAAAAAGCGCTCGAGTGTAAACCACTCGAGCGCAATTTTTAATATTTTTACATATCGAGATAAGAGTCAGAATAGAGCTCGTTATTCTTGAATATGTCACAGGACTTAATTGTCTCCATAAGTCTCTTGTCACATGGGTTTACGATAGCAGATGTAAGACCCTGCATCATACACATAGCAACGAGAGCTGAGTCCATAATTGGACGAACTTCCTTAGGAGCGCCGTTTGAGTTGTTAGAAAGACCACCTGTTGACTTGAGTCCCTCATCAGCGAACATCTTGATAGCAGCAAGTACATCCATCTGCTTATCCTGCATGCCCTTTACAACGAGGAAGAGTGGGTCAAACCAGAGATCATCTGACTCCATGCCGAGTGACATACCGAGGTCGAGCATCTTATGGCAGTGAGCCATGCGCTCCTCGTTGTCCTTAGCAATACCATCAGCTGAGCAAAGTGCGATACAGATAGCATCATTTGCAGCAGCAAGATTGATGTTATCAATACGTGAGCCAGCATCAGCTGAGTTTACGATTGGCTTACCATTTGTACGGTTATATACCTTGATACCAGCCTCGATAGCCTTCTTGTTAGCTGTATCGAGAGCAAGTGGCACGTTGTTGAAGTTCTCCTGGAGAAGTTTAACAGCCCAAGTCATAAGCTCAGGACCATTTGACTCTGCAGGTCCGATATTAACATCAAGATATGTTGCGCCGGCAGCAATCTGCTCAGCAGCTCTCTTGAGGATTGGCTCTGGATCCATGTTATCCATAGCAGCCTTGATTGTAGGGCTGATGCAGTGGATACGCTCACCAATTGTTACGAACTTGTTAGAATCAACATTTCTTGTCTTGTACTGAACGCCCATATCAACAACCTTGATTTCTGGGATGCTTGCAGCGATCTTATCGAAATCAAGTGGTGCGTTCTCGTCTACCACCTTGGCCTCAGCCGTAGGTGCATCAGCCTTCTGAGCAGCAACTGCCTCTGCAGCCTTCTTATACTCGCCATCCTTGAGATACTTAACGATCTCAACAGCTTCACGAGTACCAACTACAACATTCCACTCAGGAAGTTTGTCAGCGATTTCGCCCTTCATAACTGCAACCTTACCAGGGAGGATAAGTGTGCGGCTGTTGATCTTAGATGCTACATCGAATTCCTCAAATGTCTTCTTAACAGAAGATGATGAGAACTTACCAGCAGCCCAAGCTGTAAGTACTGACATACCAGATGCATCAGTGATAAGAAGGTTTACTGGAACCTTAGAACGCTCAAGTTCACCTGTAACAAGGAAATATGTAAGAGCGAAGTCAACTGTGAGCATAACTGGATCATCAGGACCTGCACCATTGATAGGATAGATACCTGGCTCAACCTTCATTGGCTTCTGAGGGTCAGTGTAGATATTCTGACGGAGACCATAAAGTGGAAGAGCCTCAGCCATTGTGATGTTTTCCATAACAATGATTGAACCATATTTAAGTGTGAAGAGTGCAGCATAAGCTGTCTGGAGATGTAAATCACCCTTAGCAAACTTAGGAAGTTTTACGATTGAAGGATAACCGAGTGACTTATCGCCATCCTTGATAGCGCCACGACGGCAGAATACAGCATTCTTGAGTGTTTCCTTAATATCAGCACCTGTGATGTTGATGATAAGATTCTTATTGCCTGCATCCTCGAGTGCCTTGATTGTGTCATAGATGTCCTCGATGCTGTCGCCACATACGCCAAGAGCGATGCCAGCAGCAGTAGCGATTTCGTTCATTGCGGCAAAGTTGTCCTTGTTAGCACCGCAGAGAACTGGCTTAGTATCCTTAATAGCGTCGATAGCAGCTTTTGCAACAGCAGCATCTGTTGTCTCAACGATAACAGTACGGCCTGTTGCAGCAGCCTTCTTAGCGAGTTCTACGAGCTTGTCGCCCTCGCCGTGAACAAATACTGTCTCAACGAATTCGCGCTCGCCGATACGCTCGTAATCAATTTTCTTGAGTCCTTCAAGTTTTTCATCAATTGCAGCATCGTCCATGCATGTGCATACAGGAACTGCAAATACGTTCTTGGAAACGAGTGTCTTCTCGTGACGGTAGAGAACTGTCTCACCACCGAGTGTGATTTCAGCATCTCCTGCGCCGATTTTGATTGTCTTCATTGCTGGAGCTGTAGCCTCAGAAAGAAGAGCCTTAGCCTCGTCAGACATATGTGGGCACTGATCAATTGATACTGCACCCTGAGCAACCTTCATGCAGAAAGCCATACATGTTGGGCTTCCGCACTCCTTACAGTTTGTCTTAGGAGATAACTTGAAAATATCTAGTCCTTTAACAGCCATTTTCTTCTACCTCCTTCTTAGTTAAGTGCTGCAATCATTGCAGCAATAGTTTTAATAGCTTCTGGATGACGCATAATTACAGCGTCAGCGCCGCCTGTAAGTGCAGCGGCAGCAGTTGTGATTTCCATCTCGATGATACGCTCATCAAGTGAACCCCACTCTGGCATTTCTTCTTCTGCCATAATTGATTCCTTAACACCCCATGTCTCTGTTGAAACAGGTGTGATAATTGGCATTGCAAGCTGAGCATCGCCCTGTGTGAGTGCAGCAAGACGAATTCTATCGAGTGTTGATGCAACATACTCATAACCATAACCTGCAGCTGCAGAACCAGCGTTCATAACGATTGTCTTCTCATCTACGCCGAGCTGAGAAAGCATTGTATTGAGCTGCTTTGCAAGGTTGATATCAACTGCTGATTCAGCGCCAACCTTCTGTCCATAAGCAAGACCAGCACTAGCGCCAACCTGCTTGTAGTTCTCCTCACGTGCTGAGAGAACAAGGATATTCTTGCCTTCAAGAGCCTCAGAGACCTTATTGAAAATCTCTGCATCCTTCTCTACTGCCTTACAACCCATGATTACAAGTGGAAGTGGAGTTGCGTCTGAAACTGCCTTTGCAAGGGCTACACAATCCTCAACGCTCTTGTTTTCACCATTAGGATCAGCAGATTGGAGATGTAGGCATACGAATGATACGCCCTCCATTGATTCTGCCTTCTTGGCATTTTCAACAGCGTTCTCATCGTCCAAAATCTCAAGACCGATTTTCTGTGGGTTTTCGATTGCAGCATCAAATGAGTAGAAAGGCATTACGTTCTGGCCACCGATTGTGATAGCCTTGTCGCCTGTACCAATTGTTACTGCGTTAACCTTTGAGTTAAATGCTTGGAGTTTTGCTTCAAAAGCCATTTGTCTCAATCCTTTCTTAATATGACTAATTAATTAATACCAAATTAAATGTCGATCTCACGGAGGAGTTCGAAAAGTTTTGCTTTGACTGGGGTGGTGTCAGGGACATAAGCCGTAGGCTTACCATCACAGTCATATTCATAAACGAGGTCATCGTGAGGAAGCACTCCGAGAAGCGGTAAATTGAACTTCTCTATCTCCTCTTTTACTCCTTCACTGAGTTCCCCGTTTGGAGCCCTATTTACAATGAGATGAATCTCACCTGGATTAAGTTTAAGCTCATCAATCATGTCACGAATTCTAGCAACCGCTTGAATTCCGCGACGTGAGCAGTCTGAGATTAAGAACATTACATCAACTGGTGGAAGTGTTCCACGGCTGATATGTTCAAGTCCAGCCTCATTGTCGATTACAGTGTAACTGTAATTCTTAATGTACTTATCTATCTGAGTCTTCAGTAGGCCGTTTACAAAGCAATAGCAGCCTTGGCCCTGTGTGCGACCCATAACTATCATATCGAAGTCTTTTTCCTCGATAAGTGCATCTTCAAATTTAAATTCAGCGTAGTCAGCCTTGGACATGCCCTCTGGAATTTTTCCATCGATTTCAGAATGGGCAATCTCCTCTCGGATAGAACCGAGTGTGATATCCGCCTCTACGCCAAGTACTTCATTGAGGTTAGAATTGGCATCTGCATCAACCACGAGTATTGGCTCATTTGACTTGCGAATTAGGTAGTCAATAGCCATGCCACAAGTGGTTGTCTTTCCAACGCCACCTTTTCCTACAACAGCAATAGTTTTATTTGCCATTATGCTCTCTCCTTAACAATTACCTTGCTGGAAAGTAAATCAACTGAAACGAGATCACCGTCTATTTCAAGTTTTCTCTCCATAAGATCTGTAAGTACTACAAGATTATCTAAAATTTCGATCTTGGCAACATTGCTCATTAGGATGTTTCCAGAATCGATATCATTTCCATAAACAGTTGAAAGACACATATTGTACCTCCTATTTATGCGAGTTTGGACAGCGCCTCTGCGAGGATATCATTACCCTTGTGATAATTTTCTACTGCAGCCATAACCTCTGCATAGACTTCCTCATTACCAGCGTCCTTGATATCAAGTGCCAGATGCTCCAATTCATGTGTATGTTCTGCATTGTGACCAACCATATATTTCATAAGAGCAACGAGTTCTTCTACTGGTGTTGCCATACTATCGTGGTCGTGGTGTTCATGGTGCATATGCATATCAATCAAGCTCCTTCATTTTGATTTTTAACAGTGTTATTAGCATCTCTGCCATTACTACTCTGTCCTCAGCCGCAAATGAGCCCTCGAAATTATCAGAGTAGAGAATCTGTGAGTTTGGTGGGAATTCGTCGTCGCCTTCCCAAACTAAAATTTGGATAAAATAGCCAGGCATAACTTCAAATTCATAGCCCGCGTCACCGTGGTTTATTTTGGTTGCACCGAGTGCCTCTGATGCGGCGCAAAATTTTGGAACGCAAGTTCCAAAAGTAAATGCTGCGCGTTTAATACAGCGACCGGTGAAAGGTTCTATATACATCTCACCCCAAGACATTTCGCGGAATGTCTTGAATGTGCCAAGCGACATTCTCCTCTCGAATTCTAGGAGAATTCGCATGAGGAATGTCTTGGCCTTGAGATCAGAGAGGCAAAATGCACTCTCATTACTTGAAGTTACAGAAAACTCCGGCCATGTGATTTTATAATCATCGAACAGGAAGTCGAGCGAGAATACACCGTCGCTGTATTTTGCGCCGCTCCTGTCCATTGCATCCATTGGATCAAGTTTTTTAAAGAGTTCCTCATAATGTGCAAAAGGAACTTCTTTTATATTGTTTTGTACTTCCATTTAAAACTCCTGTTTTGCACTTGGAAATCTGGACAAATCTGTATGTGGCAAGAAACAAGCAGCAATAAAGTTATCCATATATCCTGGATAAGTTGAGAGTTCAATATATGTCATATTACGTGATAATTCATTGACTTTCTTCTCTGCATTTCTTGATAGCACACAGGTATAAGAACCTGCGAGTGAAGAGTTTCCGATATATTCATACTTATCAAGTTCGATATCTGGGAACATACCAATATTAATAGCATTCTTGATATTGATACCGCTTCCAATTCCGCCTGCAACATAGAAATGTTCAATGACAGATGCATCCATATCAAGGCTGGATAGAAGTGTATCTATTCCAGAATAAATAGCGCCCTTGGCTCTTACAAAGCTCTCGATATCAACCTCAGTCAGAACAATTTCACGACCGGTCTCGGAGTCGGATGAATTTACAACAACATAGCTGCCCATTCCGTACTCGTCATACTTTATTCTGTCGCCCTGTCTCACATATCTGCCCTTGGAATTAACAATTCCACAACGGTAGAGTTCTGAGATTATATCAATAATTCCTGAGCCACATAGGCCGATTGGCTTTTGACCAGCGTCGCCGATAATCTCATATGTCGGCTCCATAGTCTCAGCATCAATCTTGATAGACTGAATAGCTCCGTCTGTTGCTCTCATGCCACAACTGATATCTCCACCCTCAAATGCAGGGCCAGCTGAGCATGCGCAGCTCATCATAAAGTCTCTATTTCCAAATACGATCTCACCATTGGTACCAAGGTCAACGAAGAGGGACAATTCATCCTTATCCCACAGAAGTGTTGCGAGTGTACCAGCAGTAATATCTCCGCCTACATAAGAGCCAATATTAGGACAAATTATGAGGCGAGCATTAGGATTTACATGAATTCCAATCTCCATTGCAAAGATGTCATCTGCAAGGAAGAAAGTTGGAATATATGGTTCCATGCGAACCGGATTCGCATCCACGCCGAGCAAGAGATGATTCATCGTCGTGTTGGATGCGACGCATACCTTTAATATCTTCTTAGGTGAAATATTTGCAGTCTCACAGAGTCTCGTTACAAGAGGCTCAATTGTCTCGCGTACAACAGCGTCCTTTAGGCGCTTTACACCACCTGTCTTGCCCTGCTCGATGATACGGTTGATAACGTCCGCACCATATCTTATCTGGCCATTGCCAGATGAAGCCTTGGCAAGGAGTTCTCCGCCCTTCAAGTTAACAAGAACTGCTGATACTGTTGTTGTACCAATATCGATAGCAAGACCGCAGAGAGGCTCATGATCCTCAAATGATGAAACTCCATATACGAAGAAGTCTGGACCTCTATGCTCACCTATTACTCTTACTTTAAAATCATTCTCACGGAGAACTCTTGCGAGGTCCCTTGTAACTGAGAATGGAATTGTTACTTTTGAAACGCCAAAAGCCGCTTTTACAGCATTCACGAAGCGCTCGTTGTCTGGAAGCGTATCATCGAGAGTAGGCTCTGGGAGCTCGATGCGCTCTGCAGCAAATGTGTTTACAAGATCTATACCAGCGCCCTTGATATCGCTAAGTAGTTTTTCAAAAATAGCAATTTCTGTGCCACTTGAGAGATCTGCAGTCTGCATTCTGCTCTGGTATGCAGTGGCAATATCAGGAACCATAACTGTTACGTCAGATATAACTTTTGAACCACATGAGAGAACCCAGCCCTCGGCCAGTTCCTCATCTGTGATATGACTTGAAGGCCAGCAGTTCAGCTCGCCCTCGATACGTCTTACTTTACATTTACCGCATGCGCCATTGCCACTGCATGGTGCATCAATAGCGACATTGGCATGTTGTGCCACCTGGAGCAGATTTGCTCCAGGCGCACAAGATACCGTCACCGGTTGTCTGTCTTCATTTTCAAATGTAAAGGTTACATCAAACATAACAGTCTCCCGTTTTTATGAATTAGATATCCATAGGCTCCATCTCAAGTACTGGATGGCCAACCTCTGAAAGATATGCAAGAAGTTCCTCTGGATCTCCTGAACCGCATACTGTCTCATCAGCAATCATATCAGCGAAGTTCTCAATACCATATACTTCACTTGCTGTTGCATTGATCTTGTCGCGAATCTGCTCCTTGAGATCAGATGGCAACCATACGAGACGAGGAAGTCCGCCCTCAGCCTTCAAGAATTTCTTAGAAGCGATATAGTGCTTGCCGTGTCCCATGAATCCTGGTGTCTGAACACCGCCACCTGTCATTGATGCCATCTCAGAGAATGTCATACCAAGTGGTGTGATACCTGTATGCTCACGTGTTGTAATAACAACACCCATTGAGCAAGGCTCGATACCGCAGATACACTCAAAGCATCCGCATGATGTCATAGGATCCTCGAGGAGTGAGTAAAGTGTTACATGCTCGAGTGCGCCATGTGAGAGGTTGTTTACTACTTCGTCAACATCCTCGTAACGACCAACACGCTCGTCAAGGCACTTCTCCTTGGTTACTACCTGGCAAGGACCTGTTGGGTCGAGCTCGTTAGTAGCCTTCGCATCAAGCCATGATACAGCACCGCAGAGTCCGAGACGCTCAGGTGTTACAATGCAAACGTGGCTTGGTGAGAATGCCTGGCACATGATACATGAATAGAATACAGGTACTGATTCATCAGTCATGGACTTGAGTCTTTCATCACGCTTATCGAATATCTTATTAGCCTCAGCACGAAGAGCCTTATTCTTCTCTTCGTCGATTACGATCTTAACCTGGCACTTATCAACAACAGTGTCAAAGTCAGACATAATCTTGGCATATAGAACTTCACCTATATGCTTAAACTTGAATCCTGCCTCATAGTCAGCCTTGCTGATACGGATACGAATCATATCACGCTGACCTGTGTGCATAAGACCCTCTACGCAGTTGAGGTAAGAGTGGAACTTACGCTCAAATACTGACTCGAAGTCTGTCTGCATGTTCTTACCAGCAACTTCTACTGTGTAAGAAGCTGAGAGCTTAGCACCCTCTGGGAACTCATCAATCTCAGGACCTTCAACTGTGATCTTGTGATCCTCAATCTCTGTAGCGTCCTTAGTCTGAACGAGCTCGAAGCAGTCAACACGAGAACCATCGATTTCAACCTGCATGTCTGCCTTACGAATGATTTCGCCTTCGAATGCAGTTGAGAATGAAACTGGGATATCAATCTTAGTTACCTTAATCTTGATTCCACGTGCTTCAAGAGATGTATCAATCCAGTCCTTAGTATCCTCATTGATAACGAGTGACTTAGGTACTGACCACATATCATCTGTATCATTTGTAATTACTGGGAAGCCAAGCTTGATAGCACCAGCGCCGCAGGCAACTGTGATATCAGGAACTGGCTTGTAAGCGTTTACAAATGCATTGATTCTATCAAATGTGTATCTATGGAAACCATCCCAGTCACCTGGCTGAACATTACCAAAGATCATTGCTGTACGTGTTACAAGAGAAATGATGTGGCCTACGCCCCAAATTTCATCTGTAACAGGTACAAGACGTACTGGGAATCCCATGTTTACGCCTGCCTCATACATCTGGTCAATAATGCCACCGATGAGGAAGATAAAGATACCACGTGACTGGTATCCCTTTACGATTTCAACAGCTTCCTCTGTTGATGGTGCAGGACCAATCATTACAACGAAGCCAGGGATATCGTTTGTTACAAGTGGAACACCGAGTTCACGTACTTCTGCATCTGAGAAGTGACCATGATACTTTGTTCCCTCATAAGGAGTTGGTGTCTCAACATACTTACATGCTTCAATCATTTCTGCTGCGATTGCTGTACCTACGCCAGACCAAAAGATTGACTTTGTTCGTGGTTCGCGAAGCATCATAGCCTTGACATCAGCAAGTGCATCTTGAAGTTCACCAGTTGTTGTTACTTTTTTACCTATATATGCATAGATGCAAGCGAGATAATATGCTGTATTAGGCATATTAAGTGGCGCATCTCTTCCGACTTTTTCGACGATAGCGTTTACCTCAGCTTCTGCTTTTGCAAACATCTCGTCTGAACCACGGAATACTCTTTCAAAAAGTGCCATAATTCATCTATCCTTTCTTATAGTCGATTGTCGAGTTTTTCCTTGATTGCTCTGATTTCATCAAGAGCCTCAGGGCTACAATCGTATGGAGAGAGGCCTCTGCGGTCCGCATCAATTACGTCCGCATTATAACTTATGAATCCGAGTAGATCTTCTTCTGGGATTTTAGATTTAATAAACTCCCTATCACTGTCATCGCGAATCTTGTTCGCAACTACGTAAACCTTATTTACGCCAATATCTGCTGCAAGTCGTTTTACATTCTCATATGTCTGAATTGAACGAGCGCCTGGCTCGATAACTACGATAAAGAAATCAACGAGGCTTGCCGTGCCACGTGCCAGATGTTCAAGTCCTGCTTCCATGTCCATAACGACCACGTCGTCACGGCGGAAAACGAGCGCTGACAGTACGGACTTTAGCATCACATGCTCAGGACATACACAGCCGGAACCGCCGGTTTCGACTGTTCCCATAACGAGGAGTTTAACCCCGTTTATGTCCTTGCCGTACTTGTCAGGTATATCTGACACCTCTGGGTTGAGCTTAAAGAATTTGTTGGCATCATTTGCGCCGGTTCTCTCCTCAACCAAGGTACGCATCTTGGATATTGGAACTATTTGATTTACTTCTTCAAGTGAAAGGCCAAGTGCAAGTCCGAGATTAGCATCCGGATCAACGTCGGCTGCGAGCACTGTTCTGCCCTCATCGGCGTATAGCCTTGCAAGTGTTGATGACAATGTTGTCTTGCCAACTCCACCCTTGCCTGTAATCGCAAGTTTCATAAGTCGTCCTCTTTAATGTTTACTAAATGCAGAGTGCTGCACGTTTATTCTCGATAGCCTCAATCATAAGGTCGCCGAGCTTGTCGATATCTTTCTCAACTGTGAAGTTAGCCTCAACCCACTTCTTGGTTCCAGACTCTCCACGGAGAAGTTCGATAACTTCCTCGGAACCCTCACAGAAAGGCTCAACGCCGAGATATGTATCGATACCAGTTGCTACTACGTAGTTACCGATTGATACAGCCTTCTCGGACATCCACTCAGGTGCACAACCTACAAGTGGAATCTGTGAGATATTAATACCCCAGTCATTTGCTATATCTGTTGCAAGGATCATCATACGAGAGATATCTACGCATGAGCCCATGTGAAGAATTGGTGGGATACCAACGAGTTCACATACACGACGGAGACCCTCACCGCAGCAGTCCTTAGCTTCGAGGTCCATAAGACCAGCCTTGGCAGCTGCTTGAGCAGAACATCCAGATACGACAACAATGATGTCGTTCTCGATAAGTTTCTTCATAAGCTCGATATGAGCATAGTCAGCACGAACCTTAGGGTTGTTACAACCTACCATTGCAACTGCGCCGCGGATAACACCTGACTTAACTGCATCAACGAGAGGCATCATTGTGCCAGTCTCATCAACGTGGCTGTTTGTTACGCCGTCAAGGCACTTCTTGATAGCCTCAACTGAGTAACCTACACGAGCGTTGGTCTTGATGTCAGGAATATTTACAAGCTCAGGATTACGATTCTTAAAGTTTTCACAAGCAAGCTTTACGATTTCCTTAGCATTTTCTGCTGCTGTCTTGTCTGTGAACTCAATGAAATCAGAATCAGGCATACGAGCGATTTTGCTTGTTGTAATGAACTTGGTGTGGAAGCACTTGGAAAGAGGTCCGAGTGCTGGGAAGATACACTGTACGTCAACAACAATTGCTTCGCATGCACCAGTTAGTACAACGTTCTCCTGCTGGAGGAAGTTACCTGCCATTGGAATACCATGACGCATTGCAACTTCATTAGATGTACAACATACACCAGCGATGTTGATGCCAGTCGCGCCGTTTGCCTTAGCGAGGGCGATCATCTCTGGGTCCTGTGCATAGAAAACAATCATCTCTGAGAGTGATGGGTCATGGCCATGAACGATAATATTAACCATGTCCTTCTCCATAACTCCGAGGTTTGCGTGAGTATCAATAGGCTTAGGTGTACCGAAAAGTACATCTGAGAACTCTGTACCCATCATTGAACCGCCCCAGCCGTCTGACAAACCGGCGCGGAGTGAATGCTTGATAAGAGCTTCTGGAAGTGAAGAACATCCCATATGTGTCATATGGAGAGCCTGTGATACCTCGCGGTCAATTGCGCGTGGTAAAATGTCAGCCTCTTCCCAGAGTTTTCTTGTATGCTCTGGTGCACGCTCTGTGAAACGAAGATTTCCGAATGGCTTACCATATTCGAGAAGTCCTGTCTCTGCTACTTCATGTGCGATATCATAGATGTCGCGACCTTCTGTAGCGATTCCCCACTCACCAGCAATCTTTATTAGCTTGTCTGGATCCTTTACTTGGTAAGCACCATCTTCTGATGTGCTATATAGAGTATGTGCGATTGAGCGGCCGTGGTCTGAATGAGTTGCAGAACCGCCAGCTGTAAATCTCAAGTAGTTACGAGCAACTATACCGTGAGCATCGCATCCGCATATTCCGCGCGGTGACTTAGGTGTTATACGGCAAGGTCCCATACTACAGATTCGGCAACAAATACCCTGCTCGCCAAACTTACAATGTGGAGTCTGGTTTTCTACACGTTGTTGCCAAGAGTCAGCTCCAACTTTCTTGCCTGTATCAAGCAAGGCCTGAGTTGCAGCTTCCATCTCTTCAATTGAAATAAGTTTATCCCAATTCACTGATGTAACCTCCTGCAAAATAATTTTTTAAAATTAACCAATTAATATTTTATCAAATGTAATTAATAAAAGCCTTACCTCGTTTTGTGTAAAAATAAGAAAAGCGCGCTACAAAGTGTAGCGCGCTTTTATCAAGAGCAAAATATCAAATTACTTATTCTGTCCGTGCTTGTAATTCATATTGATTGGAAGTGGGAGTGCACAGAGAAGGATGTATGCCTGATTAATAATCTGACGGCACTTCTCAATTGGTCCCATCTTAGGAAGTGGATAAGGAACGAAATCCTTCTTCATATCAGCCTTAGAGAGCTTCTTTGGAATATCAAATACACGGTCATCATGTGAGATACGAGGAGCATCTACATATCTGCCACCAGCGATTGTCTTCATTCTCTTGAGAATCATCTTGATAAGACCAAAGCCGGTTGGAAGAAGGTTGCTATTGGATGGAGATACGATTGGGATAAGAGCGCCACCTGCCATGCAGATGAGTGATGCGTTCTTAGCTGGGTCGCAACAACCTGTTGCTTTCCAGAAGCAGATATCGCCAACCTGTGCAAGTGTGCAGTTACCCATACCAAACTTCTTGATAGGAAGAGCTGCGAGATCTTCCTTAGTATATGGCTTACCATTCTTATCGAACCAGTAACGAACACCATTGATTGGAATACCTGGGCCCTCGATTACACATACTTTAAGCTTCTCGCCCTTCATTGACTTCTTGTGATTGAAGAAATCAAGACCGAACTTGATAGATGCAAGGCATCCGCCCATACAAGCCTGCTCAATTTCAAGAGCAAGTTCAGGTGTAACAGCATTTGGATCTGTGATCTTAGGTGCACCTGGAAGTGTATGGCCAACTACTGCCATGAGGTTAGGGAATTCACGTGCTGTCTTTTCATCAAGAAGTGATGAAATTGCAGGACGGAATTTTGTAACAGTTGTGTCACCAATAATCTCAACTGATGGATCACCAAAGTTACGCTTTGTAGCCTCAATCATGAGCTTATTCTTCTCTGGATCAAAGCCCATCATATATGTTGTAATTCTGTCTGCTTCAACAGAGTTGTTAGATACAACAATCTTGCCAACCTTAACTGGGTCAACTGGTGATGGTGTATTACCCTCACCACCGATGATACCATCGATTACTGTGAGGTCAGGCTTGAAGAGATAGAGAAGGTCAGCGAGTTTCTTATCGATATCGTGTGTGTGATTACGCTCACGGAGGAAGTATGGAATTGTACCCATAGCATTCTTGAAGCCAAGTGTTACGCCTGTGTAGAGGTTAGTCTTCATCTTAGGTACGGATACATAGAATGCTTCGCCCTGTACAACCATGTCGAGAATCTCTGGAAGATAAACTTCCTTCATAACCTCAGCCTTAGGAAGAATGTAGCGAACAACTGGCTGTGTCTCGAGAGCTACGAGACCAGTGTTATAGTACTTAGCAATCTTGTCATATCCAGCAACTTTGAAAGCAACCTCTGTAGGATAAGGCTTACCAGCTGACTCAACAATTGTGATATTGTCTGTGTACTTCTTGAGCCACGCGATAACTGCCTCAAATACACGTGGGTCAGTATTTTCTGGATAGTCCTTCTTGTCGAGGCCAGAATTGTGATAAACGAAAACGAGGTTTGGCTTTACAAGAACCTGCTTGTAATTCTTGAGATTCTTGGCAAAATCAGTCTTGGCATTGAGGTCATCGAGACCTGCCCATACTGTTTCACGAATAGCCTTGATGTCAGGACGATTAAAGTACTTCTTAGTACCATAATTCTTAGGAAGGCTACAGAAGTTATTCATGTAGTCCATTTTAGGTGCGTCCTTTATAAATACGTAACTTGCCATACTAACTGCTCCTTTTATTTTTTTAGTAACTGGATATACTTTGGTATTGCTTGTTCAAAGTTTACCCCGTACCAATTATAATTTTCTTCTTTCAGTGTGCATCTCATAGACTCGAGAGTATATTCGACTGCAACAACCAGTGCATCAGCAACAGAGAGGTCGTTCATAAGAGCGCCTGTGAAACTGGATGCAAATATATCGCCAGTGCCATGGAAAGAAACTGGAAGTTTCTCGTTGTAGTACTCAAAGAATTCATCCTTTTCCTTGTCATAACACATAACGCCGAGTTTGCCGTCCTCAAAGGACATGCCGGTGAGGACAGAGTAGCGAGGGCCAAGCGCGCCAAGCTTCTTCAAAATATTTTCTATGTAGTCGCGGCTATATCCCTCGCCTACATACTCCTCACCTAGCATAAAGCAAGCCTCGGTGAGGTTAGGTACAACAACATCCGCCTTGGCACATACAGTTCCCATTGCCTTGGCAAATTCTGGTGTAAAGCCCTTGTAGAGACAGCCATTATCGGCCATTGCTGGATCTACAACTATGCATGTCTTATCGGACTTGAAATCATCAAAGAATTTCTTAACAAGGTCAATCTGCTCAAAAGAACCGAGATAACCTGTATATATTGCATCAAAGTTAAATTTTTCCTTTTTCCAATGCTCTGAAATAGGCGTAATTTCACCTGTCAAATCATGGAAGGTAAAGCCCTCCTTGAATGCTGTATGAGTTGATAAAACTGCTGTCGGCAAGATAGCAGCCTCCACGCCTGCTGCGGAAATAATTGGAAGTGCAACAGTTAGAGAACATTTACCAACGCATGATATGTCTTGAATACTAACGATTCTTTTCATTGCTCGATCCATCTCTCTTCGATTTCTGTTTCTTTATTGTTTCCAGGTATCTGCGACAAAATCACAGCCCCGAACATTATAAGGCAACCGAGATATTCTCTTGGCTCCATTTTCTCATGTAAAATAATTGCTCCTGACAGTGTGGCAAATACAGACTCGAGACACATAAGCAGTGATACGAGAGTTGTATTTGCTCCCTTCTGGGCAAATACTTGCAATGTATACGCGACGCCGCTGGACATTATCGCGGTATATAGGAGCGGTCCTATGCTGCTCCTTATCATGTCCCAAGTTGGGACCTGATGCGATATCAGCATGAATATCGCCGATACGACCGCCGCCACCGCGAACTGATAGCATGACAGCCGCGTCTCATCAACAGTCTCCACATAGTGTGCAACAAGAAGCATTTGAATGGTAAACATTATTGCACATCCCAGCAAATAGATGTCTGTTGTCTCAATCTTAAATCCATCCTTGATGCATAGCAGATATAGGCCTATTACGGCAATGACGACTGCCGCCCACACACGTGGCGATTGCTTTCTTCCCAGAAAGATTGAGAAAAGTGGGATAAGTACAACATAGAGAGTGGTGATAAATCCTGACTTTCCTGCGCCAGATGCAATTCCAAGTTGTTGGAGATTCATAGCAAATCCGAGCGATATTCCACAGAGTGTTCCACCTACGAACAAATCGCGATTGGAATGCTTATAATCTGGCTGAAAATCTGGGTTCTTCTTACGCACTTTATCAAAGACAAGCACAATAATAGCCAGGAACCATATGGCAATAAAATTCCTGGACGCATTAAAAGCAAAGGCCGGCATTGAATCGGCGCCCATATACTGAGCAACAAATGCCGTACCCCATATTATCGCTGCTACCAGCGGGAAAAGTGTCTGTCTAAGTGATAAGTTATTCATGCATATTATTCTATATCAAAGGTTACATAAAATCAAATATATAATATAAAAAAAATGGCGGTAGCTTTTCGCTACCGCCTCGTAATTACTTCATTGGAGTTTACCTCATCAATGTATTTTGATTAGAAGCTAAACTAGATGTCCTTTTGGACTCACCCTTTCATTATTATTTCAATGAAACATCTGGTGGATTTTCCTCATTTAAAATCATTTCAATCAACTCCGTATTAGTTAATCAAAACCTCTTTGTGCATTGGACTCAGTCCTTTCTATGAACTGTCTTTGTCTTTCTGTCTTCACTATATACCATTCAATCTGATATGTCAACAAAATTCACAAAAAATAGTTTGACAACTTTTAAACAATTGTGAAACTTGCACAACGGTTTGTTTCACATTATATTGTTTGTTCATTTACAGGAGGTGCATCTAGTCCGTTGTAATGATATCTAACCTTAGCAGCCTGCGCAATATTAAGAGCGTGGTCTGCTACACGTTCGAGATCGGTCAGTGTCTCAACGAAGATCATACCTGATGATGATTCACAGAGATTTTCATTTAGACGATCAAAGTGAGACTCCTTCATAACTTCTACAAGGTCATCTATTGCTGCCTCTTGTAGATAGATATTGTTATATGCCTCTTGAGATGGTTCGAAGAGATGTACACAAGCATCATCAAGGATATGTATAACCATAGTTATGAGCTCTTTCAGTTCAACCATTGCTGCAGGAGAGAACTTTTTATCCTCATCTATCATACGGTTGGCATAATCAATGAGGTTCTCAGCGTGGTCGCCGATACGCTCAAGGTCAGTCAAAACGTGATAGAGGTGACCAGCGTGCTTCGCATCCTTATCAGTCATCTTCATAGCAGATGCCTTAATAAGTGCATCTGTAATTGCCTTGTTTAGATAGTCAATCGTAAACTCGGTATCCATAAAGTCATCTTTATCAAATACCTTGTCTGAGAAGAATGTATCTGTTGCGATCTTGAGGTTCTGTTTGGTGAGAGATTCCATACGACGAACCTCTGCATCAATTTGCTCAATAAGAATATCTGATGAAGCAAGACCTGCCTCTGTAATGTACTCAAGCTTTGCCTCATTATTCTCTTCATCATCGCCTCTTATAATCTTGTGTGAGAGCCATGCGATAAATGGAGCAATTGGGAATGTAACAAGACACATAACAATACTGAATATAGTATTCGCATTAGCCATCTGACGGCTAGGATTGTCCGATGTCATTTGAAGAACATCAATGATTTGTGGGAAAAGTAAAACTGCAAGCGTAAATACAATTGCACCAATAACTTCAATTTCTACTACAATTGCTGCTACACGCTTGGCATCTTTACGTCCGCCTATTGATGCAAGAATCGGTGCAATAGAAGCACCAATATTCATACCAAGCATTATAAATAGAGCTGGTCTAAAATCCATAGCTCCAGAAAGCAAGAGCATCTGGAGAATACCTACTGATGCAGATACAGACTGCATGATTGTTGTGAATACAACTCCAAATAGTATTCCAAGCAATGGGTTAGATAATCCCTTTACCAAATCCAAGAACCACTCAAGTTCCCTAAGTGGCTCCATCGATGTTTTCATAAGACCGAGGCCCATAAATAATACGCCGAGGCTCGCAATAACATTTCCGAAATACTTAACCTTTTGGTTTTTAAAAAACATACTACATACAACGCCAAAGAAGATTAAGAGAGGTGCTTGTTCCGAAATGTTAAAAGCAATAAGTTGTCCAGTGATAGTTGTACCTATCTTGGCGCCAATAATAATTCCAACGGATCGTTCCAGTTGCATAAGACCCGCGTTTACAAATCCAACTACCATTGCACAGATCGCATTGGAACTCTGGATAAGCGCTGTAAGTCCTGCACCTACAAGTACTGCAACAAATCGTTTTTCAGTCAGTTTGGCAAGAATCTTTTTAAGATAGTTTCCTGCCATATCTTTTAGGTTTTCGCCCATTTCGTTCATACCAAAGATGAACATCGCGATACCGCCAAGAAGAGTTGCTACATTAGTAAAGGTCATTTATATCCTCCTTAAATGGATATCTCGTGTGCCATTCTGTATGTATTGGCATCAAGTTCTTTCGTCATAGCAAGTGCTACATCAATCGGATAGTCGACGATAGCGCCGGCGTTCTCTGCAACAACACAGCTCTTATCGTCATATTTGAGGAGACGTGTTGCATAGTTGCCCATACGTGATGCAAGAACACGGTCCTTGACTGTTGGGGAACCGCCACGCTGAACGTGGCCCAGTATTGTTGCACGTGATTCAACGCCGGTGCGCTCCTCAATAAGCTTAGCCATTTCTGTTGCGTCTCCGCAGCCCTCAGCTACGATTACAACGAAATGGCGCTTGCCGGTAGTGATAGTGTGCTTCATTACGTCAACAACATCTTTTTCAAAATCATATTCGAACTCTGGGACAAGGATAATTGTTGCACCGACAGCAATACCTGCGTAGAGTGCGATATAACCAGCATCACGGCCCATAACCTCAACTACTGAGCAACGGGAGTGTGACTCTGTTGTATCACGAATTTTATCGACCATGTCCATAACAGTGTTCATTGCTGTGTCATAGCCGATAGTATTGTCTGTACATGCGATATCATTATCAATTGTTCCAGGGATTCCAATGCATGTAATGCCGTGGTGAGCGAGCGCCTGTGCGCCACGGAATGAACCGTCACCGCCGATTACGATGAGGCCCTCTATTCCAAGTGCATGGCACATCTCGGCAGCCTTAGCCTGTCCCTCAGGTGTCTTGAACGCCTCGGAACGTGCGCTGTGGAGAATAGTACCACCACGGTTGATGATATTGGATACTGAACGCAAATTCATCTCGACAACATCGCCGGTCATGAGTCCTTCATAACCATTGTTTATGCCGAGAATGTGCATGTCATTTTCAATTGCTGTACGAACTACCGCACGAATCGCAGCGTTCATTCCTGGCGCATCACCGCCACTTGTCAATACAGCTATAGTTTTCATTTATTTTTCCCCCAAAAGGTTAATAAAATTCGAATTTTTTCCATTTTACAGTATGGCATTAAATATACTCTAAGTCAATTATAATTTATTGTAGAACTATATTATCTTCTCCTAAGATTGAACATAATTTATTAATAACATCATCATTTGGATCAATTGTAGACTTAAAAGATTCACTGTCATAACGTTTTTCGTCCAAATAGTAGAGATATACAGGTACTTGTCCATCATCCTTGGCCATTGTCGAGAGCAGTTTGAGAACAGGAACTACATTCTCATCCCCTGCAGAATTAAAGCGGATAAATAGACCAGCTTTCTTTTTCTTGGTATAAGGTCTCACCTTCATTACTTTCAGTGAAGGTTTTTCATCCGCGCTCACCGAGAGGCGTGCGTCGATTATATAGATGCCATTTTCATGAAGCATACCGCCATATTGCTGGTATATCTTCGGGAAAATGGTCAGCTCAATGCCACCGGTCATATCCTCGGCATAGGCGCTCGCCATAGTGGTCGATGAGCGAGTTAGTCTTACATGGATACCGCTGACAAGGCATAATAGGACAACAGCATCGTTGTCTTTATACTTGGTTGTACCATCCTCACTCGCTTCAAGAAGTTCACATACCTTGGCAGAGTTCAGTGCCTTGGCAGCCTCTTGATAATCTTTCATTGGATGGCCAGAAATATAGAGTCCGGTCATCTCCTTTTCATATTGGAGAATCTCTGTCTCTGAAAACTCTGTAAGTTCTGGAATAGTCGGCGCAGATGACTCAGATGAATAAACATCCATATCAAAGAGACCCAACTGTCCCTCAACATTCCTGCGCCTGTCATTATCGAGTTCGCCAAGTATGTCTGGCAATGCTGTAAGCATCTGTCTCCTGTTAGCACCAAGGCCATCAAGTGCGCCACATTTAATAAGTGACTCTGCACATTTACGATTGAGTGCTGGGCCATGCATGCGACGCAAGAAATCATAATATGAAGTGAATTCACCCTCGAGTTCACGGTTACGAACGAGCTCGTTTATGAAATTTCGACCGATTCCCTTTACGCCAAGTAGGCCAAAAACAACATCACCGTCCATGATTGTAAACTCAGCAAAGCTGTAATTTACATGTGGTGGGAGGACCTTGATACCGAGGTTGTTGCACTCTGAAATATATTGAACTACCTTCTCATTAAAACCTATGACACTGGTTATCTGAGATGCCATAAACTCTGCTGGGAAGTGACATTTGAGATATGCTGTCTGGAATGCAAGATTGGCATAGCAAGCTGCATGCGACTTGTTAAAAGCATATGATGCGAAGGATATCATATCATCGAAAATAGAATTTGCAGCATCCTCTTGTATTCCATTATTCTTGCATCCTGAGACAAAAGTTTCTCTCTCCTGCTGCATAACATCATGCTTTTTCTTGGACATAGCACGACGCACAATATCAGCATGGCCAAGCGAATATCCAGCAAGTTCACGACATATTTGCATTACTTGCTCCTGATAAACCATACAGCCATAGGTGACATCGAGTATGTTTTTAAGTTCTGGTGTCTTGTACTTGATATCTGACGGATTATGTCTGTTATGTATATATGTTGGAATAGAATCCATAGGTCCAGGCCTATAGAGAGATGTAAGCGCTATGAGATCCTCGACCGATGTAGGTCTAAATTGCATAAGGACATTTTTAAGACCTGATGACTCAAATTGGAAGACACCATCTGTCTCGCCCCTACCAAACATTTCGAATGTTTTCCTGTCTGTAAAGTCAATATCCTTTACAGAGAACTCTGGTATGCGTTCACGCACCAATTTTTCGCAATCCGAAATTACAGTGAGTGTTCTAAGGCCTAGGAAATCCATCTTGAGAAGTCCCAGCTCATCTAGGGCTGTCATCGTATATTGTGTAACTATAGAATCGTCCTTTTTAGCCATAGGTACGTAGGTATAGACAGGATCCTTAGTGATTACAACACCCGCCGCATGGGTGGATGTATGACGTGGCATGCCCTCGATTTTTAGAGAATAATCAATGAGCATTTTAATCTCTTCATCACTGTCTATCATTTCCTGCAATCCAGGTACAATCTCGATGGCACGTCTGAGGTCATGGCCGAGTCGCCAAGGAATCTTCTTGGTGACGGCATCAACCTTGGCATAGGATATGCCAAGTACACGTCCTACATCCTTGATAGCGGCGCGCGCAGCAAGTGTACCAAATGTTACAATTTGAGCAACATGGTCAGCACCATATTTCGATACGACATAATCGATTACCTCTGGGCGTCTCTCATAACAAAAGTCGATATCAAAGTCAGGCATTGATACACGCTCAGGATTGAGGAAACGCTCAAAGAGCAAATTATATTTCATAGGATCAATGTCGGTGATTCCAATGCAGTATGCAACAATACTGCCCGCTCCAGAACCACGGCCTGGTCCCACTGGAATCCCGCTCTGCTTGGCAAATCTTACAAAGTCATAGACGATGAGATAATAATCTGTATATCCCATCTTATCCACAACAGAGAGCTCGTAGTCCATACGCTCTCTGTATTTTTCTATAAGTTCTGCACTAAATCCTCTATATCTCTTATTAAGGCCTGCGCTTGCAAGGGAGCGCAGATATTCCGCATGGTCTCTGCCATCTGGCACCTCAAAATGCGGAAGTTTTATTTTGCCAAATTCAAATTCTACATTACACCTATCTGCAATAATTCCTGTATTATCTATTGCCTCAGGTGCCATCATGAAGAGTTTTCTCATCTCCTCCTCACTCTTGACATAAAATTCATCTGTACGGAAATCGAGGCCTGTATCCTCGTCTATTGTATGGTTCGTCTGTATACATACGAGTATCTTTTGGATTTTGGAATCCTCAGGCAATAGATAGTGGCAGTCATTGGTAGCCACAAGAGGGATGCCTGTCTCACGTGATAGACGAACAAGTTTTGGAAGGACTCTCTCCTCCTCTGGGATTCCGTGATTCTGTATCTCTATATAGAAATTGCCCTCACCCATAATCTCGTTATATTCGCGGGCAATCTCCATTGCACCATCATAGTCACCTGCTGATAGTTTAGCTGGTATCTCACCTTGGAGACATGCGGATAGTGCTATAAGGCCCTCATGATGTTCACGGAGCAAGGCCTTATCTATACGAGGTTTGGAATAAAATCCATCTGTAAATGAGTCAGATACCATCTTAATTAGATTCTGGTATCCTATATTATTCTCGCACAGGAGCACCAGATGGTGCCTTATCTTGGCAGCGGCGCTTGTCTTGTCATACATATCGTCGGAGACATATACTTCACAGCCAATAATAGGCTTCACTCCACGGCTCCGACATGCTTTGTAAAAGTCAATAGCCCCGTACATACATCCGTGGTCCGTCATAGCCACAGCTGTCTGTCCGAGGTTACTAATAACATCCGGCAACTCGTTTATCTTACAAGCGCCGTCTAGCAAGCTATATTCAGTATGTAAGTGCAAATGAGTAAAACTCACGCCTTCCACCCTAGCCCTTCTGCGATTTCTAATATCTTAGATAATCTATGATTTACACCTGACTTGGATATTGGCTCCTTCAAATTATCTGCGAGATCCTTTAGCGTATAGTCCTCATTTTCAAGGCGAAGCAATGCGAGCTCGCGCAAATCATCTGGTAGATATCCTATGCCCTGTGTCTCTTCTATATATTCAATAGCCTTAATCTGCTTATATGCCGCGTCAAATGCTCTACTTGAGTTGGCATTTTCAAAATTCATTTTACGGTTTACTCTATTGCGCATGTCCTTGTACATGCGAGCGCCCATAATCTGGAGCGCAGCATCTGACGCGCCAATATACGTGAGCAAATTCTCAATTTGCTCACCATCCTTGAAATATACAACATGTACACCACGTCTCTGTACATACTTTGGTGTGAATTCAATTATATTGCCAGTCGCATCATCAGCGATAGTAATCTCTGAAATAAGTTTTCTAAGGTCATCAGAGAGAACCTTGTGTGACATTACAAATTCGAGATGATAATCCTTCTCTGGGTCTGTAACAGTGCCGCAGGATAGGAATGCGCCACGCAGTATTGCTGCCATGCAGCACTCATCCTCTACGTTGGCGCGGTTCATGCGGCGGTTCACCTCGTCACCGCTGTGGCCAAAGTAATCAAGTATTGCTTTGCGCTCACGAGCATTTCGAATTGTTACTTTATACTTTCCAGAATTTGAAAAATCAACTCGAGGCTCTGCACCGGTAATGGTCTGTGAATAGTCTGAGAATAACTCTGCTACACCCTCTTGCTCTGTCTTGATACAGATTGTCGCAGGAGTAAGATCACGGCAAAACAGGAATAAGCCGTACATCTCAGCATGGATGCAGCATGGTCGCATTCCGCCCATAGTTCTGGCAAGAACGCTTTTTTCTATCAATTCATCTTTTACCGTTTTAGCAAATGACACTACTTTGTCCTCACTTTAGATAATTCTTACTTCTGGCTCGAGCTCTACGCCCTTCTGTTCTCTTACTGTGTCCTCAACAAGTTTCATAAGGTCGAGAACATCCTTGGATGTCGCATCACCAATGTTGATAACAAATCCAGCATGCTTCTCAGATACCTGAGCGCCACCAACTGTCTTGCCCTTTAGGCCACATTCGTCAATCAGTGCTGCAGCAAAATAGCCTTCTGGTCTCTTGAATGTGCTGCCTGCTGATGGATAATCAAGTGGCTGCTTTGCGCGACGTCTATTTAGTACATCAGTCATATTATTCTTAATACCCTCAGCATTGTCAGGCTCCAGGTGGAAGATTACTGATGTGATGATAAGGTCACTGTCAACATAGGCTGAATGACGATATGAGAAATCAAGCTGCGAGCCCTGGAATGAGCCACGCTCACCATCTAGATTCATATGGTTTACAACCCATATTACATCCTTCATCTCTCCGCCATATGCGCCGGCATTCATGAATGCTGCGCCACCTACTGTGCCTGGTATACCATAGGCAAATTCCATGCCGCCCAGTGAATATTCAAGAGCAAATTTGCATAGATTTACAAGTTTCGCTCCCGCTTCAACACGGACGAGGTCATTACCTGCATATTCAATCTTGGAGAAACTGTCTCCCATTACTATTACGACACCATCAATGCCCTCGTCACGGATAAGCACATTGCTACCGTTGCCGAGTACGATTGGCTTAATACCCTCTACCTTGCAAGCCTTCAGTATCTCGGACAATGCATCAACAGAGTTTGGCTCGACCAAAAGTTTCGCTGGTCCGCCAATCTTGAATGTCGTATATTTTGCCATATTGGCATTTTCAACATAGTTGCAACCGTTATCACGGGCAGCCTTAATAATCTTTTCAAACATTTAAAATTCTCCCATAGCAGCACCGATTATGCCTGCATCGTTTCCAAGTTCTGCAATTTTAATCTCTGTCTGCTTCTCTGAATTTTTAGTATAACGCTTTTCCTCTATCTTGCGGCAAAGTGGCTCAAGCAAATAGTCACCTTGTCCTGCAACGCCACCGCCAAGACAGATAATCTCTGGCTGGAATATATTAATGAGATTGGAAAGTCCTGTGCTTAGATAGTCATAGTATGAATCGAGAACTTCCAGTGCAATTAGATTGTCACTCTTGGCAAGTTCAAAAATATCGCGAGCGCCGGCAACATCGAGACCCTTCTCTCTAGCATCTCGGATGAGAGCAGTCGCTGATGCATATTGCTCAAAGCAACCTATTCTGCCACATTTGCAAGGGATACCCTGGTGGTCAATCACCATATGACCTATCTCACCAGCGGCTCCATTGACACCTGTAAGAAGCTTGCCATCAATGATAATTCCGCCACCGATACCGGTGCCGAGTGTTACAGCAATGAAGTTTCGAGCGCCACGTCCTGCACCTGCAATCTGTTCGCCAAGAGCTGCACAATTTGCATCATTATATACTCTTGTAGGCTTGCCGAGTCGCTCTTCTACGAGAGCGCGAAGTGGCGTATTTTGAAATCCCAAGTTGGCATCGTTTTCTACAACGCCCTGGGCATTTACTGCCCCAGGTGTTCCGACGCCAACGGATGCGATATCATCCATTGTGACGCCCGCAGCGTCTAGCGCCAGTCGCGCAGCATCTGCTATCGCATCTGCAATCTCCCCCGCCGTGCGTGGAAGTGCTGTTGGTACGCTACCGCGCCCAACAATATTGCAGCCGTCGTCCACGACGCCGGCAGCGATATTTGTGCCACCGAGATCTATTCCAATTCTAAGCAAGGTTTTCACCTCTTATATATAGTAATACAGATAATATAATACCATAAATATAGGTCAAAAAAAAGTGGGTAAGCAATTGCTTACCCACAATTTTTAAGCGATATCGCCTATCTTATTTAGCAAGTGCGCCAACTGTAGCCATATGGTCACCAAGCTGTACGCCGAACTCTGGGCCGCCCTTCATGATGAGCTGACGATTAGCTGTCATCTCAAACATGTCGCCGATCTCCATAAGGATAAGGAGAGCTGACTCTGGGCAGTCAAATGCCATTGTAAAGAATGGATCTGAACGCTCATAGAGGCCCTTACCTGCCTTAGAGTTACCGTGATCAATTCTAATGTGTGCAGCAATCTCTGGATGGCCGATAACTTCCCACTGGTAGCAACGGTCAGGAGATTCCTTAACCCACTTAGAAATTGTTGGATGTCCCATCTTATTAAGAGCTGAGATACCTGTTGAAAGAAGAGCGAAATAGAGCTTTGTAAGAAGAAGCTGTGTATCAGGATCCTCAGGAACTTCTGTTGCTGTAAGAAGTGAAGACATCTTAAGAAGAACAGCCATGAAGAGGCCGAACTTTGCAACGTTCTTGATCTTGAAGCCTGGAAGCTTAGTCATATCTCCGCACATAAATGCGTTCATCTTTTCCATTGATGAGAAAGCAAGTTCACCATCAATCTGATTCTTACCTGAGTAGAGACCCTGGTATACTTCCCACTTACCATCAGTTACTACGAAATGAACTGCTTCCTTCTTGCCATCAGCCTTAGCTGATACCTGGTAAACAGCATTGATCTTAGGAATTGTGAAAAGCTTATTAAGTGTTGGATCGTCTGTAGCGATGATTTTCAATAGAGGCAAAGCAGCTGCCATGAAAACTTTATTCGCATAACGTACTTCATCTGTAGGCATAATTCTTTTCCTCCTTATTAATATTCATCTGCCCAATCAGTATTAGCAGCAAGATTCTTGCCGAGGAGGCTTGCAGCAGCTGCAGCAACGCCATTAGCGTCGATACCAGCGATTGTAAGCAAGTCTTCCTGAAGACCGATTGTTGAGAAGTTGTTGTCATGACCGAGCATCTTGAGCTTGCATGGCTTGCCATATTCAGCAATTACTTCTGCTACTGCAGAACCAAGACCGCCCTGGATTACGTGGTCCTCTACTGTTACGATGCAGCCTGTCTCATCAATTGCCTTGATGATAGCTTCCTTGTCGATTGGCTTTAGTGTATGCATGTTAAGAACACGAGCATTAACACCAAGGTCAGACTTCAAGATATTAGCTGCCTGAAGTGACTGATAAACGCCAGCGCCGATACCGATGATTGTAGCATCGTTACCGTCCTTGAGCTGATCAGCCTTATCCCATACGAAGTTAACTGAGTCTGGGCCGCCCTCATATACAACTGCGTCGAAACCACGGTTGATACGAATGTAAACAGGACCAGGAATGTCATATGAAGCCTTAACGAGCTTGTAAGCCTCAGCACCATCAGCTGGGCACATAACTGTCATATGAGGAAGTGATCTTGCAACTGCGAGGTCGATAATAGCATGGTGTGTTGAACCAGCCTGACCGAAAGATGTACCTGCATGTGATGCAAGGATCTTAACAGGAACGTTCTGATAGCAGATATCTGTATGAATCTGATCAAGAGAACGAGCAGCTGCGAAAATTGAGAATGTAGATGCATAAGGAACGAATCCGTTCTTAGCAAGACCAGCAGCGATACCGAACATGTTCTGCTCAGCAATACCACAGTTGATAAGTCTGTCAGGGAAAGCCTTTACGAAAGGAGCAATCTTAGTAGACTTAGCAAGGTCAGCAGTAAGAGCAATAACGTCTGGATGCTCTTCGCCTAGGTCATGGAGTGCCTTACCATAGTACTCAGCTGTAGTAAGTCTCTCAGCTTCGATAGAAGTATATACCATACCACCCATGATTATTTGCCCTCCTTTTCTGCGCGAGCACAACGCTCAGCATAATACTTATCAAGTGAATCGAAAGCATCCTTAGCCTTCTTATCATCAAGAGAACCATAGTGCCAGAGATAGTTATCCTTCATGAAGTCAACGCCTTCACCCTTGAATGTATCAAGGATAATTGCTGTTGGCTTGTCGCCCTTCTTAGCGTTTTCGATAGCTGCCTCAATAGCAATATTGAGCTGTGAGAAGTCATGACCATCAACACGATATACGTTGAAGTTGAAAGCCTTAAACTTCTTATCGATTGGCTCGATGTTCATTTCATCTGCAACACGACCATCGATCATGCACTTGTTGTTATCAACCATAACAACAAGATTTGAAAGCTTGAACTGAGCGGCACTCATGATACCTTCCCAGTTTGAACCTTCGTTCATCTCACCGTCACCGCAGATTACATATGTCATGTAATCCTTACCCTTGAGCTTAGCTGCGAGAGCAGCACCAACACCAAGAGAAATACCGTGACCAAGAGAACCTGTTGAGAAATCTACGCCCTTAACCTTATTAGAATCAAGGTGCATACCGATCTTGGCACCTGTGAGGTTGAAGATCTGGAGTTCCTCGATTGGCATAAAGCCATAATCAACAAGAACAGGAGCATAACCTACTGCTGCGTGACCCTTTGAAAGTACAAAACGGTCTCTGTCCTCATAATTTGGATTGTGTGGATCAAGCTTCATGAATCTATGATAGAGAATTGTCATAGCATCCATAGCAGACATTGCGCCACCAATATGTCCTGAACCGCCCCAAATAGCTGTCTGAAGAGTCAACTTTCTGAGTTCATGAGCTTTTGCTTCAAGGCGGAGCCATTCAGCCTTATCAAAAGGCTTATAATTTGCTGGCATGAATATATCCCCTTTCATTCAAAAAATATGAATAAAAATTTTATTTAATTAAACCGAGATCAGGATGACGCTCAGCAACTACTGAGAATGCGTCATTAGCAACATCGATTGTATAATCGATATCCTCATCTGTAAGAGCTGCATTGATGAAGTGGTTGTGATGTGATGCGAAGAAGATACCACGGCTTACGCACTCAGCAACCCACTCCTGATGAAGCATAAGGTTATCATCATTAGCAATTCTGAAATAGAAGAGTGCTGGCTCACCAGATGTAACAAGATTGATGTTGTGCTCTTTACCTGCTGCTACAAGACCATCGAGGAGCTTAGTACCCTTCTGACGGAACATTGTAGGAGTATCGAGTGCCTTCATCTTGTTGATACAAGCGATACAAGCTGCAAATGGCTCAGCTGAAAGCCAATAAGAACCTGTATATACAACTGATGAAGCTGTTGACTTCATGTGCTCCTGGCCGCATACGCAAGACATGTTATATCCGTTTGCAAGAGCCTTGCAGAAGCAGATAAGGTCTGCCTTGAAACCGTAGTAATGGTCAGAACCAGCGAGGTCAAGACGGAAGCCTACGCGAACGTCGTCGATGATAAGAAGCATACCGTGATCATCGCAGAACTTACGAACTGCAGCCCACTGCTCCTTAGTAGCGCAAACGTTGTCATAGAAGTTACCATGGTCATATGGCTGAGCGATGATAGCAGCAACGTCGCCGTTGTTCTCATCATATACTCTCTGAAGTGCTTCCATATCGAACCAAGGAATTACAACGTTGTTAGCAACTTCCTCTGGAAGAATACCAGGATAGTCAGCCTTCTGAGCCCACTGGAAGTCACCATGATAGTAACCTTTGAAGAATACGATCTTCTTCTTGCCAGTATGTGCACGTGCGCACATTACTGAGAATGTTGTAGCGTCTGAACCGTTCTTCATGAAGAAAGCCCAGTCAGCGCAGTTAACTGTGTCCTTAAGAAGTTCTGCGCACTCAACCATCTTATAAGATACAGAAGTTGTGCAGTTACCCTTCTTAAGTTGCTCGATTGCTGCTGCATCAACGTCGTCATCGCAGTAACCGAGTACGTTAGGACCGTATGCGCACATATAGTCGATGTAACGGTTTCCGTCTACATCCCAGAAATATGTGCCCTTAGCATGGTCGCACATAAGAGGCCACTTTGTGATTGGAAGGAAAAGTCCTTCTGATGGGCCGAGGTGACCATAAACGCCTGATGGAACAGCTGCGAGTGCTCTATCAAACCATTTTTTAGATTCAACATGTGAATATTCTGGATATTTACTCATTATCTGTTCCCTCCTTTAAGCAAGATAAATTGAAACTCTATCAAGAATACGGTTGATGTTGTCAAGCATGTTGATCATGCCGCTCATGTAGATGTTACCAGCGCAGAGTTCGCCCATTGTAGAAGCTGTGCCATTAAAGAGTCCGTTTGCAAGCTCAATTGTCTTGAACTCCATGATTGCACGTGGCTTCTCGCACTTCTCTTTCTTAAGTGTGAGATGGTGATCCTTAGCTGTTACTGTTACGTAAACCTTATCTGTGATACCCATAGAGATATCACCGTCAACGATGTAAGAAGCTGAAAGCTTAGAAATCTCATCGTTGTTACCGAGTGCGCAGATAGCGCCGCCGATTACGTACATTGTAAGGATTGTTGACTTCTCGAAGAAGTCCTTGTTCTTGAGATCCTCATCAGAAGCTCTAAGATACTTTACGAGAATATTAGTGAGCTTGGTGAAAGGACCGAGCAAGAAAGTGAGTACCTGTACAGGATTCTTTGTTGGAATACCTGGCTTAGAATTGTCAATGAGGTCATTGAACTTTTCTGGAGATGAGAAAGACATCTTGCAAGTGCATCCGTCTTCGCCCTCTGTAAATTTACAACCTTCAGTTGTGAAATTAAGTGTGAAGCAAGGGCCATCTTTTACATCAAAGCAAAATGATACAGGATTCTTAATCTTGCTACATACTTTTTTAGCATCTGCATCCATCTCGCAAAGATTTTCGAGTGCTGCGAGAACGCCATAAGCATTAGCAAATGCCATTGCTCTTGGATCTTTCATGTTATTTCCTCCTTTTTAAAAAATACGCGAAAGATGTACTCTATTATAATAACATACGCTCGTGGAAAAGTTAACCAATTTATTGGTTAATATGAGTAAAAAATATGTGCAAATTTGTGTGAAATATGCATATAGAAATTGGTATTAATTAGTGTTATACTTCACCTTGGCTTGTTTAAAATAATAAACGAAATGAGGCAGATTGTTATGATTATTGGTATTCCAAAAGAAATTATGCACGAAGAAGATCGTGTATCAGCTACACCTGAGACAGTTGCTGAGTACGTAAAACTCGGCGCTAAGGTTCTAGTTGAAAAGAACGCTGGTGCTGGTGCTTTCTATCCAGATGCTGACTATGTAGCAGCTGGCGCAGAAATCATCGACGATGTAGAGGATCTCTACAAGCAGGCTGGCGTAATTCTCAAGGTTAAAGAGCCACTCTTTAACGATGCTAAGGGTAAGCATGAAATCGAAATGATGCATGAGGGTCAGTACCTCATCACATTCATCCATCCTGCATCTCCAGTTAACCACCAGATGGTTCGCGACATGGCAGCTAAGGGTGTTATCTCTATCACTCTTGATGGTATTCCTCGTATTTCACGCGCTCAGTCAATGGATGCTCTTTCATCAATGTCAACATGCGCTGGTTACAAGGGCATGATCATGGCTGCTGATAGACTTCCTTGGTTCATTCCTAACATCATGTGTGCAGCAGGTCAGATTAGACCAGCTAAGGCACTTGTTCTCGGCGTTGGCGTTGCTGGTATGAGAGCTCTCACAACAGCTAAGTCACTCGGTGCTCAGACATATGGTGCTGATATCCGTCCTATGGGACAGGAGAGCGTTGGTGCATGTGGCGCTAAACTCATCGACGTAGAAGTTCCTGCAGAACTCGCTGTTGGTGAGGGCGGATATGCTCTTCGTCTTCCTGATGATGTACTAAAGCATGAGCAGGAAGTTCTTGCTAAGGTAGTTCCTGATATGGATATCATCTTCTGTTCATCACTTATTCCTGGTAAACTTGCTCCTATCCTTATCACAGAGGAAATGGTTAAGACAATGAAGCCAGGTTCAGTAATCGTTGATATCGCTATCGACCAGGGCGGTAACTGCGAAATCACACCTAAGGGCTCAATCGAGCAGAAGCATGGCGTTACAATCATCGGTACTAAGAATATTCCTGGTATCCTTCCTACATCTTCAACATGGATGTTCGCAAACAACATGCTCGAACTCGTTAAGTTCATGACAAAAGACGGCGAAATCGCTCTTGATATGGACGACGAGATCATCAAGTCAGCACTCACAACAATCGACGGTAAGATTGTTCACGCTGGTGCTCTTGAGGCTATGGGTGAATAATTCACCAAACGCGTAAAATAAAACGCGGCTTCATCAAATTGGGGCCGCGTTTCTTTTTAAATTAAGGAGTGACTTTCTATGAAAATGGAAATTATTCTTGTAGTCGTTTTCCTTGTTTCAATGATTGTCGGCTACAAACTAATTAATAATGTACCAAGCCTCCTTCATACACCACTTATGTCAGGCATGAATGCCCTCTCTGGTGTTACTGTGCTCGGTGCTATCTCTTCCACTGTCCTCGCGGTTCGCGCTGACAGCCCTATTCTCGGTTATATCTTTGGTGCCCTCGCTATCATCCTTGCAATGATTAATGTTGTAGGCGGTTTTGGTGTTACAGGACGCATGCTCAAGATGTTCAAGAAAAAGGACAAGGGAGGTAACAAGTAATGGTTTGCGGATCTATGGTTATTACCTCTCTTATGCCTGATACAGTCTACTATATACTCAGTGCAGTACTCGTACTTGGTGTACTTGCTGGCATTTACCTTATGAGTAAAGTAGAAAATGCTTACTCAGGCAATACAATTTCTGCTATCTGTATGGCACTTGCAATTGTACTCACAATGCTGCAGTACAATGTTTTCGGTGATAATGTAGTCACAGCTCTTGTAGTTATTATTGTTACAATGCTAATCGGTGGAGCTATAGGTGCTTGGATTGCCAAGAAGGTCAAGATGATCCAGATGCCACAGACAGTTGCTCTCCTTAACGGTTTCGGCGGTGGCGCTTCAGCTTTTGTTGCAGCCCTCACCCTCCTCACTGATAAGGAAGCAAACGGCTTTGCTCTCTTTACCGGAATGCTCGCACTCGTTGTAGGTATTGTTACACTCGTAGGTTCACTTGTTGCAGCTGCCAAGCTCCAGGGCCTTATGAAATCTAAGCCTGTAGTTATCGCTGGTCACAGCCCACTCACAATGATTTCACTCTTTGGCTCACTTGCACTTTGCGTAGTTGCAATATTCCTTCCAAAGAGCGTTGTAATTTGGGTAGTAGTTGGTCTATTACTCGCACTCGCATTCGGTCTCCTCTTCTCTATCCGTGTTGGTGGTGCCGATATGCCTATCACAATCTCACTTCTCAACTCCTTCTCAGGTGTTGCAGGTTCAATCGCAGGTCTCGCAATCGGCGACGTACTTCTCGTTGCTGTTGGTGGTATCGTTGGTGCATCTGGCCTCATCCTCACACAGATTATGTGCAAGGCTATGAACAGAAGCCTCCTCGACATTCTCCTCGGCAAGACAGCTGCTGCTCCTAAGAAAGCAGAAGAGCCTAAGAAGGCAGAAGAGACCTTAGAAGAGCCTAAGGAAGAGGCTCCAAAGGCAGAGAAGCCATCAGTTGGCTCTCTCCTAAACAATGCCAAGGACGTAATCATTATTCCTGGCTACGGTATGGCACTTGCACAGGCTCAGGCCAATGTCAAGCAACTCGCTGACAAGCTCGAAGCAAATGGTGCAACTGTTCGCTATGCCATCCACCCTGTTGCAGGTCGTATGCCTGGTCATATGAACGTGCTTCTCGCAGAGGTTGACGTTGACTATGACCAGCTCTATGAGATGAAGGCAATTGATGAGGACTTCAAGAATGCTGACCTTGCAATCATTGTTGGTGCAAATGACGTTACAAACCCAGCAGCAAAAGAAGCTGAGGGCACACCTATCTATGGTATGCCAGTTCTCTCTGTTGCTGATACCAAGAATATAATCATTTGTAATTTCGACTTAAAGCCTGGTTATGCTGGCGTAGAGAATCCTCTCTATACAAGAGAAGAAGGCGTAGAGATATTCCTCGGTGACGCTAAGGAATCTGTTTCCAAGCTGATTGCTGCTATGGACGGAAACGAAGAGGAAGCACCAAGAGAAGAGGCTCCTGCCGAAGAAAAGAAATCAAACGTTGGTGCAGTGCTAAAAAATGCCAAAGAAGTAATTATCGTTCCTGGCTATGGTATGGCACTCGCGCAGGCACAGGCCAATGTAAAGCAGCTTGCTGACAAGCTTACTGCAAATGGAGCAAACGTACGTTATGCTATCCATCCTGTTGCTGGCCGTATGCCTGGTCACATGAACGTACTCCTCGCAGAGGTTGATGTTGACTATGATCAGCTCTTTGAGATGAAAGCAATTGATGAAGACTTTAAGAATACTGATCTTACTATCGTTGTTGGCGCAAATGATGTTACTAACCCAGCAGCTAAAGAGGCTGAGGGTACACCAATCTATGGTATGCCAGTTCTCTCAGTTGCTGATTCCAAGAATATCATCATCTGTAACTATGATTTGAAGCCTGGCTATGCAGGTGTAGAGAACCCTCTCTACACAAGTGATAAGGCTGAAATATTCCTCGGTGATGCGAAGGATAGTATCATGAAGCTCATCGCCGCTATGGATAGCGATGATGCAGAGACAGGCGCTGATGATGCCAAGAGTTCCGGTATGGATCTCGAGGCAGTGCTAAAGAACGCCAAGAATGTAATTATTGTTCCAGGCTATGGTATGGCCCTTGCACAGGCTCAGGCCAATGTAAAGCAGCTCGCCGACAAGCTCGAAGCAAATGGTGCAACTGTTCGCTATGCCATCCACCCTGTTGCAGGCCGTATGCCTGGTCATATGAACGTGCTTCTCGCAGAGGTTGATGTTGACTATGATCAGCTCTTTGAGATGAAGGCGATCGATGATGACTTTAAGGATGCAGACCTCGCAATTATCGTTGGTGCTAATGATGTTACCAACCCAGCAGCCAAGGAAGCTGTTGGCACACCAATCTATGGCATGCCAGTACTTTCAGTTGCTGATTGTAAGAATATCATCATATGCAACTATGATTTAAATCCTGGTTATGCAGGTGTAGAGAATCCTCTTTACACACGTGGCGAAGGCGTTGAGATACTTCTCGGCGACGCCAAGGAATCACTAATCAAAATCATTTCACTGTTTTAAAATACAAAAAAATGAGGGCTGGTTCAGATGAACCAGCCCTTAATTTTTTTAACTGTTAACCATTATGCCATACGTCAAGATCAGTTGGTCTATTATCATTTTCCTCATCAAGCATACCGAGGTTTGCAAGAAGCTCTTTGGCCGAATTATGACCCATCTTCTTCTGTCTATTATTGATAGCAGCAACCTCAATTATGATTGCGATATTACGTCCTGGTGATACAGGAACTGTACATAGAGGAACATTGATTCCGAGAATGTTGATTGTCTCATCATTGATACCCATTCTCTCATATACTTTGGTATCGTCCCATTTCTCAAGATCAACTACAAGATCAATTCTCGAAGTATTCTTAACAGACTTCATACCATAGAGTCTACGAGCGTCAATAATACCAATTCCGCGGAGCTCGATAAAGTGACGAATATTATCAGGTGCAGAGCCTACAAGTGTCTTCTTGGACACTTTACGGATCTCAACTGAATCGTCTGCTACTAGTCTATGACCACGGTTGATAAGTTCAACAACGTTTTCTGATTTACCTACTCCACTGTCGCCTGTGATAAGTACGCCTTCGCCAAATACTTCTACAAGTACACCATGGCGATCCTCGCGTTCAGCGAGTTCGACATTTAGATAGGATACAAGTGAGGATACAGCGAATGATGTATCATCCTCACTTGCGAGAAGTGGGACTTGATACTTTGGCGCATATTTCATGAACTGCGCAATTGTTTCAGGACCAACTTTTACTGAAAATACAACAGCTACTGGGCACTGAGACATAAAGCGTTTAATGCAGTCATCACGTATATCATCGCGAGGTAAATTTTCAAGATAGAGAGCCTCTGAATGTCCTATAAACTGGATACGCTCAGATCTAAAATTGATATCTGTGCGTGCCAAAATAAGGCCTGGTCGAGAGACCTCCATTGTTGTAATTTCTACCTCACCAGCATTCTCTGGCATATAAATTTCTTTATAGCCTTCGGATGCAATAACCTTGCTAAGTGGAACAGTATGCTTTGACATAATCGTTCAACCTTTCGACTTATTTAAGTTCAAGTGCTGCCTTGTAAGCAGTATGTGTAGCATTTGCAACACGGCCAATCTTAGCTGCATCACCAATTGAATATACTCTTGGACAAATTGTCTTGATGCCATCAGGAAGACCATTTGGTCTAACACCGAGTGCCAATACAACGTTGTCACAAGGAATCTTCTTCATACGTCCTGCAACTTCTGCACTCTCGAGCATTACGCAATCAGCCTTCATCTCAGCAAGCTTGTAGCCTGTGAGGAACTTAGTTCCACGAGCCTCAAGTTTTGGAATAACATCGTCAAGATGCTGCTTCCATGTGCCAGGAGCAATAGTATCAGCCATCTCAATGACTGTAACATTGTTGCCAGCCTCAGCGATTGTCTCTGCTGTTTCAAGTCCTGACATACCAGAACCTGCTACTACAACATTCTTGCCAGAAAGTTTAACCTCACCTGTCAAGATCTCTGTTACTGTGCATACGTTTGGAAGATCATAACCTGGGATCTTAGGCTTAGCTGCTGTACCGCCTGTTGCGTCAAAGATAGCATATGGCTGAAGTGCAGCAACGTTTTCAGCTGTTGCTGGAGTACCAAGTCTAATCTCTACGCCAAGCTTCTTACAAGCTGTTGCAAGATCCTCTATAGCCCAATTGAGCTTCTCCTTCTTAGGAGGTACAGCTGCAAGTTTGAACTGACCACCGAGATAAGGATTCTTCTCAAATACTGTTACTTTAAATCCACGCTGACCAAGAACCTTAGCTGCCATGAGGCCTGCAGGGCCACCACCGATAACTGCTACAGGTCTGCCATTGCCATCCTTTGCTGGCTCAAGTGGGTACTTGAGCTCGTTACATGTGCGTGGGTTAAGTGCGCACTGAAGTGCATCATTCTGCATAGCGCCGTGCATCATTGACTCGATGCACCATAGGCAGCAGATGCAGCGCTGGATATCCTCAGAGTGGCCTGCTTCAGCCTTGGCAGCCCAATATGGATCTGCAAGGAGTGGACGACCGAGACCAATCATATCCTGTGTGCCTTCTTCGAGCTGCTTCTCAGCCTGCTCTGGTGTACGGATAAGGTTAGCTGCGATTACAGGAATCTTAACAGCAGCCTTAACTGCAGCAGCATTACCCTTTCTCCAACCAAGCTCATATGATGTTGGCTCACACCATGTGTTCATTGTGTCATATGTACCTGATGAAATATCAAGAGCGTCAACGCCATATGATTCAATCATCTTGGCAATCTGTACGCCTTCATCAAGTCTAAGACCCATGTCATAACCATAGTATCTGTAATATTCATCAACTGTAAGACGTACAACGATTGGATAGTCCTTTCCGCACTTTGCACGAACTTTTTCGATAATTTCCTTGAGGAAACGGCAACGGTTCTCAAGAGATCCACCGTATTCATCTGTACGCTGATTAGTATATGGAGACAAGAACTGCTGAATCAAATAGCCGTGAGATGCATGAAGAACAACGCCATCGATGCCTGCCTTCTTACAACGAAGAGCACCCATTGCGAATTCTTCCTCGAGTTTTTTGATTTCCCACTTTGTGAGAGAACGTGTCTTTTGCTTGTCAACTGGAGAAGAACCGATACCAGTTGGAACGTTAGATGCTGATACAACTGGAAGGTAGAAGTTGTGCATAAACTGATTCTCAAAATAATCAAAGTACTTGGTCATTGTGAAGAATGTCTTCCACCAGAGAGGACCTGCAGGTGTACGTGCGATTGTATCTGCAAGTTTCCATGCTGTAACAACGAGCTGATAAGTCTGACGACCTGTATGGTGAAGCTGTACGAAAACCTTAGCGCCATACTTGTGGCATTCATCAGCAAGTTTAGAAAGTCCAGGAACACAAGACTCATGTGTTACTGAAAGCTGAAGTGGGCTTGTAGCGCCTGACCAGTCAGAGATACGTGTAACCTCAGTCTGAATAAGGCCTGTGCCACCCTTTGCGCGCTCACCATAATAAGCGATAACCTTATCACCTGCTGAACCATCGAGTTCAGCACAGCCTACGAGCATTGGCTCGAGTGCGATACGGTTCTTAATTGTAAGATTACCAATCTGAATCGGCTCAAACAATTTTGGATAGTTTTGATTCATTTTTCAAGACTCCTTTGCTAATTCCTTTGCTGTATTTAAAGCAATCTCCATCATTGCTATAAATGTATTTTGTCGTGCATCTGCATCGAGTGCCTCACCGGTCACGAGATTGTCAGAGATAGTACATATTGCAAGGGCATTCTTGCCAGCCTTCTCTGCTTCGAGATACAGAGCAACCGATTCCATCTCAACAGCGAGAAGTGGTAAATCGGATTTTAATGGTTCATCGCGATAAAAGACATCTGATGAATAGAGCATGCCTTCTATCATAGGTGTACCGAGTTCACCTGCAACCTTACTTGCAGCAGCGAGCAATTTCCCGCTCGCATGTGGGATATATCCCTTGTCATATCCCAAAAGCTCAGGGAAATTAGAATCTGTATAGGACTGTGCACCAGCGACAATATCGCGGACCTTGATATCCGCTGTCATACCACCTGCTGAGCCTACACGAATAATATTTTCAACACCATAGAAATTAAAAAGTTCATGTGAATAAATGGCAATTGACGGCATACCCATGCCTGATGCCATAACGGACACTGGCGTGCCCTTATAAGTTCCAGTATATCCCTGTACACCACGAACATTATTTACAAGTTTTATATCATCTAGGAAATTCTCCGCAATAAACTTGGAGCGGAGAGGATCACCTGGCATAAGCACAGTCGATGCGAAATCACCGAGAGTTGCACTATTGTGAGGTGTTGGATAATCTGCCATTTAAATCAGTCCTTCTGATTTTACAATTTTCACTATACGGCTTGTGCCAAGTCTATCTGCACCAAGAGCAATAAACTTCTCTGCATCCTCAATAGATGAAATTCCACCTGCTGCCTTAATCTTAGTGCTGCCCTTCTTGCTGTCTATTGTCTGCTTGAAGAGTTCAACATCATGGAATGTGGCACCAGCAGTAGAGAAACCTGTTGATGTCTTGATATAGTCTGCATTTGACTCATTGACAATCTCAGTTATCTTGATTATCTCATCGTCTGTCAATTGACATGTCTCAACGATTACCTTGAGGAGCTTGCCACAACAATGGCCCTTGATATCGTTAATCTCTTTCAAAATATCATCATAGCGCTTGTCCTTGAGCCATCCGATATTGATTACCATATCAATCTCATCAGCACCATTTTGCACTGCATCATATGTCTCAGAACATTTTGTGAGAGTTGTGCTATAACCATTTGGGAAACCAATTACTGTGCATACAGGCACGCGCTTCTCGAGATAGTCAGCGCACTGTCTCACATATGATGGTGGGACGCAGACAGATGCGGTGTGATAGAGGAGCGCATCATCACAGATGACTTTTATCTCCTCCCAAGTCGCAGTTGTACTAAGAAGAGTATGATCTACTTTGGATAAGATTTCGCAAATATCCATATAATCAGTCCTTAATGATAGTTGTATTTTTAACCTCAGGCATCTCATCAATCCTGTCGGATACTTTGAGATCACCATTGTACATAGATGTTACGAGTTCTTTATATTCGTCCATTGTAAATTTGCCATCGACAAATTGAGTGGACTTAGGTGGAAGTTGTACATAGTTGTTTTCAGGGTTTCTGCCTGATATGATGCCGAGCTTGGCAACGTGGCCAGAGATAGCTGGCCAGATGCCGGCATCAATCTTATCAAGCGTAGCTGATACAGTCATACCGAGACCCTTCATTGCGGATGTGAGCGTAATGCCCTCACCATAAGCGCCATCTATTACTTCGCGCTGGTCTACATCAACGCCGATTACTTTGCCATTATTCTTGGATGCTGCCTCTGCAACGGACTCCCAGATTGCGCCACCACATGTGAATACAACCTCAGTGCCCTCTTGGTACCATCTATTCATACGCTCAGTAATCTTGTCATCTGAAAAAAATTGACCTGTATAGCCAAACTTCATCTCGATTTTAATACCGAGTTCCTTGGCAGCAGCATCTGCGCCCTGGATATATCCATAGCCATATCTCACAACAGGAGGAACATCTTTTCCGCCTATGAATCCAAGATTTTTATATCCGAGTTTTACAGCAGCATAACCTGCCATATATCCGCAGAGTTCCTCGTGGTAGGTTGCGCAATAGACATTTTCCTTGGAATCCTTAGGATCTACATCAACATCAATCGCAATAAATTTAACATTTGGATAGTCACTTGCGATTGCAAAAATCGATTCACTAAATGAGTCACCCGGCAATACAATTACATTGTAGCCATCGCCTATTGCCTCTATTATCTTGGCAGTACGTCCGTCCGATGAATCTTCTTTTGGCCTATAATATGTGAATTTAGAATTGTTTTCATTACACCACTCAACGCATGCCTCATAGGTCGTCTGGTTGAATGAATGATCATCAACATTGCCAAAGTCTGTGATAAGAGCAACACTCAAATCATTCGCTGCAACCTCTTCCTGTCCACAGGAAGTGAAGCAAAACAGTATAGAAATTATCATCAAAAGCGAGATAAATCTCTTCATAGTGAGCCTCCGATTTAAATACATACTAAAGGTTATTATATAACAATAAGGCTTACTATTGCAATGTTACCTTTTAAATGTTTATAATTATTTATGAAACGGAGGTGTCTCATATGTCAAAACGTGTATTTATGATAGTTCTCGATAGTTTTGGTATAGGTGAATTGCCAGATGCCAAATCATTCGATGATATAAATGTGAACACTTTAAAAGCAGTTTCTGCATCAGATAAATTCAGTGCCAAGACACTGGAAAAACTTGGTCTTTTCAATATCGACGGAGTCGAATATCTTCCAAGTTTTTCCTCCCCACTTGCATCATATGGCCGTGCCACGGAAGCATCGGCTGGCAAGGACACTGTTATCGGCCACTGGGAAATCTGCGGCGCGATAAGTGACAAGCCGATGCCTACTTACCCGAATGGCTTCCCAGACGAAGTAATAAAAGAATTTGAGAAGCGCACAGGACGAGGCACTCTTGTTAACAAGCCTTATTCGGGTACAGATGTCATCCGTGACTACGGCGACATGCATGTGGAGACAGGCAAGCTTATCGTATACACCTCAGCCGACAGCGTATTTCAGATAGCTGCGCACGAGGATGTAGTGCCACTCGAGACACTCTATGAATACTGTAAAATCGCACGCGAGATTTTACAGGGAGAGCATGCTGTAGGCCGCGTTATCGCAAGACCTTTCATTGGCGAGAGTGGAAACTATACACGTACGCCACACCGCCATGACTATGCGCTAACACCTCCAGGCACATTGCTAAATGTCCTGAAATATTATGGCAAAGATGTTATTTCAATCGGCAAGATAAATGATATTTTTGGCGGCTCAGGAATCACCGAGAGTCACATGACCACAGGCAATACGAATGGTATGGAAGTACTTGACTCCATTGTGGAGCGCGACTTTGATGGTCTCTGCTTCTGCAACCTTGTTGATTTCGATATGCTATATGGTCACAGGCGAAATATCGATGCTTATGCTGAGGCCATTTCAGAATTCGACGAGTGGCTCGGCAAATTCTTGCAAAAGATTCGTCCAGACGATGTGCTTATCATAACTGCGGACCACGGATGTGATCCTAGTTACAGTGCTCACACAGACCATACGAGAGAATATATTCCAATCATCTGGTATACACGCGGTGGTCCTGCAGTAAATCTTGGTACAAGAGCAACCTATGCCGATATCGGCAAGACGATTGAGGACCTCTTTGGCTATCTCACCGATCTCGATGGAACAAGTTTCCTCAGTTCTGTCACATATGAACCAGATCCTATGGCACGTTTTCACAAGCCAATTCTATAGGAGGAAAAGCTATGACACCAGAAGAACTACTTAAGAAAGCAAAGGAAGCTCAGCAGAATGCATATGCACCATATTCTAACTTTTATGTAGGTGCAGCCCTCCTCTGTAAAGACGGAAGCCTTTACACTGGATGCAATGTTGAGAACTCAGCCTATCCAGCAGGCATCTGTGCTGAACGAACAGCCCTCTCAAAAGCTGTATCCGAGGGCAAGCGCGAGTTCACCGCAATTGCTATCGTCGGCGGCCCAGAAGGCAGCACTGCTGACTTCTGCTATCCTTGCGGCATATGCAGGCAGGCTCTATCAGAATTTGTAAATATCGACTTTAAATATTATTTCCAGAATAGCGATGGAGATATAATAAGCCTGACTGAGGCTGATCTCCTCCCTCATTCATTTAATCTATAATAAAACGATAAATAGCAAACAAACAGACCGTTCACCAGGCGTGAACGGTCTGTTATTTTTGCACGAAAGGTCGTGTAATCCTTATAACTACGTTGTTTTTGCTATTGAAGCCATAGCTAGATTTTGATATAATATTAGTGAAAGGTAAATTGCATCAGGCGGTTTGTCCACCTCTTTTGAAAGGAGGTGGTTGCATATGAAGTTTTCTTTTTCATTTTTTGGTTACAAAATAACCTTTGAAATTAAAACTACTGTATGTATAAAATAGCAAATCGCCTAGCGGTTAGCTAGACGACTTACTCAAAATTCGTTCGGCAAACCGTCTGTGTGGTTTACCTTTCGTTTTTATTATACATAAAAATATGGATAATGCAAGTTTGTTACTTGATGATTTTATAGATTAGTGGTTGCTCTGTTGGTGCAGTGGCGGAGAATGTCATTGCATCAAGGAGCATTTTTTCTGCCTCAGGGAGTTTGTCCTCTAGGTCAGTGTAGAGAATGGCGATTGTATCGTTTGGTGCGATATGGTCGCCAGTTTTCTTGAGAAGGCTAATACCAGCTTTATAGTCGATGGAATCCTCTTTCTTCTCTCTGCCCGCTCCGAGGACTACGGATGCGATGCCAACTGCCTCAGCATTCATAGAGTAGATATAGCCATCGGTGCTCGCTTTGACCTCATAGGAGAGTTTAGAGGTTTCAAAGAGTGATGGATCATCTATACATCTTACATCTCCGCCCTGGGCTATTACCATCTTGCGAAGAGTCTCGAAAGCTTTACCACTACTTATTGCATCAATTACAAGAGGCCTTGCCTCTTCCTCTGTTGTATCAAAACATGAGGCATACATAAGACTTGCGATACGCGTGCAAACCTCTTTTAGGTCCTCAGGGCCTCTGCCATGAAGGACTTCAATTGCCTCTAAAACTTCGAGGATATTACCTATATTTACACCAAGTGGTGTGTCCATATTGGTGATTACCGCAGTCATATGACGTCCGGCACGAGTGCCGATGTCTACCATCGCTCTTGCGAGCTCCTCTGCGGACTCCGGCGTCTTCATGAAGGCGCCACTGCCACATGTGACATCGAGGACAATGTGCTGGCTTCCTGCAGCAAGTTTCTTTGAGATGATTGAAGATGCTATGAGTGGAATAGATTCCACTGTAGCGGTCACATCTCGGAGAGCATAAAGTTTCTTGTCTGCAGGGGTAAGATTACCAGACTGACCAATTACTGCGATACCTGTCTTTCTGACAGCATCGAAGAATTCATCAGCCGGAAGCTCAACCTTAAAGCCTGGTATAGATTCCAGTTTATCAACTGTGCCACCTGTGTGACCGAGGCCACGTCCGCTCATCTTGGCAACGGTGCAGCCGAGGGCTGCAGCGATTGGGGCGACAACAAGTGTAACCTTGTCGCCCACACCACCCGTCGAATGCTTATCCACAGTCTTGTCGCCAAGTACTGTGAGGTCAAGCATATCGCCGGATTTCGCCATGGCAATGGTGAGGTCCGTTGTCTCCCTAGAATTCATACCAGAGAAAAATACAGCCATAGTGAAGGCGGAAGCTTGATAGTCAGGAATATCTCCCTTTACATATCCGTCGATAAAGAAATTAATTTCCTCAGTCGACAGTTCTCCGCCGTCACGCTTTTTCTTGATAATGTCGTACATTCGCATTGAATGTCACCTCAATTTAGTCGTCTATCTCCTCATTTGTAGCACGGTCATAGATTGCTTCAACCTCTGCTGATGGTGCTGGAGTTGCGAGTGTTACAGCAACTGCAACGATAGCGCCAAGGATGAAACCAGGAACGATTTCATAAACACCTGTCTTGCCTGTAAGAAGTACAAGCCAGATGATATCAACGATAGCGCCAGTAAGAATACCAGCGATAGCACCTGGATAGTTGAAGCGCTTCCAGAAGAGTGAAAGCAATACAACTGGTCCGAAAGATGCACCAAAGAGTCCCCATGCATTTTCAACCATGTTCATGATGAACTGAGCGCCCTCTCCGCCTGAGCTTGCAATGAAGAATGCGATTACTGCAACGATTACAACAACAAGACGGCCGATCCAGAGAACTTCCTTGTCTGATGCGTCCTTCTTGATGAGTGGCTTGTAGAGGTCACTTGTGAATGATGAACTTGCAACGAGAAGCTGGCTATCTGCTGTAGACATAGAAGCCGCAATGATTGCTGCAAGAAGTATACCTGCGATAAATGGTGGGAACCACTTTCTTGCAAGTGTGATAAATACCATCTTCTGGAGACCATCTGTCAAGAGCTCTGCTCCTACATACATACGGCCGAAGTAAGCAATAACAAGTGCTGCACCGAGTGACAAAACAACCCAGATAATAGCAACTGTTGCTGACTTCTTAATCATAGAAGGCTTCTCAATTGACATAAAGCGAACAAGGATATGAGGCATACCGAAGTATCCAAGTCCCCAACCAAGTCCTGTAACGATTTCCTGCCATGAAGCATTAAATACATTTGCTGTGAACTCAGGATATTCACCTACTGGTGCAAAGTTTGCCTGAATTACGCCAGGATCAAGACCCTTCATATTGATTGCAGCAATGATTGGAACTGCAAGAAGAGCAATAAGCATCAAGAGACCCTGGAAGAAGTCTGTCCAACAAACTGCCTTGAATCCACCAAGGAATGTGTAGAGCAAGATGATTGCTGCAAAGATAATCATTGCAACCTTAGTTGAAAGTGTTGGAACAAGTGTTGTAAATACTGTTGCGCCTGCTGAGAAAGCAGATGCTACATAGATTGTGAACGCAATAAGGAAAATAATTGCGCAGATAACAGAGAGTGTCTTGTTAGCTGTTGCAAATCTATTTGTAAGATACTGTGGAAGTGTGATTGAGTCGCCTGCTGCTCTTGAGAACTTACGAAGTCTCTTGGCGCAGAAAATCCAGTTCGCTATTGTGCCGAGGCAGAGGCCGATACCAATCCAAGCCTGGCCCATACCAAATGCAACTATAGAGCCTGGAAGACCCATAAGAAGCCATGCAGACATATCTGATGCCTGAGCTGAAAGTGCTGTTACCCATGGTCCCATTGCACGGCCGCCGAGGAAGTAATCCTTCTCGCCAGCTTTTCCCTTCTCCTTAAAGAAGAAGTAGAAACCGATTGCAATGAGGAGAACGAAGTAAAGTACGAATGCTAAAATTTCCATAAAAAGTTTCTCCCCTTTATTTAATCATCAAGGCCGCAAGAATGCTTGAATATACTCTTGCTGGGTCCTCAACAAAATTTGCCTTAAGTCGTTCAGCCTGTTCCTTATCAGGAACAAACATTGAGAGGTCCATCATTGATGAATCTCTATCCTTCAAGCTAAATGAGATTGTATATCCATCGCTTGTAGGCTCTATTTTAACTTCATTTTCTCTCTCGTTTTTCTCGAGAGTCATAAAGCGAATAGCTGATTTTACAGCCTTCTCGCGAACAGTTCTTGGCAAGTCCTGCTCGAGAGTTGCAATAGCGGCTCTACCGATATCAGTGATAGTAAGCAATTCCTTTTCATCCTGGAATGTGCTTGTAACATTGCCATTTGAGAGAAGCTCAGATATAGCATCCATAGCCTCGAAATAATTGGCAATGCCCTGATCCTGCATGATATTGCCGATTTGTTCACGTGAGATTGGACTATCAACTGTCTTTAACAGATAACCAATTAGGACTCTTATCTCGTCCTTGTTTCTAAGGCCACCCAGTTCAATGCCCTCTGAGAGCGCATCAAATTCATTGACTTCAAACATATTAGTAGTCCTCCTTTTCCTCTTCAAGTCCGCCTGTGATATCCTGTCGGGACTTGAATAGATATCCATTTTCAAGCAAGAAGTCCATATCACCGAGAACCTTCTCAATTCCGTTCGCAACGCAGTTTATTGGGTCCTCCGCAATGTGTGTATGAACACCTGTAAGTTCTTTTATTGCCAAATCGATGCCAAAGAGTAGCGCAGTACCACCAGTTAAGATGATGCCCTCCTCCATGATGTCCGAGACAAGTTCTGGAGGTGTGTCCTCAAATACAGACTGTATAGCGTCAAGTATCATATTGATATGCTCGCGCATTGCGAGATATGCCTCGTTGGAGGTTATCTCAAAGTCTATCGGCATGCCAGTAAAATAATCTTTACCCTTGGCAAATATCGCCGTCTCCTCCTTGCGGAGGTAAGCGCAACCAACGCGCTTCTTAATATCCTCAGCGGTAAGTTCACCGATGATAATATCTCGCTCACGGCGACAATATCTCACTATATCATCATTGAGCGCATTGCCCGCGATCTTGATGCTTGATGCAATGGCCATGGTGCCCATTGTGATAACAGCGATATCTGTTGTACCTCCACCGAGGTCAATAATCATCGTGCCACTTGGATGGTTGATATCTATTCCTGCACCAAGTGCTGCTGCGAGTGGCTCCTCTATAAGGCAGGCCTTACCAGCTCCGCTCGCTGTGATAACATCGAGGATGGTACGCTTTTCTAGGTTGGTTACCGTACCCGGCATACTGACAATGATATTGGGCTTAAAAATCTGATTTCCACAGATTTTCTTGATGTAGTAACGGAGCATATGCTCAGTTACAGTGAAGTCAGATACAACGCCGTCCTTCATCGGGCGAACGACTTCAACCGAATCCGGCTCACGTCCGACCATATGAAAAGCTGCTTTTCCGAGAGCCATAATCTTGCCTGTGGTTTTTCTATATGCCACAACAGAGGGTTCTGACAATACAATGCCCTTACCCTCGACGCATGCTATAACTGATGTTGTTCCAAGGTCTATTCCGATATTGGTTCCTAGCATGAGGCTCTCCTTTTATGTAATAGTGAAATAATATTATACGCCAATTTAAAGGTAAAATAAATAATAATTTTGTTAAACCTCATATTTTAGGCAATGTTTGTGTCGCACAAGCGACATAGACGGCCCTTGCTCCGGCAAATTTAAGTGCGCGAGCGCAAGCATCGCAAGTGGCACCGGTAGTATAAATATCGTCGATAAGCAAGATAGTTTTACCGGTGACATCTCGCCCAAATGACAGGTGATATGCGCCCATAATATTTTTCTGGCGCAGAGATGCAGCCTCCAGTCTGTGCTGAACTGCCGTATCATTTTTCTTGCTGAGCAGACCATAGTCATGTGGAATGCTAAGATGCATCTCCTCCGCTATCACCTGGCTCTGATTGTAGCCGCGCGACGAGATACTTTTTCTAGTGCTCGGCACACAGGTTAAGATATCAAACTTTACACCAAAAAATTCAGATTCAATTGACGCTTTTAGCGCATCAGAAAAGAAAACTCCTGCGCTGATATTTCCTCCAAATTTCAGCTGTAACATGGCATTTCTTGCGGCTCCATCATAGTAATATGGAGCCGTAAATCCGTCGATTGCGTGCGATGTTTTTCTGCAATTGCAGAGGTCCCGTCCATGATAACAAAATGGGCAAAACGGGCCCTCTCGATGTGGTAAATTTTTCTCGCAATCGAGGCATAAAAAGCGAGCATGCGATGCCCTATTCACTGCTCCAAGCGATGCGCCACAGGAGGCGCATTTTTCCGGGAACAGAATCGACATCGCATGCTCGTATATTTTAGACATATTATTCCACCTTCAAGAAATATTTAAGGGCGGAATATCTTTTAATTTTTCTATCATTTTCTACCATCATCATGATGGCATCACGACTTCCAATTGTAATCATTTTGGACCTTGCACGTGTTACTGCCGTATAGAAGAGATTCCTATAAAGCAGCCTCGGTGGGACATCAATAATCGGCATAATTACAGCCTCAAATTCACTTCCCTGACTCTTGTGAACCGTCATGGCATAGGCAAGTTCGAGTTCCTTGAAACTCTCAGCCGGATAGGTTGCGATACGGCCATCAAAATCGATTTTCATATAGCCACCATTTCGGTTTATCTCAATTAGAATTCCTGTATCACCATTGAAAATACCTTCGCCTTTTTCCTCACGGCGACCATCTTTCTTGACCCAAGGGATATTATAATTGTTCTTCACCTGCATGACCTTGTCACCTTCACGGAAGGTGCGAGTCATAGTTTTAAGCTCATTCTTGCCCTTAGCAGCAGGATTTACTGCCTCTTGAAGCAAATGATTTAGATTGGCAGTTCCGACATCGCCCTTCTTGGAAGGACAGAGAACCTCTATATCAAGTACTGGATTGTAGCCATAGGCCTTCGGTAATCGATTCTTATATAGAGAGACAATATCTGTTGCCACTTGCATTCCGTTTGTTCTCTCCATATGGAAAAAGTCGTTATCAACAGAGCTGAGTTCTGGCTCCTCACCTCTTACGATCCTGTGAGCATTGGTAACAATCAGGCTCTGCATTGCCTGACGAAATACCTCTGTAAGTTCAACTGTAGGAAGAAGTCCTGATTCAATCAAGTCATGAAGTACATTTCCAGCACCAACTGGTGGCAACTGGTCAGCATCTCCTACCATGATAAGCCTACAGCCTATCGGAATAGCATCGAGAAGTGCTGAAAATAGCACAATATCAACCATTGATAACTCATCCACAATCACAACATCTGCATCAATTGGATTGTGGCAATCACGTGCGAAATGCATTCTGTCACCAGAATTTCGCTCCGCCTCAAGTAGGCGATGAATTGTACTTGCTTCCTTGCCCGTAATCTCGGACATACGCTGGGCAGCACGACCCGTTGGCGCGCACAGAACTACATTTAATCCATCGCGCTCAAAGAGTTCCAAAATACCATTAAGTGTTGTCGTTTTACCTGTACCAGGACCACCTGTTAGTATCAGAACTCCACGCTCTACAGCTGTGACAATCGCCTCACGCTGCAAGGCTTCATACTTAATTCCATTATCTCGCTCGATATTATCTATCTCTTGAGCGAGGGTCTCCCTACCTGCTGGTGGGAATGTAACCATCATCTTGATATGCTGAGCAGCCTTGTACTCCGCCTCATAAATGTAAGGCAAGAAAACAAATTCTACACCATCAAGTTCACAGGTTGAAAGTTGTTTCTCAGATACAAGGGCATCCATTGTGATATCCACAGTATCCTTATCTATGTCGAGAAGTTCCGCGCAAGGCGAAAGCAATTTCTCACGCGGTAGGCATGTGTGACCATTACCGAGGTTATGGGTCACGACATGAATGATTCCAGCCTTGATTCTATAGCTCGGATCCGGTGCCACACTGAGGCCTCCCGCAATCGCCTCTGCGCGGTCAAATGAGAGACCAATTTCAGGTATACATACAAGGTATGGATTCTCATTTATACGTGCGACAGAATTTGCACCAAGCACCCTAAATACATCAATGCTCTCATTGGCAGAAAAGCCTATCGTTTCAAGCCTTACCATGATTTCACGGACGGCTGTTGTCCTGGCAAATTCCTCGCTGATTTTATCAGCTTTATCCCTCGTTATGCCCTTGATTTTAGCGAGCATTTCAGGATGATTTTCAAGTATGTCAAAGGTGTCCTCGCCGAACTCCTCAACAATCTTGTTGGCAGTTGATGGACCGATTCCTTTAATCGCGCCAGATGCAAGATATTTCAGCATCTGGGCTGCCGTTGATGGCATTGTCCTCTCCACCACCTCAGCCTTGAACTGTCGTCCAAAGCTCGGGTGGTTATCCCACTGCCCGAGAAAGTGAACTTCCTCACCGGCAGCCATATCTGGCAACACGCCAACAACAGTGATGAGTTCGCCGTCCTCAGTTGATATATCAAGGATAGTGAAGCCACTATCTTCGCGCCTAAATACGAGTTCTTCTACAACACCATATAGGCTCTCGAAATCACTGTCTTGCATGGAAATTCACCTCGATTCAAAATAGCAAAAAAGGGTGCTTCATGCGCACCCCTTTTTCATATAACGTGATAGGATCTGTAAGCCGAGTTCTGTCTTTTAAGGCAATCATCTATCTACTACGTGCATTGCTACACGTCTCTAGCCACCCGTCTGCTTTATCGGCCGAGCAAGCCTATGCAAGTTGGTGTTGCTCCAGATGGGGTTTACATAGCCACGATGTCTCCACCGTGCTGGTGAGCTCTTACCTCGCCTTTCCACCTTTTCCAGGACAGAGCCCTGGTAGTATATCTCTGTTGCACTTTCCCTAAGGTCACCCTCGGCGGCCGTTAGCCGTCATCCTGCTCTATGGGGCTCGGACTTTCCTCTCGCGCCATGCGCCAGCGACTGCCCAATCCAATCACAGGGACAATTTTAACTAATATGCCATTAAAAGTCAATAATATGTAATACTTGTAAAAATACAATAATAGTAGTAAAATAAATGGACCCTTTTAAGGAGGTACTATAAAGTGAAATCTTTTACTGAATATGAAGACATCAGTAGTCGCAGTGATGACTATATTGATGATTCAGGAATAGACACTGAAATAGACGAATACGAAGATTTCTATACTGGACGCGATAATTATTCAAATTATAGCGATTATTTAGAAGAGGATAATTTTGTCGACATCGACACAAAAGAAAAGCCTATGAGAGAAAAAAAGAAGAAGAAAACTTCTATGAAGAAAAAACTCGCGCGTATCGCGATTGGCGTTATACTCATAGTCCTTGCTTTAGGAATTGCTGCTTTCTTTATCATCTATGGCAAGATGGGACATGCCGAAGATAAAAACCATAAGAATCAATATGTAAATCAAGACGATCTCTTTAGTGATAAGAATGTCACCAACATTCTGCTCCTCGGAGTGGATGCACGTGAGGGAGAAAAAACTACCACCTCTCGCTCTGACTCAATGATGATTTTATCTGTTGACAATGTTCACAAGAAACTCAAGCTTACATCCTTCTTGCGCGACAGTTACGTAGAGATTCCAGGCCATGGAAATTACAAGCTCAACGCATCTTGTTCATGGGGTGGCGTTGACCTCGTATGGGATACACTTGAATACAACTTCAAGATTAAAATCGACAACTATATGCTAGTTGACTTCAAGGCCTTCGAGGAACTCATCGATTGTATCGGTGGCGTGGATGTTGAAGTTACCAAGAAAGAGGCAAACTTCCTCAATAACACATGGAAGAAATGGTCTCTCACAGGAAACAAACTTCATTTTGATTACGGCCCTTCTGTACATCTAAATGGCGAAGAAGCATTGATGTTCTGCCGTATTAGAAAGCTCGACTCAGACTTTATGAGAACTGAACGTCAGAGACGAACAATCACAGCCGTTAAGGCTAAACTCGGCAATGTAAAAGCATCAGAAGTTGTCAAGATGACCAATAAAGTTCTCCCACTTGTCGAGACTGATATCACATCATCTGAGATGATTTCACTCGGTATGGCAGCAGTATCTAAATATGTACACTACGATATGGAGAGTTTCCGTATTCCGGTTGATGGAACATGGAGAGACAAGAATACCAACGCAGGTGCATCAATCGTATTTGATATTGATGAGAACTCTAAAATACTTCACGACTTTATTTATAATGATATCAACCCTGAAAACACTACAAAGTAATTTATAGCGAGGTGCGATATGCCAAAGAATGATTCTAAGCAACTCCCTAGCAAGAAAACTGCAATAATTCTAACTATTATATTCTTGCTTTCAAACTTCATATTTATAGTCACTATGCTCGGTAGTATGCCAATGCTCCAAGATACAATACATATTAAGAATCTTAGTGCAATCACTACATATTTCAATAGAAACATTTTCTATTTTGACCTTGCAGCTGGCATAGTTCAAGCTATTAGCATTTTGTCAATTATGAGCATGTTTCCAACAACTGGATTCCCTTCATTGCTCTCTTATATTGCAGCAACACAGAATTTTATAATATGCTCATTATTCTCACTGTTTCTTTATTTTGTAGATCTTAGAAACACACCTTTTACATTGCAGATTATCTTGGTAATTCCAATTGTAATCATCTTCTTATCATCTGTATTTCTAATCGATGATACGGCTGATCTCATTCGTGACAAGTATGTAATTTACCTATCACGAAAGAAAAGAAGCCAGTTATCTGCGAGAAGGTTGCTTGAAGATATTTCAACAAGAGGTGCAGAGCATGACACCTCACTCGAGGCTGATGAAACTATGAGCCGCGAGGACAAGATGAATCAATATCTCGAGGGTCAGCGCGACCGAGTTGCGAAAGCAGCTCTCAAGACTATCCCTACACTCGATGAGGATAAAGTAATTAAATAAAATAGAAAGACCGCCAGACAAACTGGCGGTCTTTTTTTAGTCTATTAACATACCAATAATTTGATTGGATAATAGGAAACCTTCCTTGGTCAATGCGATTCTATCTGGGGCCACTGAAATAAGGCCTTGTAGGCTAGTTGATGCAAGAGCCACAGCCTTATTATACAAATCCTGAGAAAAATCTGTTAAGCCCTCAGTCAGTCTAAGGCCCAGCATAATTCTCTCATTTTCATCTCCACCTTCACCATCCGAAAGTGGCGATGCGCCATCTATAAAAGCAGCCAAATCAGGTGGATAATAAAATCTCTTGCCATCAACATAAGAATGTGCAGCAGGGCCTATTCCGAGATATTCATCGAGTTTCCAATATTTCAGATTATGTCTACTTTCCATACCCTCTTTTGAGAAATTTGATATCTCATATTGATGGAAGCCAATTCGATTTAGTGCATCTATCGCATGAAGATATAAGTCACAAGTACTGTCCTCATCTGGTAGAGTGAGCTCTCCCGCTCTATATTTTCTATCAAATACAGTGCCGTCTTCTATTTTGAGCATATATGCACTGACATGGGTAATATCCAGTGAATCGATAAACGCAATACTTTCATCAAGCGATGCTACCGTCTGTCCAGGTACACCAAGCATTAAATCAAGCGAGATGTTCGCAATTCCCTGTGATTTTATGAGAGCGACAGCGAACTTTATGCGGTCGCTATCCGCGAGCCTGCCGAGGGCACGTCGCTCGCTATCGACGGCCGACTGCATTCCCATGGAAATGCGGTTTACGCCGGCGGATGCAATCACTGGGATGAAATGCTCGAGGTCTGATGATGGATTACATTCTACAGTGATTTCAGCGTCACTTGATACATTAAAATTCTGATAGATACAGTCGAGCATTTCGGCGATCATCTCGCCGTCCATTACAGATGGAGTACCACCACCGAAATAGATTGTATCTACCAAATAGTCAGAAAAATCATGTTGAAAAGAGGCAGTGGTTTTCACTACTGCCTCTCTATATTTCTGCATAAGTTCCCTATCCTGTTTTACTTTATAGAAGTCACAATAAGGACAGAGTGTCTTGCAAAATGGTATATGAATGTATAGTCCAAGTGGACGCATATTCAAAACCTCTTACTCATCAAGCTTCAAGACTGCCATGAATGCCTCCTGCGGTACTTCAACTGTACCGAACTGGCGCATACGTTTCTTACCTTCCTTCTGCTTCTCCAGAAGTTTCTTCTTTCTCGTAATATCACCGCCATAGCACTTGGCAAGTACATCTTTTCTCATAGCCTTGACTGTCTCGCGCGCGATAACCTTGCCACCAATTGCCATCTGAATTGGAATCTCAAACAATTGACGTGGAATATTATCTTTCAGTTTCTCTGCTATCTTGCGAGCCTTATTATATGCCTTCTCACTGTGAATGATAAATGAGAGTGCATCTATCTGGTCGCCATTTAGAAGAACGTCAAGTTTTACAAGATCAGACTGGGCATAGCCCATAATCTCATAGTCAAATGAAGCATAACCACGTGTACGAGATTTAAGAACATCAAAGAAGTCGTAGATAATCTCATTCAGTGGCAGTTCGTAATGGATATCAACGCGATCAGGCGTGATATATTGCATATCCTTGGATACGCCTCGCCTCTCTTGGCATAGGTCCATAATCTGGCCTATGAATTCTGGCGGAGCATAAATATGAGCATCTGCAATTGGCTCCTCAGTATATTGGATAATTGCAGGATCTGGATAATTACTTGGATTATCGATCTCAACAACTTCACCGCTGCTGAGATGAATCTTATAGACTACTGATGGGATAGTTGTAACGAGATCGAGATCATATTCTCTCTCCAGACGCTCCTGTATGATTTCCATATGGAGTAGTCCGAGGAAACCACAGCGGAAGCCAAATCCCAATGCACTTGATGTCTCAGGCTCAAATGAGAGCGCTGCATCATTTAGTTGAAGTTTAGCAAGAGCTTCCTTTAATGCCTCATAATCAGCACCATCTGCAGGATAGACACCGCAGAAAACCATAGGATTTACCTTGCGGTAACCAGGAAGAGCCTCTGGTGCTGGTCTACTTGCGAGTGTAACAGTATCACCAACACGAGCCTCCGATACAGTCTTGATAGATGCTGTGATATAGCCAACTTCACCTGCGCGTAGGCAGGATGCTTGCTCCATTGATGTGGCACGCATATATCCGACTTCAACAACTGTGAATTCGGCACCTGTTGCCATCATCCTCATTGTGTCGCCAGCCTTGATTGTGCCGTCGACAATTCTTACATATACAATGACACCCTTGTAGCTGTCATAGATTGAATCGAAAATAAGTGCGCGAAGTGGCGCTTTGTCGTCCCCCTCTGGTGGTGGGACGATTTTTACTATCTGCTCAAGAACCTGCTCGACATTCTCGCCCGTCTTGGCAGATACACGTGGCGCCTCAGAGCAGTCGAGTCCGATTACGTCCTCCACTTCGGCGCATACCTCATCTGGATGAGCTGCTGGAAGGTCAATCTTATTGATAACCGGACAGATTTCAAGGTCGTGGTCAAGCGCGAGATAAGTATTAGCGAGCGTCTGAGCTTCGATTCCCTGTGTAGAATCGACAATCAAAACGGCGCCCTCACACGCAGCAAGACTACGAGAGACCTCATAATTGAAGTCAACATGGCCCGGAGTGTCTATTAAGTTTAATTCATAAACTTGACCATCACTTGCCTGATAGTCAAGTTTTACTGCATGCGCCTTGATTGTAATTCCGCGCTCGCGCTCGAGATCCATGTTATCGAGAAGCTGCTCCGTCATATCGCGCTTAGCCACTGAGCCCGTGAGCTCGAGCAAACGATCGGCAAGTGTTGACTTACCGTGATCGATATGAGCAACAATAGAGAAGTTTCTGATATTTTGCTTATAGTCTGCCAAATTATTCACCACATTGTTTAAGTAGCCATGCCTCGGCACTGTCAAGGCCAGCCTGGCTATACTCAAACTCCTTCTTAGTCGTTCTTCCTGCGGCATCCTCAACTTCGAAACAGTTGTTTCTATAAGCGGCTGCCACAAATACTTTTTCTATTTCATCTAGGCTCATAGGAAATACTTTGTACCTAAAATCACCTATACTTCCTGAATAGGTATTCTTTTGGCACATGTAATCCCATTTCGGCAAAGAGATTTTCTTATCCATAATTTCTCCTATTAGTTTACACGCAAGAAGTTCATTGCAGGAATAGTGATTCCATTATATTCAATCTTCTCGTTCGTGTAATTTACATAGACATAAGAACCGTTGTTATACTCAGTCATATAGAGACCCTTTTGTAGTTTCTTATGCTCGATAATCTTCTCCGAAGATACTCCAGAGAGGACATTGTTGAACTTGTTATACAAGTCGAGTGCATCGGTTGTCAGATTGTCATAGAAATAATCAGAACTGTCATCAAAGTTCATTCTGAGAGTTGGAAGAGCACCATATTCAACACTCTTCAATATGCTCTCTTTTGATTTAGAAATGTCACCATTCTCATTGAATGGTATTCCCATATAATTAACTGTTCCATGCAATATCATTTGAGCAAATGGAACAGCCTCATAATGACTACCTTGTTGATATGTTGTAGTCATAGGGATACCAGAGATTACACTGGCATTTTTCAGTGTATATAAATTGCCATTCTCCACCATCAAATGCTTGTTGGTAGAGAGAGCAATTGTCTGAGAGAAAATACCATCAGCAAATTCCTGACGTGTTGTACTACCCTTACGTGTCAAGGTGCTACCCACATCAGAAATGCAATATCCCTGAGGATTATATACCTTCATATCCTTCATGAATGAAGCAATCTTAGATGTAAGTCTTGGGACAGATGAAACGCTAAAATTCATATAGTCCATTGTGAGATACATCTTAAATCCTTGAGATGTGAAATATGTGCGCATGGAATCAAATTCACTCTTACTGCCTACATTCTTGGCAATTTTATACTTTGAAATAACACCATCGTACTTAAAGATTAATGAATTTATTCCCTTAACTTTTAGGACATTTGCCATGTCCTCAATATTCTCATACTTGTTCCTTGTTCCGCCCGTAACAGTGACAGCAAGAGGAACAAGACTTGATGAATTTACTGAGCGTGTGGAGAGCTTTCCATCACGTGTAAACTGTTCACGACACATCGATGCTATACCAGCATAGGATGCCGAAGAACCAGAAATAAATTTGTAAGCAACAGAGAGAGTCTCATCTGTTGGATAGTTAAAGCAAATATATGCATTGGAACTATCGCCGACATTGGCCTTAACCTGTGTTAGGGCATCGCCACTCGTGACAATGCCAGCGAAGGCGCTGTTGCCATGCTTCACACCATATGCGCCAAACAGCGCTGGATGCGGATTGTCATTGGAATCAGCTGGATCTCTTCCATATACATCGAGAACATATGACGAATTCTCAGCACCGAGGAGGCTTATCTTGCCGCCGCATCCATCTGGCAAGAGGATGAAATCCTCTGCTGTAGGCGATGCCACCGTGCCAAATGTCGGCATTATCGATAGACTAAGAATTGTATATTTCCCTGTATCAATTTTAGATGCATCAACGGATGCAATCAGCTGACCATCATCCAGTTTTAAATTAAGTGTAACTGGAATAGAAAAGTTTGGTCCCTTGGCCTTGTCCTGCAATTTATAAGTGATTGCAATGCTATCTTTTTCCTGGACCACCGTAGCAGTTCCAAAAGCGACTGAATGGTCCTGGGAATTGAGAGCATACTTTTCCTTGCCATCTGTCAAAAGAAGTGACAACATAGCGCCACTCTTATTAGAATTGGAAGGCAAAGAATACCATATGAATCCCGATGTATCACGAATTCCGATAGCGAAATTCGCCTCGTCATACATGAGCTCATAGAGACCTGATTTCTGTATTGATGTATAACTCGAAGATGTAGCCGTGTGATACTTCTCCCCAGCCGATGGCAGATTTGCATCCGACAGGCCTGAGATTATAAAGCGCGATGAATGACATGCAGTCATCGTAAGAAGCATCAGGAGGGCAAGAACTAAACTAGTCCTTCTTAAGTGGGTTTTCATCATTAGATGTTTCCTCATCATCCATATTAGCGTAACGCTTAATCTTCATCGTTGTAGTCTTGATGAAGTCCTTTTCACGCAAAGTAATCTTCTTAACATTCTTGTAGTTAGGAAGTTTCTTATTTATATCCTTGATTGCATCAGAAATAAGTTTGAATATTTCCTCATTAGATGGAGCCGCATCGCCCTTGTCCTTGTACTTCTTGTTGATAGCTTCAAAGTCAGGGAATACCTTGGCCTCAACGATTGTTTCATCCTCCTCATCGAGGTCTGTACCAACAACCATTGATTCAGCAATAAGCGGATTGTTATTGAGATAGTATTCAATCTCTTCAGGATAAATATTCTTACCGTTCTTGGTTACGATAACATTCTTGATACGGCCATGAATACGTAAGATACCATCCTTATCAAGTGAGCCGAGATCTCCTGTGTGGAGATATCCGAACTCATCAATGGTAGCGCGTGTCTCAGCCTCATCCTTGTAATAACCAAGCATTACATTAGGACCCTTAACACAGATTTCACCGATACCCTGTGCATCAGCATTGATTATCTTAACATCAAGGCCTGGGATAGGCTTACCAACAGAGTCAATTGTAAATAGCTGGTCATGGTTACAGGAGATGAGTGGTGCACACTCAGTCATACCATATCCGATATAAGAATCGATACCGAATGTCTTGAAATCCTTGATTACCTCTGGACGAACAGCTGCAGCGCCGATAATGATAAGACGGAGGCGTCCGCCAAAGTTTTTAATGATTTCCTCAAAGATTCTATCATTCATATTAACGCCCACAGCGTTGGATGCTTCGGCAATAATCTTACCGAATGTGAGCTTTAACTTACCGCCCTTTTTCTCTGATACAGCTTGCATGATTCTTCCGTGGAACTTCTCAAGCATAAGAGGAACGGTAACGAAAATTGTAGGCTTTACTTCCTGCAAGTTTTTCATAAGGTGAAGAAGGCTGTCGTTGAATGCTATACAGCATCCGCAATAAATTGGAATCAAAATACCCTCTGTGCATTCCATCGTATGATGGATTGGGCATACAGATAGGTATTGGTCACCAGGGCCACACTTTGCTACAGAGCAGTTTGATGTGATAACAAAGCATATATTTGCCTGTGAGAGCATAACGCCCTTGGCAAGTCCAGATGTACCAGATGTAAATATAATTACACTCATAGCATTTGGATCAATTGTTACTGCTTTATACTCCTGATAGCATGGATCATTCCCCTCGACAAGGACCTTGCCGCGCAAGATCATATCTGAGAAGAGAAGATGACTATCCTCACCCGGCTTACCATCGAGAATTACAACCTGAAGTCCCTCTGGGAGACGGTCCTTGTGCTCTGCGAGCTTAGCATATGCCTTCTTATCAAGGAATATAACCTTAGTCTCTGAGACCTCGAGGATTGTATTAATATCATCAAAATAGAGTTCCTTATCGATTGGTACGATAACACCTGAACCAATCTGAACTGCGAGATAAGTTACTACCCATTCATATGAGTTGAGTCCCATTACTGCAATCTTGTCGCCTCTCCAACCACGCTCTGTGATTGCAGCTCCGAGATATTGCACGTCATTATAAAACTCTGCATATGAAATGTCGTGAAGGGCCTTGTCCTCACCACGAACTTTAAATGCAGGTTCATCTGCAAAGTTCTCAAGGCACTGATTCATCATGTCACGAAAATCAGTTATCTGCCTTACCTCATATAGCGCCTTATTTGTATTCATACTATATCACCTACGCCTTCTTACCATGGATTATTTGCATCTGGGTCTGTAGGGTCCCACCCCTTGTTCTTGCTGTTTAGATCAATCTTAGAAACAGAATCTGTAACGCCAATTGGTCCAGCAACAGAACTACTATAAACAAAAACAAGTGTCTGTTTATCTAAGTTTTTATATATCCACTTTGCGTCACGTACGCAAAGTCGAACACATCCGAGAGATGCCTGACTACCGAGCTTGTTATACTCTTCTGTCTCGAGTTTGCTCTTGTCCTGGCCTGTATAACATACTGAATGGAACCAGATTGCTCCATTGATATTTGTTGTGTACTGGCCATAGGAACTATCAACCATCTTGAGCCAAGTATGTCTTGGCTTACCATCAGTCTTAAATACTCCAGGAGGAGTCCTATGTGAATGAGGAATTCCACGATCCTTATATCTCGGTACTGTACATGAGCATGATTCACGTCCACAGGAACATACAAATGACTTGATAGGCTTAGTATAATTGCCCTCGTCATCCTTGGTATAAACTGTTACTCTATTCATGCGTGTGTTAACAGCCACACAGTACTTGTGAGAATCAATATATTTATTTGTTACCTTGAAAGTAACTGTGCCATCACTTGCAACAGATGCTGTGTCCTTTGACACACCATTTGACTTGGTTGTTGAAGTGGTCGATTTGCTTGTACCTGTTGTACTTGTTGTCGGCTTGGTTGTTGTAGTTGTAGATGTAGCCTCTGTTGGAGCCTCTGTTGATGGTTCCTCAGTCGGAATTTCAACAGTTGTTGATGGTGCAGTAGGTGCCGCCGTTGTTGGCTCCTCTGGTTTATTGCCACCTAATAGACCCTTTACAACCAGTGCGATAACCACTACCAAAACTATAGCAACAATCGAAATCGTTATGATTCTACGTTTTTTCATCTCTGCAGCATATTTTGGATCCATATGCTTTGGTGCAGGTGCATTCGCCATACTATTTCTCCTCTTGATATTTCTTGACCATGTACTGCGCAGCCTTATAAATATCTCCGCAGCCAAGTGTGATAATAAGGTCACCAGGCTCTGCTTTTGACATTACATAATCTGCAACCTCAAATTGGGTGTCAAACCATACACTGCCTGGGATAAGTTCAGCAAGCTGTGAAGTATAAACCCCATCCGTATTAACCTCGCGAGAGCCCATAATCTCAGTCATAACTGCATAGTCTGGGATTGAAAGAGCCTCAGCGAAAGCCTTCATATGTGTCTTAGTTCTAGAATATGTGAATGGTTGGAATACAGCCCATACATGCTTATATCCCATCTTCATTACTGTTTCCAAAGTGGCTTTTAGTTCTGTTGGATGATGTGCATAATCGTCTGCGATTGTAATGCCATCAAACTCACCGAGAACTTCAAATCTTCTACCTGCACCACCAAAATTCTTGATTGATGCAGCAATTTTATCCATTGGTATTCCATTCTCGAGTGCAACTGCAATAACTGCGAGTGCATTAGCAATCTGATGAAATCCTGGAACATTCAGTGCGACATGGCCGATTACCTGGCCAAATTCAACTACGTCAAATTCAGGGAATGCTCCTCTATTCATCTTGATATTGGCTGGTGAATAGTCGTTCTCTTCCGAGAAACCGAATGTGACAAGCTTCTTACCGCGGGTGCTTGTCATATTCTCAATTGCGGTGACCGTCTTGACGTCGTCACCGTTGTAGACAACGAGTTTCGTTGTCATATCTGCGAATTTCGTAAATGAGCGCATTGCATTCTCAACTGTACCGAAATAATCGAGATGATCATTATCAATATTGAGGATTATTGAGGTGTCAGGTGAGAGTTCGAGGAATGTGTCGCGAAATTCGCAAGCCTCGCAAACCATCATCTGGCTCTTGCCAGATCTGCCGTGGCTATCAATAAGTGGCAATCTACCACCGATTACAAGCGTAGGGTCCTTGCCATTTTCAACCATTATCTGAGAGAGCATCGAAGTCGTTGTGGTCTTGCCATGCGTTCCGCATACTCCAATGCAATTTCTATACATACGTGAAATTGCGCCAAAGAGTACTGCGCGCTCCACGCAAGGCACGTCTCCAGCCTTCGCTGCTTCGAGCTCTGGGTTGCCAGGAAGAATTGCATTTGTATAGACAATAAGTTCCGGCTTAAACTCATCTAGATTCTCTGGAACTTGAGACATATTAATCTTGGCACCGAGTCCTAGAAGTTTATTTATGTTGTCGCCCGGATTGTTATCCGAACCAGTTAGTGTATATCCTTGAGAAATCAGAATTTCAGCAAGTGGACACATTCCCGAGCCACCTATTCCGATGAAATGAATTCTCTTAATTTCCTTAAGTAAGTTATCTATGTCCATAAGACGCCTCTTTACAATAATTAAAAATTATCCATAATATTATAAACTATTACATTGAAAAAAGTAAATAAATTATTGGTTCAAAATTCAATATTTTTGATGTCCTATTAATGGCTCGCATTGAATGTTAAAATATGTTAGAATTTATATATCTTTTGTTAGAGGAAATAACATGTTGAATTTAGTACTCGGCCGTTCTGGCTCAGGAAAAACTACATATCTTAGAAACGTTCTTGGAAACGCTGCCAAGGGTGGTGATAACCGCCTTCTCTATATCGTTCCCGAGCAATATTCATATTCCTGTGAGAGAGCACTTCTTGAAACACTCGGCAGTATTGACGCCCAAAATATCGAGGTGCTCAGTTTCTCCCGACTATCCGATTTTGTAAACAGAAAAGTCGGTGGAATCTATGGCGTAAAACTCGAGGATTCTGACAAGATTATCCTTATGACTCACGCTCTAAATGGCATACAGGACAATTTGAATTTTTATAAGTTGCAAGCGGACAAGACATATTTCGCTCGCGACCTTATCTCCCTATATTCAGAGTTCCAGAAAGAGTGCATCTCACTCGATATGTTGAAAGAGGCAATGACCAAGACAGACAATCTAACATTGCGTGCCAAGCTCACTGACCTCGCTCTAATATTCAATGAATATGCATCCCTTCTCGAGCTCAACGAGTATACCGATGCAGACCTTATTACAACCAAGCTCATCGATACACTTCGTAACAATAATATTTTTAGTGACTATACTATCTGCATAGATGCATTCAAGGGATTCACGGGACAGGAATTCCAGATAATTTCTTCCCTTATGAATCAAACTGACAAGCTATATATCTCCATTTGCACGGACGAGAAATATATGGACAATTCTGTTGATGATCACTCTATGATTTTCGGCGCAGTTCGCGATACAATCTCAACGCTTTCCAGCTATGCGAAATCGAACAATATAGAGATAAATACCATTTTCTGCAACGGTCATCGCACAGAGGATCCTGCCCTTTTATTTGTTGAAGAAAATATATTCTCATCCGACAAATCAAAGTATGAAAATACCACAGACAGCATCACTTTATATGCTGCCGATACGCTCTATGACGAGTGCAATTTTATTGCAGCAAAAGTGCGCAAATTCATGCGTGAAGACGGCATTCGTTTGCGCGATATCGCCATAGTTACAAGGAATATTGATGTATATAAGAATGAGCTTGTGGCTGCTCTCAATAGATTTGAAGTTCCTGTTTTCGAGGATTCACGTCAGCCAATAGCATCACAACCACTAATCATTTTATGTAAATCACTTTTATCAATTATTTCTCATGCAAAATTGTCTACCAAGGACATACTTTCATATCTCAAGACCGGCTTCTCTCCTCTATCTGAGACAGAGGCGGCTGAAATTGAAAATTATGCCTTCACATGGAACATAAAAGAGGACGACTGGACACGTGATTTTGTATACAATCCAGATGGCATTTCACCTGATAAGAACGAGGAAAAGCTACAGGAACTCAATGAGTGGAGACGCACTCTTATGGAGCCTATTTTAGAGCTTCGTAGCGTCTGTGATGATAACTGTAAAGCAAAATCACTTGACATCTGTCAAGCTTTCTATAAATTCCTATCGAAATCCTTCGTTAGAGACGCCCTCCTCGAGCATGCTAAATATCTTGAATCTACGGGATTTTCAGACCTTGCCGCCGAGCAAAATCGCATCTGGGAACTCCTTATGGATATACTGACTAAACTCTCAGTTATCCAAGGAACAGATACTATTTCAACATCTCTGTTTGCGGACATTTTTATGGCCGTAATTGATATGACCACACTGGGTACAATTCCACATGGCCTTGATGAAATTACAATAGGTTCAGCTGACCGCATTAGACTTAGCAGTCCTAAAATAGTATTTGTATGCGGCTGTGTAGAAGGTGAATTCCCACAGAATATAACCTCAAGCAATCTGCTGACCAATAGCGACAGAAAGGTTATGTCAAACGACCTCGGTCTCGGACTATCCCCATCAAATGAGCTCGTCGCTTGTGATGAGAGATTCATAGCATATCAAGCTATTACAGCATCAACAGATAAGCTTATCGTCTCATACCACAAGAAAACTGGCGCATCCGAGGCGCTCTCTCCTTCTTGCATATATACCGATATCAAGGATAGATTCACAGTTGATGAAGATTGTAAATTAAATCTCATCACATCATCTATGCTTGATGAATATTTCTTCGCTGAGACAGATGCATCTGTCTTTCGCGAGTATGCAAGTGGTTATCATAGCGCAAATGATGACAATGCAATCATATATAACACACTAAAATCTACCATTGAAAAGAGCGGTAATAATCTCGATAAATTGGAGATTTTAGATAGTGTTGCGCGCCATGAGCCTCACCATATTACTGATGATGACCTCTCGCGCAAACTATTTGGAAATAATATTGGTCTCTCCCCATCAAGAGTTGAGACCTTCTTTAGCTGCCCATTCCAATATTTCTGCAGATATGGGCTCAAGATTTATCCTCGCAGAAGAGCTGAGTTTTCAAGTCAACTCAATGGTACAGTTGTACATTATGCTTTCGAGAAAATGCTTCAAGAATATTCCAAGGAAGATTTCGAAAATATCAATGATGAAGAACTTCTTAAAAAGTCCAAGGAATATCTCGACCAATATCTTATTGAATCATTTGGTAACAACCAATATGATGATCCTAAATTCAAATATACCTACAAGCAGGCTATACAAAATGTTGTTGATATAGCCAAGAGACTTCGCGCAGAATTTAAAGTTTCAGAATTTGTACCTGTAGGTTTCGAGCATACAGTAACCGATTCTATTGCTGCACCTGACTGCAATATTTTTATCAAAGGCGATGTAGATAGAATCGATGTATATACAGCGGAAGATGGCACAAAATATCTCCGCGTTGTCGACTATAAGACCTATGTGAAAGAGTTCCGCCTCGACCATGTTGTTGCTGGTCTCAATATGCAGATGCTCATCTATCTCTTTGCGCTAAAGAAGAATGGTGATTTCGGTGCAGTTACGCCTGCGAGTGTACTCTATTACAAGGCTAAATCATCCAGTTCTACTATAACGGACCGCGAGACATCAGAGGAGCAAATTGCTGCAGGAAAACTTGAGAAAAATCTCTCTTCTGGCATCTATCTAAATGAGAAGGACGTACTACGCGCAATTGAGAATCCAGACGACCGTTTCTATCACTTCTATAATAGAAATGGTGATCCTACAGATTCTCTTGTCTCCCTAGCGGAACTCGGAAAAATAGAAGAAAAAGTAAATGAAAATCTCATCCAAATGGCAGAGATGCTACATTCGGGTGTCATCGATGCATGCCCTGCTGCATATGAGGGAGTTATCGATGGTTGCACATATTGTGACTATCGTGACGTATGCGGTTTCGAAGCAGAAAAAGACCCTTGTCGTATTATAGAAAAGCAGAGCAAATCCGATATCTTCTCAGAGAAGGATGGTGACGACGATGAATAGAAAATGGACTGACAGCCAGAAAGAAGCAATAGCTGCAAGAGCTGGTACAATCGTCGTCAGCGCGGCTGCGGGATCAGGCAAGACGACAGTTCTAATCGAGAGAATCATCCAGATGATTCTCAGCGGCGAGTGCAGCGTCGATGAGTTACTCATCGTAACATTCACACGCGCTGCTACCGCAGAGATTAGGTCCCGTCTGTCTGCCGCTATCACAGCCGCACTCTCGGAGCATCCAGAGGATAGCAATCTATCCAAGCAACAGATGCTCGTTCCATCTGCCAACATATTCACTATTGATGCATTTTGCGCCAATATTGTCCGTGAGAATTTCGAGACTGCAAATGTCGCTCCAGACTTTAGCACCTTGGATGAAAATATAAGCAGAACATTGCGCAAAGATGCTCTGAGCCATGTCCTCGACAAGTACTATTTAGAGGATTCCAATGAACTTGCCACCCTTAAAATCCTATTTAAAGATGCAAGATTTGGCATGTCTCTCGAGAAATGCATCGATAGGATTTATAACAATATAGAGGCATATAAGGATCCAGAGGCAATTCTAGACTCTGCTACTTTCCTATTTGAATTTCGTGGTGACGTTCTCGATTCAGCCATGGTTAAAATGGCAATTGAGGACTATAAGAGTTATGCCGATTATCTGATAGAGAATGTTGAGTCTGGTCTAAATTATTATGCACAATCAGCTGAGACTAAAAGTATCTGTGATGTCATAAACCCTGATCTCGAGCTGTTCAAGCAATGCCTATCGTTTATTGAAAAGGCAGACTTTGATTCTGCATACAAGTGCCTAGAAATAGATTACAAGCCTAAGTCTTGGCCAAGAGGTTTTGCAGGCAAGGATGAAAAGCAAGGTATCGCTCTCAAGTATTATCGCGATGAGATGAATAAATTTATCAAGAAGAATGGCGAGGCCCTAAAAACATATTTCGGCTCACGCCCTTCCCTTATAGAACCAGACCGCGATCTACAACTACCTGCACTTTTGAAACTTATTAGAATAGTGCGTGATTATAGAGCCGAATATAACGAGCTGAAACTCGCTCGTAATTCTCTCGACTTTAGTGACATCGAGCATATCGCTTATAACCTTCTTATAAAAGATGGCAAGAAAACTCGTCTTGCAGAGGACTTGTCCTCTAAATATCACCAGATATTAATAGACGAATATCAGGATACCAACGAGCTCCAGGATGCCTTATTTATGGCGATTTCCAAGAATAAAAGCAACCTATTTATGGTTGGTGATATCAAGCAAAGCATCTATGCATTCCGCAATGCTATGCCTGAATTATTCCTGGAAAAGAAAACATCCTATGCTCCTTATGATCCAGATGATATAAAATATCCTGCGACAATCACTCTCGGTGAAAACTTCCGAAGCAATTATGGAATTATCAATTTTGTAAACTTCATTTTCTCCCAGATAATGAGTGAAACTTGCGGTGATATCAACTATAACGATCCTCTGGAACAACTGAAGTGTGGAAAAGAACCAGATCCCGATACCAATCGAGATCCTGATGTTGAACTGCACGTGTTTGAATTTAATAAGAACCAGAGTTTAGAGGTAGAAGGCCAGTTTATTGTCCACTATATTGAGGATGCGATGGAGAAAGACAAGAATCTCTCATATGGAGATTTTGCCATCCTTATGCGCTCTATCAAGAACCGTGGCAATAAGATTGCAGCGGAACTCGAAGCCGCAGGCATACCTATAATATATGATGGCGACAAGCAATTCCTAGAATCAGCAGATATTAGAGTGATAATCTCTCTACTTCGCGTCATTGATAATCCTCTTCTATCAATTGATTTGCTAAGTGTTCTCATGTCACCTATTTTCAACTTCTCAGCTGATGATGTGGCAAGACTTCGCACCAGTACTAACATGTCAAGTTCGCTATATCAGAATCTGCTTGAAGCGGAGAAAAATGGTGATGCCAAGGCTCATACTGTATGCGATACATTAAGAATGATGCGCAAATTGTCCATATCTATGCCCGCTGCAGAACTCATTAGAAAAATCTATGCTGACACACTCTATCCAGAGATTGTTGCGTCCATGCCAAATGGCATACAGAGACGCGCCAACCTTCTTCTCCTCCGGGATTATGCAGAGACTTATGAGGGCTCAAATGAATTCGGTATAGCTGGATTTGTCCGCTATATCAATAGCATGATAGAAAATGAAATTAATCCAGAGGCAGCTTCCCTCGTATCTGGTGAGACCAATGCAGTTAAACTTATGACTGTACATGCAAGCAAGGGCCTTGAATATAAATATTGTTTTGTTGTTGACCTTGGTCATTCAAGAAGAGGCAATTCCGATAGCATTGTTTTCGGCAAGGACCTCCTCATTGGACTAAAATCTTGTAATCCAGAAACTGGCGATATTTATCCATCATTTGCCTATAATGCTATACTTCACAGAAACAGATTCCGTGATATGTCAGAGGAACTTCGTATCCTCTATGTTGCGCTGACACGTGCCAAGGAAAAACTCATTATGCTCGGTACAACAGGCACAAGCAAGGGCAATGCGCTTTCTCTCGCTGAGGCTATTAATCCTCAGAATCCTGAGGCTATCGCCCATGCTAACTCATCACTAGAACTGATACTATGTGCTCTAAATCAATCCCTCTCTGCTCGAACCGAAATCATATATCAAGTTCATCAGCCAGAGATTGAGGAATTACAAGAGGAAGAGGCAAAAGTTCTCCCACAAGATATTGATACTGAGATTGAAGCAGAAATTATGAGCCGTCTCGATTATAAATATCCATATATAGAACTCGCGACAGTACCAACCAAGCGCTCCGCATCAGCGACTGAGGCCGCTGGCATTGACGAGCGATACTTTGCATCGGCAACGCCACAATTTGGCGAGAGCGATAGGCTCACTGCCGCGCAGATAGGTACTTGCCTACACAAGTTTATGCAATTTGCAAACTTTGATCTCGCAAGACAAGATCCACAGGCCGAGATTGATAGATTGACCTCGCTTGGCTACTTCTCTGCAAATGAGGCCAAGGCCATTGATGCCAATAAGATAGCTGGTTTCTTCCAATCAGATATCTATAATCGTATCAGCAAGTCTCCGAATGTCATGCGAGAGAAAAAATTTGCTGTTCTTGTTCCAGCCCGTCGCTTCAATGAGAATTTAAGTGAAGAACTCGGTCGCGAAACAGTTCTTATCCAAGGTATTGCAGACTGTGTCTTTGTTGAGGACAACAAGCTTATTATCCTCGATTACAAGACAGACCGCACAACCGACGAGAATGAACTGATTGATAGACATATAGGACAGCTTATGACCTACAAGGAAGCACTTGAAGAAGTAACCGGCATGGAAGTTGCCGCCTGCTATCTATATGCTTTCTCGAGGGATCAAGAAATTAAAGTAATATAAAGCAAAAGCCTCCCGATTCCGGGAGGCTTTAATAATTATACTATTATATCTGCTGTGCTTATCGGCACAACCTTTGTGAGGTCTGAGAAGGATAGTTCCACTTGATATCCAACCTTTCCAGCCGAAATAAAAATTGTGTCATAATCTCCAATAGTGCTATGCGCAGTTGTTCTAAATTGCTTTTTCATACCAATTGGAGAACAGCCGCCATGAACATAACCTGTAAGTGGCAAAAGTTCATTTTGCTTAATCATGGAGATTGATTTTTCATTTACTGCTTTTGCTGCAAGTTTTAGATCAAGCGTCTCATTTACTGGAACTATGAAGACATAGTGTCGACCTGTACCTGACACAGTAACCAATGTCTTAAAGCATCTGTTTGGATCCTCACCGAGCATCTCAGCGACATCCATACCGGATACTACGCCCTCATATGTATGCTCCTTATATGGGACTTTCTTTTGATCGAGCACACGCATTACATTTGTTTTTTCCATATCACTTATCGAAATATCCTTTATAACCTATACTAAGTGCACTATCTGGGAACAGATGACTGTACAAATCAATAAAATAATCATCTGTCATAGATGCTATATAATCTACAACTATCTGCTCTCTCAGTGAGCTCTCATATGGAACTCTTCTCTCATAATGAGCGCTATTTACATAACTTATATGATGAGTGAAAATTGGAGAAGTCCTATTTTCATTTTTTAAATCATCGAGCAATGTGCCATAGATGTCACCCATCATAGGCCTTACAACATTGCGAAGAAATTTTCCAACACTATCATTGTTATAAATTAGAGAATAGTTCTCCGCCTTAGCACTTGATAATGCATCGAAATGCTCGGCATCCATCTTAATATATGGTTTACCATAGCTGTTCTCAATAATATTTACAATCAGATTGTTGACTATCTCTGCATTTATCTTGCCAATTCCGTCATCACTGAATTCTTCTTCTGTTATGAGGCCCGCAAGACGAGCATCTTGACGGTCCTTGCCGAGATAAGCAATGATATCAGAGATACGAACAACACAGCCTTCCAGTGTGGATGGAACAAGTGCCTTGATATTTTTCTTATCAAGATAGCAAGCCTCGATTTGTCTGTCGAACTCCTCAAATGACTGAAGTGGCTGAGGTCTATATTCAGACAGCTCAAGTTCTCCGTCATGGCTTGCAATGCCAGAGAGAGTTTGGAGACTTATATTATAAGGATATATTCCATCGAGCACACGAACAGAATGTATGTTGTGCGCAAAATGTCTTCCACAGGATTCAAAATAGAGTTCGTCGAGGAATGACTCACCCGCATGGCCAAACGGAGTGTGGCCAATATCATGGCCGAGAGCTATCGCCTCAATCAAATCCAAATTGAGGCCTAGCGCTCCGCCTATTGTACGGGCAGTGCGTGAAACGAACTGTACGTGTTGCGCCCTACGTGTTATATCATCATTTCTATATAGCGAGAACACCTGCGTCTTATCCGCGTAACGATTATAAAACGGACAATTCATTATCTTGTCCGTATCGCGAATGTAGGCAGTACGCCATGCAGTCGCATTATCGTGTTCGCGGTCCAGTCGGCGCAACACATCCTCATCTGATGTCCGGTATGCCGATGGCACACCGGACTTTATCTTGTTCTCAATGTCCTCTGATAGGACTTCATAATTTGGCATTTTTTTCTTCCTTTATGTGAACATTCCAATTACTGAATTGCCACCACTTGATGATGGCATCATGCCAATTACACGCGATGCGAAGTCAAGGAAATTCTGTGTCTGAAGAATAACTTTGCCAGGACCCGTAAGTCTTGTTAGGAACAATCCCTCTCCACCGAAGAGGATATTAGATACACCCTTAACTGTCTCTATTTCATAACTTACTGTTTTATCAAATGCAACAACATTACCTGTGTCAACCTTGATAACCTCTCCAGGTGCAAGTTCACGTACAACCTTGTCTCCATCCACCTCGAGGAATACATAGCCGTCGCCATGGATATTTTCAAGGATGAAACCTTCACCACCAAAAAGTCCTGCTGAGAACTTCTTAGTTAGTGCTATATCAACATTTACACCATTCTGAGCGCATAGGAAAGCATGCTTCTGAGCAATAATACCAGGTGTGCCCGTGAGATTAAGAGGCATAATTGAGCCTGGAACTGTTGAACCAAAAGCTACTTTTGCACCATTCATTGTAGATGAATATGTTGCCATAAAGAGTGACTCTCCAGCGAGCATTCTACCGAGGCCTTTCATTACGCCACCCTTGGTATTGGTTACCATGTTTATACCCTCTGTCTGCCAGATCATGCCGCCTCTCTGTGTATATACACTGTCACCATTGTCGAGCATAATCTCAACGCAAGGAACAGTATCACCGATCAGTTCATATTTTAATTCTTTCTTTACTGCTGGAACAGTTGGAAGTTGTGTACCACACTCAGTGCAGAATTTAGAACCCTCTGCAATATTTGCTCCGCAATTTGGACAAATCATTCTTATCACTCCTTAATTAGTCTGATAGGCATTTATTTCTTAGTTCCTCGCGCTTCTCCTTGGTGATACCAAGTTCAGTCTCGAGGAAATTATCTATTCCGCCAAATTCATTATTTATGGCATCAAATGAGGAATTGAGGAACTCCTCGTGCGCCTCAAACAGTGGCAAAATTGAATCAGCGCGTTTTCTGCTTCTTGTCGCAAAAAGAACAAGTTTATAATATCTATTCTTATTCTTGGATGGGACTTCATTGGTCAGCAAATAGTCCTCCATAATAGTCTCATAAGGCACGCCAAGAATGGATAGGAAAAGCGCTGATACTAGTCCACATCTGTCCTTGCCCTCTGAGCAATGCCAAACTATCGGCTCGTCTGTATTTAGAATGATATCAAAGACGGATTTTAGATGCTCACGGCATCCCTCCTCTGTTATCATTCTGTTGTAGATAACTTCATATGATGGCAATTGATCCAGAAATTCTAGACTCTTTTTCTCCATTGTGACACCGAGCGTTACCTCTGTGAAAATTGGAATATGGATATTTTTTACTCCTGGGAATTCATTATCCGGTTTTTCTTTTCTTTCATCGGCATCACGCAGATCGATTATTGTCTTGATTCCATATTGTCCGAGAAGTATGTCTCTATCATGCTTATTCAGTTTATCGAGCGTACATGTACGGACATAGTTCCTCGTTGTGACAGTTCTGCCATCAGCAGTTTTAAGACCATAAAAATCTCGTGTGTTCTTAGCACCCTTTAGGTGCAAATTTCTATCCATTTAATCACCATATTAGAACAAGAGCCTCCCAAAAGAGAGGCTCTGTTTTTTATTAATCAAGGAAATCCTTAAGTTTCTTAGAACGTGATGGATGACGGAGTTTACGGAGAGCCTTAGCCTCAATCTGACGAATACGCTCACGTGTTACATTGAACTCCTTACCAACCTCTTCAAGTGTACGAGGGTGGCCATCTTCAAGACCGAAACGAAGAGAAAGTACTTTTTCCTCTCTTGGTGTAAGTGTCTTGAGAACCTCTGCAAGTTGTTCCTTTAAAAGAAGCATTGATGCAGCATCTGCTGGTGCCAATGCATCATCATCAGGAATAAAGTCACCGAGATGTGAATCCTCTTCCTCACCAATTGGAGTCTCGAGTGAAACTGGCTCCTGAGCTACACGCAATATCTCACGAACCTTCTCAACAGGCATATCAAGACGCTCAGCAATTTCTTCTGCTGTTGGATCACGTCCATTCTCATGAAGAAGAATTGAGTTTGTCTTCTTAACTTTATTGATTGTTTCAACCATATGTACTGGGATACGAATTGTTCTTGCCTGGTCAGCAATAGCACGTGTGATTGCCTGACGAATCCACCAAGTAGCATATGTAGAGAACTTAAATCCCTTAGTAAAATCGAATTTATCAACTGCCTTGATAAGTCCGAGGTTACCCTCTTGGATGAGATCGAGGAATTGCATTCCACGACCTACATAACGTTTCGCAATTGATACAACAAGACGGAGGTTGGATTCAGCAAGTTTTTTCTTAGCTTCTTCTCCTGCTGGACCTCCTTCACTGATCTTAATAGCGAGGTCGATTTCCTCCTCTGGTGTTAGAAGTGGTACACGACCAATCTCCTTGAGATATACCTTAACAGGGTCATCCATTGCGGCATTCTTGGAATTGTCAACTGCTCCAAGTTCAACTGCCTTAGGCATCTCAAGATCGAAATTAAGACTTTCAAGTGCAGCATCACCGAGGTCATCGATAATCTCAACGCTATTCTGCTCAAGTGTTTCATAGAGCTTGTCGAGTTCATCCATGTCCATATCAACTTCAACAATTGCGGCATCAATGTCGTTTGTTGAGAGTCTACCCTGCGCTTTACCCTTTTCTACAAGCGCATTAATGACACTGCTTTTCTTTTCATCAGCCATTTTTATTCTCCTCTAAATAGTTTTAGATAATCCTCATCGCTGAGTGTTGCAGGATTGATAGCATCACGTTCTTTCTGTTTCTTTTCCTCATGGAGGACATTGATGCAATCCATAATCTCAGCTGGTGTATTAGATACAATCTGCCCACTGCTCTGCAATTTTACAAGTTGTCCCATTTCCTCAGGACTAAATTCCTTGGAAAGATAGATAAAGTCTATCGGTTGGCCAGATATAATTCTATCTCTCAGCACTTCATATGCGTGCCTATAAAATGGACTAGTGAAATCCTCTGGCTCGAGACTACCCTCTATTTTCTTCAAGAAATCTGGGTTCTTTTGCAAGGAGGCAATAATTGTCTCCTCTGCCTTGTGGGCTCTAATACCTGCTTCTGCTTTGTTTGATTCCTTGTCTCGATAGGTGTCAAATCCCTTTCGTAGCCCCGCATAGTCGCTCTTATTCTTCCTGTTCTGTAAGCGTTTCTCTTCGGTCTTAACCTGGGCTACTATTGCATCTCTCGAAACTCCTAGTTCATCTGACAGACGTGAGATATAAACATCCTTCTCTATTGCACCCAGTGGTGCTAAAACGGGCACGGCCTTGCGTAAGTATTTTATACGCCCATCGTCTGTTGTGAGATCTAGTCCCTCTTTGCAATTAAGAAGCTTATATTCAATTTCATTCATTGCGCCGGACAAAATGGAGCGCCAGCGCTCAGAACCAAATTTTTTAATGATTTCATCAGGATCCTTGCCCTCGCTATATTTTAGAGGGTGGATGCTGAGTGTTGTCTGTGACAACTTTTCTATTGCTCGAGCGAGGGCCTTTTGTCCGGCCTCATCGCTGTCGTATGAGAGATATACCTTATCTGCATAATGCGAAATAAGTCTTACCTGCTCATCTGTCAGTGCTGTGCCAAGTCCTGCCACAGCATTGGTAAATCCTGCCTTGTGGAGAGCTATAACATCCATATAGCCCTCACATAGAATGAGGCCTTCCTCACTCGATTGCTTGGCAAAATTCAGTGCAAATATATTTTGACCCTTCTTATAAATCAGGGTATCACTCGTATTGAGATATTTTGGCTTGGAATCGTCGAGCACACGACCACCGAATGCCACCACATTGCCACGTAGGTCAATGATAGGTGTAATAACACGGTTACGGAAGAAAGGATAGTATCCTTTCTCGCTCTTGCGTAGCAAGTCCGCTTCTAGCATCTCCTGCTGGGAATAGCCCTTGCCTCGCATATAGTTTGTAAATGTGTTCCAATCATTTGGCGCATAACCTAGGCCAAAATGTGTAATTGTCTTTTGGTCAAGGCCACGGCCGAGCCAGTAGTTCAGTCCAACTGCACCCTCAGGGCTCAACATATATTGATGGAAGAAACGTGCAGCTTCACGATTCATCTCGAGCATGCGCTTTTTCTTCTTGATGATTGTGTCATCATATTGCTGGTCAGGCATTGGAATACCTGCCTTATCAGCAAGGAGTTTTACAGCCTCTATATAGTCGAGATTTTCAATGTCACGGATAAATGTGATTGCATCTCCGCCCTTGGTACAGCCGTAGCAATAATATGACTGGGTATCTGGATAGACTACAAATGATGGAGTCTTCTCACTATGAAATGGACATAGACCCTTAACGAGGCGTCCGGCGCGCTTTAAATCAACATACTCGCCGATTAAGTCCTCGATATCAATTCGGTCGCGCAATTGCTCGAGGAATTGATCGCTAAGTCTTACAGCCATTTCCAGTCTCCTTTCTATTCAACCCAGAATTTAGGTACAAATAAATTGCTATAAGTTGCGAGAGCATAGTGGTCACTCATGCCGCTGATATAGTCACAAGCAGCGCGCTCGACGCCCTCGTTCTCCACAACTTTGATATATTCCTGTGGCATCTCATTTGGATGGTCACGGAAGTAGTTATATAACTTGATGACAATGTCCATTGCCTTGCCTTCCTCACCCTTGCATATCGGGTTGGTATAGACATTGTCGAACATGAACTTATGAATCTGCTGATATGCCTCCTCTATTTCAGGAGCCATCTTGATATCGTTATCAGAATTCTCAATAATCGACAGAACCATTGTATTGATTCTCTGAGCCTTGCGATAACCAAGTACATCACGCAGGGATGCTGGAATGTCATCCTCAGTTAGAATGCCCGCTCTCTCAGCATCATCTATATCGTGATTGATATATGCGATATGATCCGCGTACTTAACCAGTCTACCCTCCAAGGTGTCCGATTCTTTACCCACCGTGTGGCAAAGTATTCCGTCGCGCACCTCATATGTCAAGTTGAGACCGCGCCCTTCTTTCTCAAGCGTGTTCACAACACGGAGGCTCTGCTCATAGTGCTTAAAGCCACCTGGGAAGACCTCATTTAGAGCGCGCTCGCCTGCATGGCCAAAAGGCGTATGCCCAAGGTCGTGGCCGAGCGCAATAGCCTCCGTCAGGTCCTCGTTGAGACGCATGGCGCGGGCCATTGTTCTTGCAATCTGAGATACCTCGAGCGTATGTGTGAGTCGAGTCCTATAATGGTCACCTGTTGGAGCAAGAAAGACCTGAGTCTTGTGCTTCAGTCTTCTAAATGCAGAGCAGTGGATGATTCTATCCCTGTCACGCTGGTAAGCGGTACGGATATCATCCTCTGGCTCATCATAGAGTCTACCCTTAGTATCTCTCACATGCTGAGCTCTTGTAGCAAGAGTTATGTCTTCAATTTTTTCAGTCTCTTCTCTAATTGACATAATCTAGTCCTTTTGTTTACGAAGAATTGCACCTGCTGGAATTTCCTTGTCGCAGGCAATCTTTATTTCAGCCATTGGATTAGGTGCGACATCTATCTCCTCACCTTTTTCATTCCACATGGTATCGACTGTAATAGTGAATGGCTCTGTCGCTGGCATTAGAACTTCCAGCTCATCGCCCTTATAGAAACGGTTGCGCTGAATAACCTTGATTGCGCCATCAGCTGTACCCTCTAATACATTGGCAATGATATCCCATTCACGTATATAGATGCCGTCATAATAGACATGGGCATTTTCATTTGGATTGTTGAAATAAAATCCTGTGCAATAGTCGCGATAACTGATTTTCTTCATCTCATCAACTATCCACTTAGATGGTTTGAAATCGTGACTAGGATTTGTAAGATATTCATCTATTGCTGCCCTATATGCATTAGTAACTGCTGCAGCATAATATGCGGACTTGGCACGTCCCTCAATTTTAAAACTGTCAACGCCAGCCTCAACAAGTTCTGGAATGTGCTCAATCATACACATATCCTGTGAGTTGAGAATATATGTGCCATCCTTATCATCTGTTATCTCAAAGTATTGGCCTGGTCGTTTCTCCTCAACCAGATGATACTTCCAGCGACAAGGCTGAGCACAGTCACCTCTGTTGGCATCTCTACCTGTCATATAGTTTGATAACATACAGCGTCCTGAGAATGACATACACATAGCGCCATGGACGAAGCATTCTATCTCTAAATCCTTGCTTGTCTTGGCGCGGATCTCTGCGATATCGTCAAGGCACACCTCTCGTGCCAAGACTATACGCTTGGCGCCGAGATCATGGAGGACGTTGGCTGTCTCATAGTTTACTACGCCCGTCTGAGTAGACATATGTATGTCTATGTTAGGGGCGTACTTCTGCGCCATGCGCATAACGCCAACGTCCGCGATAATAAACGCGTCGACGCCCGCGTCTGCTGCCTGCTCGAAAAATGCTGGCAATTCTGGCACCTCATTATTTCTCGGTAGCGTATTAGCTACGAGATGAACCTTGGTGCCAATCGCATGGCATTTTTCTACAGCCAATTTCAGTTTATTGCTATTAAAACTCTCCGTCGCAGCGCGCATGTTGAACAACTTGCCGCCTAGATAAACGGCATCTGCGCCATAGTGAAGCGCAGCCTCTAGTCGTTCCTCATCGCCCGCTGGTGCGAGGAGTTCTGGTCGTTTCTGTAAATCCATAATTTCCCTCTTATGAAATCTTGTTTACATTTGCACGGTGTTCCTCACCGGTCTTGCCGAGATAGATATTTCCACTGCTGTCGTGGCAGAAGAAATAGTAACCATGCTTCTCATAATAGAGAACTGCCTCAATGGCATCTCTACCAGGTGAGCAGATAGGTCCTACTGGCAAATTAGCACGGTCATATGTGCTATATTTCTTGACATAGTCCTGATACTCTCCAGCAGATACATTTGGCTTAACATACTTCTGAAGATAGGATGTTGTTGTATCAGATTGCAAGAATCTCCAGCTATTGGAGTTGAGACGATTGATAAATACGCCTGCAATAGTTGGCATCTGCTCGGAGTCAGCAGCCTCGCGCTGTACGAGAGATGCAAGTGTGATAACCTCATCACAAGTGAGACCAAGTGACTTGGCCGCAGCCTCATACTTCTCGTCCCATACTGTATCAAACTGACCAAGTAATTTGTTGATTACAGAACTTGCATTTTGGTCAACGAAGAATTCATATGTCTCAGGATATAAATATCCCTCTAGCCAGTCATATCTCTGTGACTTGTTCTCGATTGCATTGAGGAAGCTGTAATTGAATGTTGCGCTCTCAAGGTTCTTATAGAACTCATCCTTCTGGCATACGCCAGCCTTCTCAAGTTTGTTAGCTATCTGAGCGATTGAATAACCCTCAGGGATGGTGACTGTAACTGTATCCTTAGTCTGCTTATCCTGACATGTGATAAGCATCTTCTCAAGTCCCATTGAAGGAGTGAGATAATATACACCACTCAAGTATTTTGGACTTGAATGAAGGTCAGATGTAAATGACATAAACATCTTGCATAAAACGCCGTGCTTTATGAGACCTTCTTTTCTCAATTGATGGATAATCTTGTTAGTTGTGGCACCCTCAGATATAGTAATGGTCTTAACTTCATCGCTTCTGTGGAGAGCCAATATATCATTGACAAAGGACATTGTATAGACTGAGAGAAGAGCGGATATTACAACAAGTACAGCGACATAAATCAAAATGCCCTTCGTAGATTTTGGTTTTTTAATAGAAACGCCAGCAGGCTTCTTGCTCGGAGCCTTCTTGTTGTTAGAAGGCCTACGAGGAGGCTCACGCTGTGGCTCCGGTGATGGAGCAGGTGCCGGTTTTTTCGCAGCAAAATAAACCTCTCCCGTGTAATAGGTAGGGGTTGGTTCATCACTACTATTAGTCTCCTGAGGTCTCGGTCTCTGTTGTGCAGGCATAGGTCGCTGTGTTACCTGCTGAGCCTTAGGAATATCAGATGCAGCCTTCTCTGCGTTTATGTTAGACATAAGCGCTTCCAGCTCTTTATCAACATCAAAATCCAATCTACTTGTCCTCCAAATTTATTAGAATCTGCATTGCATAGAATCTGTAACTCTACGTGCAGCATCTATTCCTACAAATCTTGCGGCGATAGCCTCGCCGAAATGAACAGCGCTTCCAGGGCCGTCAGCCGTTATGATATTGCCATCCTCTACAACTGCTCCACCTGTAAATACTGAGCAATGAAGTTCTCTCTCAAAGCCTGGGAAACAGGTAGCCTTCCTGCCCTTGAGCAGTCCGAGGTGTCCAAGCACTGATGGTGCAGCACAGATAGCGCAAATCAGTCTATCATTATCTGCACAATACTTTAGCGCCTGGCGTACATCAGCGCTGGCATCAAGATTCTTGGTGCCAGGCATTCCGCCAGGTAATATGACAGCATCTATATCGTTATAGTCAATATCGGAAAGTAATATATCTGCTTTGACTTTTATGCCATGTGCGCCCTCTATCATATAGTCTGAGGAATCTTCAACCGCTACGGTTTCAACCTCTACACCAGCACGGCGCAAAATATCAGTTGGTGCTATTGCTTCTATCTCTTCAAATCCATTTGCAAGAAACAAATAAACCATTCTATGTCATCTCCTACATCAAAACCTGTCCGCAGTATGCATTTCTCATAGTCTTGAGAGCCGCTGTTGCTTCATCGTTTAGAGGGAGAGCCATTCCTACTCTCTCAATATGCTCATCTGCTGAATGAATATTAGAATTAACTGGGAGATTGAATGTGAACTTCTCAGCCTCATCCTCCATGAGGAGCATAGTAAAGAGTTCACCAGGATCTGAAAGTGTGCAGAGTTCCTCAACATATACAGTATCCTTGCCCATGTTGTACATAGCATATCCGTCACTTGTGAAAGCAACTGAACCTGCTGACATATTATGGGAGAGCATACCATAGTCGAGTGTCTCTTTGTCCCAGTTGATATAGTCACCAAAACCGAGACAATCCATTCTTGTATTTAAAATGTCAAGTGAATATGCATAGGTGAGATCTGGCTCAACAGCGCGTGCTTCAAGTTCAGCACGTGTGAATCTTACAACCTTCTTGTAGAATGCTACCCAATATCCATACTTGCCGTAGAAATCAAAGAGATCATCGCTCGCAGGTGTGAGTGTAAGATAGTCAATTGCACGCTGTGATGCTATCATCTGAGCATATTTCATAATTGCGCTCATATGTCCCTTACCTCTGTGGCTAGGATGTGTAGCCGCAGCATATAGGAAATAAGAGCTATAACATCTTCCATTGATAATTAGCTGGCAAGGAATTAGGAATGCACATGATACAACTATTCCCTCTTCACGTGAAGCTATTGCTAGTCCATCAACAAACATCTTATCAAGGAATGTCTGAGTGAAGTCATCTGTGTCTTGAAAAGACATACGCCAGATAGCTTTCAGATCGTCAAAATCATTTCTTGTTAAAAAGCCTACATCATGTTGCATATAAATTCCTCCAGGTCTTTTGCTATTGAATCGATGCTACGTGGTTCATCGTCCTCATAGCACTTAACTATTTTCCAACCGAGTTTTGATGCGGCATAAAGTCCTGCCTCTCGGCATGCTTTTAGATAAGCCACATCTGCTTCGTGGACATCTTTCTTGCCCTCGTCGCCATTGTATCGGGACGTCATCAGTTTCTGTGATATCTCAACTGGCATGTCAAGGAATACCACAAGCGATGGTTTCGGAACACCAATCTTGTTATATTCAAAGTCCTCGAGCCATTCGAGATACTCGTCCCATTTATCCTGTGAGAGTTTGGTCATCTGATGAGCCGCATTGGAAGTTGCATATCTGTCCGCCAAGATAACCTTGCCACTCTCATATTCTGTTTTCCATTTTGTAGTAAAGTTTGCGAACCTATCCACTGCATAGAAGCTGGATGCTGCATATGCATTTACATCCGTTGGCTTCGATCCAAATTCACCGCCGAGATACATCTTAACAAGTGCGGATGAATTGGATTCATAGTCGGGAAGTTTTATCTGGTGCACCGGAACTCCTTTGTCTTGCAAGTATTTCTTCACAAGCTCAATTTGAGTTGATTTTCCAGAACCATCCAGTCCCTCAATGACAATCAGTTTACCCATTTCTTTCACCTATTAAACATATTATATAAATATTATTTAATTATAAACATACTTATAGACCTTACAATTATATCAAAGTTATCTTAAAAATACAACAAAAAAGCACGCCAGATGATTTGACGTGCTTTTGAGTTACTATTTTTACCTGTCAAACGACAAATATGCTTTCTGAATTCCGGTATATAAATCGCTTGCTTTCATTGATGCAATTCCAGTTTCTCTGGATGCAATTTCTGCTGCATATCCATGCATAAATGCGCCGAGTTTTGCCGACTCATAAGGGTCGTGATGCGATGCGAGCATCGCGCCGATTATTCCGGACAAAACATCGCCGCTTCCACCCTTGGCAAGGGCTGGACTTCCAGTGCAATTTATATAGATTTTATCGGTCAAATGAGACGCTACAACAGTGGCTGCACCCTTGAGCAAAACCGTTATGTTATGGCGTTTTGCGAAGTCAGATGCAAGTCCTTCACGGTTCTCCTCTATCTCCGCAACAGTGAGACCAGTAAGACGGCTCATCTCACCTGGATGAGGCGTGATTATTATCTCTGATTTTGCCTCTTTTAGGATGGACAAATCAGTCGAAATTGCATTTATTGCATCCGCATCTATAACCAGTGGACAATTCGCATTTCGAATAACATCAAAGACAACTTCTGTGACATCTGGGCTCTGGCCAATGCCAGGTCCAATTACGATTGCTGTTGCCTTTTCCATATATGTGTGGAGGCTGGAAATGCACTCAACAGTCGCGGCCAATTTTCCATCAATATCCGGCAGCGGAAGAAGCATGATTTCCTTGCTGCCAGATGCGAGAGATGCATAGGCGGATTCTGGAAAAGCAACAGTCGTAAGACCTGCTCCAGAGACCACAGCCGCACCGCTTGAAAGGCACGCAGCACCGGGCATATTTCGACTTCCAGCAATCACTAAAACATGGCCAAAATCATTCTTGTGACAATCAAGCGGACGGTCCGAAATGAGATATGGAATCTCATCTTTTTCCAGCGTTTCAAGGCGTGGTGAAACAGTCGACAGAGCCTCGTCTGAAATGCCTATTTTTAGGACCTCTATATCGCCACAATACTCCCTCGATGGAAGGAGAACATGTGCTGGTTTAAGTGTCGTGATTGCATAGGTTTTATCGGCACAAATTGCAATTTCTGCGGCCTCTCCTGTGTCAGAATTTACACCGGATGGAACATCGATTGCAATGATAGGAGCTGATGCAAAATTCATCAGCTGAAATACCTCAGAGCAAGGTATATCTGGCTCCCCATGGAAGCCTATTCCAAAGATACAATCAACGAGCAAATCTGCCTCTTCTATAGCCTTTTCACAGGCAGTTTGCTCCCTGTCATAGCGATAGATTGCGATGTCCATTTGAGTGATCTTATGGAACATCTCAACCGCATCATTTGCAGCGGGCGCACCCTGTGCCAAAACGACTTTTACAGAGTATCCGCTCTCATGAAGTTTTCTCGCAATAACATAGCCATCGCCGCCGTTTTTACCACGGCCACATACGATGGTTATGTCCGTATCATATTTCCCTTTTAAGTATTTTTCAATTCGTTTTGCTGAGGCCGCACCCGCATTTTCCATAAGCCTTATAAAGCGCGTTCCTATCTCGTCCTCTTTTTCCTCAACAAATCGAATTTCATCAACGCTATACACTTTCATATCAGTACCTCCGCTTTATAAAAAATACCTATTGAAAAGTGAGTTTTCTCGTGTTAAAATACGTTCGTTAAAAAAATTATATAACAAACGCATTGACGGAGTAAAGTAGAAGCTTTTGAATTCCCCAGAGAGTGCTTGTCACCGGCTGAAAGCAGGCATGAAGGACATTGCTTTGAAGTTCCCTCCCGAGCGGCTTCCTGAAGGGCATTTGCCTGCGTAGGGACAGACGTCGACTCACACGACAGATGAGTAAAGTGTCCAGCAAATGCTGGGAATTTGGGTGGTACCGCGGAGTGCTCTGCTTCGTCCCTTTTTGGGGACGGAGCATTTTTTATTGTTAGGAGGATTACTTTGAAACAGCAACTTGAAGAAATCAAAAAGAGTGCAGAAGCCGCTCTTAAAACAGCAAGTTCTCTTGAAGAGCTCGACAGTATTCGAGTTCAGTACCTCGGAAAGAAAGGTGAACTCACTGCAGTATTAAAGCAGATGGGTGGTCTCTCTCCTGAAGAGCGTCCTGTTATTGGACAGATTGCAAATGAAGTTCGTGAATTCATCCAGAACGAAATAGATAAGAAGGTTGCAGAGCAGAAAGCCGCTCTGCAAGAGGCAAAACTCATCGAGGAAAAGATTGACGTAACACTGCCTGGCACCGATGTTGCACTCGGTCACAGACATCCACTTTCAATCGTTCTCGACGAGGTTAAAGACATATTCCAGGGCATGGGATTTGATATCGCTGAGGGTCCAGAGGTTGAATGGGATCATTACAACTTTGAGATGCTCAACATTCCAAAGGATCACCCTGCTCGTGATACACAGGATACTTTCTATATCACTGAGAATATGCTTCTCCGTACTCAGACATCACCAGTACAGATTCGTGTTATGGAAAAGACTGAGCCACCAATTAGAATCATTGCACCAGGCCGCGTTTTCCGTTCAGATGCAGTTGATGCTACTCACTCACCTCTCTTCCATCAGATAGAGGGCCTCGTTGTTGACGAGGGCATCACAATGGCAGACCTCAAGGGTACACTTGATACATTTGCCAAGCGCCTCTATGGCCCAGATACTAAGACACGTCTTCGTCCTCACCACTTCCCATTCACAGAACCATCCTGCGAAGTGGATATCTCCTGCTTCAAGTGCGGTGGCGTAGGTTGTCCTATGTGCAAAGGCGAGGGTTGGATTGAAATCCTCGGCGGTGGCATGGTTCATCCTAAGGTTCTTGAGAACGGTGGCGTAGATCCTAACAAATATTCAGGTTTTGCTTTTGGCATTGGCCTCGAGCGTATAGTAATGTTCCGTTTCGGACTCGACGATATGCGTATGCTCTATGAAAATGACGTACGCTTCCTCGAGCAGTTCTAAGGAGGTGTGAGTAATGAATTTATCTAAAAAATGGCTTGCCGATTTTGTAGAGGTAAATGATAGCGACAGAAATTTCGCTGAGGCACTCACAATCTCCGGCTCAAAAGTTGAATCATATGAAACAGAGGGTAAAATCCTCGAAAATATAGTAGTAGGTAAGGTTCTCGAGATTGAGCGTCATCCTGATTCTGACCATATGTGGATCACCAAAATCGATGACGGCAGTGGCGAAATCCTTACAATCGTTACAGGTGCTCAGAACGTTCATAAGGACGACTATGTTCCTGTTGCACGCCACAAGTCAGTTGTTGCCGGAGGTCACAAAATTACCACAGGCAAACTCCGTGGCGTAAAATCAGAAGGCATGCTCTGCTCACTTGGTGAGCTCGGTCTTACCGTGCATGACTTCCCTTATGCAATCGAGGACGGAATCTTCATCCTCGGCGATGATTGCACACTTGTACCTGGTACAGATATCCATGAGGCTATCGGTCTTGACGATACAGTAGTTGAGTTTGAAATCACATCCAACCGTCCTGATTGCCTCTCAATCATAGGTCTCGCACGTGAGACTGCTGCCACATATGATCTTCCACTTAAACTCCATGACCCAGAAGTTAAACCTGGCCATGGCGACGTAAATGATTTCCTCAAGGTTGATATTGAGGCATCAGACAAGTGCTATCGTTACTGTGGCGCAGTTGTAGAGAACGTGCGTGTTGCACCATCTCCTAGATGGATGCGCGAGCGTCTCCGTGCATGTGGCGTACGTCCTATCAACAACATAGTTGATATCACCAACTATGTAATGCTTGAGTACGGCCAGCCAATGCACGCATTCGACCTTCGCTTCCTCGACGGAAACCACGTAATCGTCCGCAACGCTCGCGCAGCAGAGACTATCACAACCCTTGACGGCGAAGAGCGAGAGCTCCAGGATACAATGCTTGTTATCGCTGACGAGAACAAGCCTGTAGCTGTTGCCGGTGTTATGGGTGGCGAATATTCAGGTATCATGGATGATACAACAACAATCGTTTTCGAGTCTGCATGCTTCAACGGCGTCGCTGTTCGCCGCGCTGCCAAGGGTCTTGGCATGAGAACAGAGTCATCAGCAAGATTTGAAAAGCAGCTCAATCCAGATGATTGTGATGTATGCCTAAAGAGAGCTCTTGAACTCGTTCAGATGCTCGATGCAGGTGATGTTGTAAATGGCATAGTTGATAACTATGCAAATCCTAAGAAGCCTGTTACTCTCCCATTCATGCCAGAGTGGACCAACAAATTTATCGGAATCGACTGCCCAGCAGATGAGCAAAAGAAGATTCTTGAAAAGATTGGTTTCAAGGTAGAAAACGATACAATCACTGCTCCTGCATTCCGCATTGATATTGAGCATCAGGCTGATATCTCTGAGGAAATTGCAAGATTCTACGGATATAACAATATTCCAAATAGACAACTTGCTGGCGTTGCAGCATCCAAGCTCACAGACCGTCAGAAGTTCACAAAGCTCATCGAAAAAACAATGATGGGATGCGGTCTCTCAGAGATTCAGACATTCTCATTCATCAGCCCTAAGGCATATGACAAGATTCGTCTTCCTCTCGATTCAGAGCATCGCAACTCAGTCAAGATTATGAATCCTCTCGGCGAGGACACAAGTGTTATGAGAACAACTGCTGTTCCATCACTTCTTGAGGTACTCAGCCGCAACTACAACAACCGTAACGAGCGTGCAGCTCTCTATGAGATAGCAACCGTTTATATTCCAAATGGTACAGAAGAGCTCCCTTGTGAGAACCAGTCACTTGTTATGGGCCTCTATGGCAAGGAATATGATTTCTTTGCACTTAAAGGTATGGTTGAGAAGCTCCTATCAATCTGTGGCATTAGCGACTATGATGTTGAGCCTCTAACAACTGCTCCTGCACTCCACCCTGGTAGAGCTGCAAGAATCAGCAAGGACGGCAAAATCATTGCTTCCCTCGGCGAAGTACATCCAACAGTTCTAAACAATTTTGAAATTGGCACACGTGCCTATGTCGCAGTTGTAGATGTTGAAGTACTCTTTGAACTCGCAGACCTTGTTCGCATCTACCACGCACTTCCTAAATATCCTGCTACAACTCGCGACCTCGCATTTGTAGTTGATAAGGACACACCTGTCCTCTATATTGAAAAAGCAATCAAACGTGCTGCAGGTAAAATCCTTGAAAATATCGAACTCTTTGATGTATATCAAGGTGCCCAGCTCGGTGAGGACAAGAAGTCCGTTGCATTCAATCTTCGCTTCCGTTCTGCAGATCATACACTTACGGATGATGAGTGCAACAATGCCGTAAACAAGGCAATTCGCGCAGCTGAGGAGCTCGGCGCTGCCCTCAGATCATAGTGCTGTTAAGGCGTATGCCTTTACAGTCTCAAAATTTTGTTGTTTTATTTTAGAATTTATTGTATAATAGGTGCTAATATATCAGTTGGAGGTGGATAAAATGACTGATAAGACTATACAATTTTCGATCAAAGAAGACTCTGACGCGCAGATGAAAGAGATTCTCGGCGAAGTATATGCCGCACTTCAGGAAAAGGGCTACAACCCTATCAGCCAAATCGTAGGATACATTTTATCTGAGGATCCTACATACATCACCACTCACAACAACGCGCGTAGTCTAATTAGAAAAATTGATCGCGACGAGTTGCTTCAGACACTCGTACGTGAGTTCTTGAAAGGATGAAAATAGATGGCAGCCAAGGAAAAGTTCCTTACTTATAAGGGCAAGCCTCTAGTTCGCCAAGGCAATACGCTATATTATGGCAATATGTATGACCCATTTGTTGTAATGCTTACAATCAAGAGCACCACAACATCAGGTGATATGGAACTTGCAGAAAAAGTATCAGTACAGCTTATCTCTACTGATCCTACTATTTCTCCAAGAGATCGCATTATCAAGACATCTGAAAAGACAGGTCTCTATAATGCAATGGACATCGGTTCAATTTGGCTTGAGCGAGCATTAAAAGATGCATAATAGACAATAATAAAAGGCAGGAGCGACGCTCCTGCCTTTTGTTTTTTATTATCATTAACCATTCATACGAAGGGCTTCGATTGGTGGCATCTTGGCAGCTTTTCTTGCTGGATAGATACCAAAGAATATACCAATAGCAGATGAGAATCCAACTGCAATGAGAATAATTGATGCCTTGAATGATACTGGAGCACCCATTAGAACAGATACTGCAAATGAGAGACCAAAACCTAGCGCCATACCGATAAGTCCGCCGATTATGCAGATTATTATCGATTCTGTTAGGAACTGAACAAGTATAGTGCTCGTACGTGCTCCCAGAGCCTTTCTAATGCCTATTTCACGTGTACGCTCAGTTACACTAACTAGCATGATATTCATAACGCCAACGCCGCCTACAACAAGGCTGATGGCACCAACGGATGAAATGAATATCGTGAATATATTAATTACTGTATCAAGAAGGCTTACAAGCGTTGCCATATTAGTTGCAACATATACTGAGTCATCAATGATACCATGGCGTGCGTTGAGCATGCTCTTGGCTATCTCACCCGCTCTGTCCAAATCATTTACATCATAGGTTACAACAGATACAGAACTATATGTCGTCTCGCCATATATATCCATAAGTGTAGTTGTTGGCATATAGAAATAACCAATCTTCTTAAAGTCAAATTCCATGCCATACGACTGCATCATATTCTCCATATCTTCAACAGAGAAAATGGAATTTTCTTGTTCCGCATCACTTGCTACGCCAATGATTTTTAGAGTTAACATCTTATCATCAAATTGAACATCAATTGTCTGTCCAATAGGATTGGATGTATTAAAGAAGTTCTTGGCAGTAGTTGCGGTTACAACGCATACTGCGGCATGCGCTTTTACTTCGTCATCGGAATAAAATCTACCATAGTCAACAGGTATATTAAGTGCTTGCGCATATTCAGCGCCTGTCGCATTGATAGAACATATACCCTCAGGCATAGCACGAGTTGAAGTCGTTGCCATGTCATTCATAAGTGGCGAAACATATTTAATTAAGTCAATACTCTTGATAAGATCGATATCTTCATCTGTTAGGCCGTCAATATTATATCGACCTTCTGAACGGTTATAAACGGAGATTGATAAGCTCTGTCCACCTGCTTCATTAATCTTTTGAATCAAGTATTCCTTACCACTCGTACCAATTGTAACAATCGCAATAACCGATCCTACACCGATAATGATACCAAGCATCGTCAAGAAAGATCGCATCTTGTTAGCACGTATTGCCGCAAGTGCTATCTTAATATTTTCTTTCAAATTCAAAATCAGTCACCTGCGTATACTTTTTCACCATCTGTAATCTTAGATGCATTGAGGATGATTGTCTCACCTTCAGTTACACCATTTAGGAGTTCATAATATTCATCGGATGAGATGCCAACCTCAACCTCTTGGCGCTTTGCAACGCCCTCTTTTTCATCATATATAAATACATACATCTTGCCATCTTCGATTGTGAGAGACTCAACAGGAATAGCAAGAACGTTGTCTTTTGCAGCAGTAAGAATTGAAATCTTAGCATCAAATCCAACTACCAAATTAGCATCAGGATTTGTAACAGTAACTTTCGCTGCAACGCTACTACTTACCTGAGTTGAAGAGCCCATCATAGAACTTACAATGTCTGTAGATGTATTAGCATGCGCACTGATATAGGATACAACGCCCTCATACTCGTAGTCAGTATAAGATACTATTGCTGGCATGCCAGTCTTAACTGTCTGTAAGTCATACTTACCAAGTGTGAAACCAATTGTATATCCACCGTAATAATCTACTACGATTGCTATACCCTTTTCAGGCATAGCATCTTTCTTACCTGTCATGGAGCCAAGAATTGATGATATATCAAAATCTTCTGCGCCCGGCATCATAGATGAGAGATCAAACTGTGTTGCGGACTCATCAGCAACATACTCATAAGGTTTACCAACTGTGAGATATACATCTCCAACCTTACCATCAGCTGTAGCTACCCAGCCACGCTCGAGTTCTGCTTTTTCATTGATAAGAGCATCATATTCTTCTTTTGCAGAATCTCTTGTCTGCTTGTAAATATCAATAAGAGCATTAGTCTGTCCTGCACTGATAAGAGACTTCTTTGCTTCAAGGAGTGTAATCTGTGCATCAATTTCCGCAGCAGTTGTTGCATTGCCAGCAACAGTTGTGAGCTGGCCAATAAGTGCTGCCAGTTCCTCTGATGAGAGGTCCTGGATATTAGGAAGAGAAGTTGCATCTGTTGAAATATCAGAATTAGGCATTTTGTCCTTTTGCTTCTTGAGAGCTGCAATTTGATTGTTTAGATCACGGACTTGTGCCGCTGTATCCTTAGAGCCAGAAACCGCGCTGTTATAGGCAGATTGAGCCTTATTATAAGCTGTTCTTTTCTCAGAAATGACCGCGTTCATAGCTTTAGTGTCAAATCTGGCAAGTATATCACCTTTACGGACAGTGTCTCCAGGTGTTACATTTACCTCTGTCGGCACAAGACCAACGTAGGCATAGTAATTTCCGACATCTGCTGCTGTAAGCATACCGGATGTATCATAGCGTTGCTCAATAGATTTTCTTTCTACCTTCGCAATATCAACGTGCGTACCCTTATCTGTAAGTTTTAAAACAAGGGCTGCAATTCCAGCTGCTACAACAAGCAAGATTAATACGAAAATAATCTTGGATTTCTTAGTTGGTAAAAACTTTTTCTTAGTTTTTACTACCTTCTCATTCTCTTCCATAATGATGCTCCTCTACTATATCAAAACTAGCTTTTCCGAGACTTAGATCTTTCAGTTTCACATCAAATGAAGCCATTTCTTCGTCTGGAATTTGAAAATTTATTTCCACATTGTCAGAAAAATTAGAATCTAATACGCTGCCACCGCATTCTTTTACTAGATTTTCAAATTTTCCATAGAGATTATAATCCATATTAATATGACATAGATTATAACTTCTCATCGTGACAATTCCTGCAGCAGCAAGGGCTATTGATGCTGCGTGGGAATATGCGCGGACGAGTCCGCCACCGCCAAGCAAAATACCACCGAAATACCGGGTTACGACAACAACGACGTCCGTAACACCAGATTTTTTAAGGACGTCCAGTGTCGGAACCCCAGCTGTACCCTGCGGTTCACCGTCATCGCTATATCTCTCGCGATTTCCATCGCGCAGGATATATGCGTAGACATTATGCTTGGCATCCCAATGCTTCGCTTTTATCTCTTCGATAAAAGCATTGGCCTCGTCCGGTGTCTTTACTGGCTTTGCATAGCCAATAAAGCGTGAGCGCTTTTCAACAAATTCGTCAAATGCGAACTTATCGACCGTCTGATATGATGGCAAACCGCTCACTCCTTTATCAATAATATTATATTATACCTTATTATTGCCAATAAATAAATAGCATTAAAGGAAACAAAACAAAAAGCCAGCACAAAGTGCTGGCTAAATTTGTTATAAAATTATTTCTGCTGAGACTTTTCGAAACGCTTGTTGAAACGATCAACACGTCCGCCTGTATCTACAAGCTTCTGCTTGCCTGTGAAGAATGGGTGACAGTTTGAGCAGATATCTACACGGAGGTCTTCCTTAGTAGAAGCAGTCTCAATTGTAGCACCACAAGCACATTTAACTGTTGTTGGTGCGTAATTTGGATGAATTCCGTCCTTCATTGTTTTCACCTCTTGTCCTAGATTACCAATGCATTCTATCATACGATAGTTTAAATTGCAATAAATATTTTAGTTTCTGCTTGAGAAGATATCATCGAGTGCATCGAAGTAACTATCGTCCATGCCGAATCCAGAACCTGATGGCTTATCGTCGTCATCGTCGCCGAATCCCATAAAGTCATCATCGCTTGAGCTGCTCATAATATCAGAAATATCTTCCTCTACTGATGGCTCATCGAAACGTGACTTTGTCTCAACGCGCTTAATTCCCTCAGCGCCGAAACCTGTAGCTACTACTGTTACAATGATTTCATCCTGAAGAGTATCATCAAATGAAACACCCCAAATGATGTTTGCATCTGGATGAGCTGCGCCAGCGATAAGTTCTGATGCCTGGCTGATTTCCTCAAGTTCAACATCAGGTGAAGCTGTAATAGAAATGATAACGCCGTGAGCGCCATCGATTGTTGTCTCAAGAAGTGGAGAAGAGATAGCTGCATTTGCTGCTGCTACTGCCTTGTCCTTGCCCTGTGCACGGCCAACGCCCATGTGAGCATGACCAGCATCACGCATGATTGAGCTTACATCTGCAAAGTCGAGGTTGATATAACCAGCATTTGCAACAAGTTCAGATATTGATTTAACGCCCTGGCGAAGAATATCGTCAGCTGCATCGAAAGCATTAGCAAGAGTAATCTTCTCTGCTGAGAGAAGTTTAAGTCTCTCGTTTGGAATAACGATAAGGCTATCTACGTTCTTAGCAAGTTCCTTGATACCTATCTCAGCCTGCTCCATACGGTGCTTACCCTCGAAGCTAAATGGCTTTGTTACGATACCAACTGTAAGAATACCCATTTCCTTAGCTGTTGCTGCGATAACAGGAGCTGCACCAGTACCTGTGCCGCCGCCCATACCAGCTGTAATGAATATCATATCAGTGCCCTTGAGAGCATTAGTGATTGTCTCTTTGCTCTCCTCAGCTGCGCGCTGTCCAACTTCTGGACGAGCACCAGCGCCCTGGCCCTTAGTTACCTTTTCACCAATCTGGATTTTATGTGTAGCCTGTGACTGAAGGAGTACATGCTTATCTGTATTGATAGCGATAAACTCTACGCCTTTAATTTCAGACTTAATCATACGGTTAACAGCGTTTCCACCGCCGCCGCCGATACCGATTACTTTGATCTGTACTACGCTTTCAAAATCTGCTGCCATTTCAAATCCCATGTGGCATCCTCCTAAAATTAAGTTCCCGTTTATATATAAACAGAATATACCTATTTTATTTTATAAATATAATACATATATTATCACGCGACAATAAAAATTTCAAGACACTAATTGTTAGCCGATGGCTTAGTTGTAGTTGTGTGCTTCTTAGTTGTTGTCGTTGTGGTTGGCTTATCGCCTTCTGCTCCCTCTTCTCCAGCTTCCGTTGTAGATGGTGCTGTAGTGCTTGGTTTCGTTGTAGTTTGATGTTTTGGTGACAGATAAGCCTTCTTACTAGTTGTATAAATTGTAAGGTCGATTGTTCCCTCTTGATAAGAATTTATGAGGTCTCCTGACTGGATAAGTTTCGCAGCAAAAGCCATTTTGTCTGCGATATCCGTAACAGTTCCAACCTTAATTTCAATTCCTCCGAGATACATCATTTTTACATTTGATGCATCACTTATATCTATCATTGTTAGACCCTTGATTCCATGTTCTTCTATGAGACCTATGATATTGGAATAGAGATCAAAAGATTTTTCATTCTTAAATTCTACTGTTTTGCCGATTTCAGCCTTGGCAACCTCTACGCCCTCAACCATGATAATATTTTCACTGTCGACAACATATTTTGCCTTTGGAGCTGGTTTGGTGACTTCCTCGGCCGGTTTTGTAGTACTTTCCTCTTCCTTTTTATCCTTTTTCTTAGTCTTCTTTGTGTCCTTTTTCTCTGTCTTATCCTGAGTTACAAGAGGTGTTCCACCAACAAGACTTGAGCTCGCAAGAACCTCATCAATTGATGCTACCGTTCCGAGCACCTTACTATCTTTATCCAGAAGAACTATACCTGAGCCTGTATCTATTGCACATTTGATAGCATCTTCTGTAATTATAAATACGAGTTTATCTGGGAATGAGTTTTTAAACTCTACTCCGCCGATAAATGGTAATTTCTGCTGTATTTTTTCAGCTACCCTATCGCGGTTCATAGCGAATAAATTATCGCCTTTGTTGACACCAGACGCCTCAATAATTTGCTCATTCGTATAGATATTATATCCACGAATCTCAAACTTTTTAACATTGAAGAATACGGTGAAGCTGAGTGCCAGCGCCACTACTACCACAATCATTATAAGGGCCGCATAAATAGCACGTCTGCGGAATTTCTGCTGACGCGCACGAGTATTGCGGTGATTGCGTCGCATCTCCTCTTTTGACATATCTACAGGCATGTTGTCCTCCGAAATTACTTGATAAGTTTTAGAATGTTTTCAACGATAAGTTCTGTGGCATTTAAGATTGCCATCTCTTTTGCATTGGCTGCCATCTCTTCAATTCTTCCCTCATCTGAGAGAATTTCATTTACGAGTTCTGTCAGAGTTTCTGGAGTGAGATCCTTCTCCTCGATTATCGCAGCAGCGTTATTATTTACAAGTTCCATCGCATTGAAGTATTGATGGTTCTCTGCAACATTTGGTGACGGAATGAGAATGGATGCCTTGCCAAGTGCTCTTATCTCATAGAGTGACGATGCACCCGCACGACATATTAGCAAATCAGCTGCCGGCATACATACATCCATGTCATCAATATACTCGCGAAGTATGATATCTTCGCGCTCATCCGGTTCCACGCCAAGCTCGCGGAGCTTGTCTGGAACCCATAGGCCGTATTGGCCCATAGCATGAAGGAATATGCAATCATGATCATCGCGCTTCGCAGCGATAAGGCCACATACGGCCTCATTTACCGCGCGAGCTCCGAGGCTGCCGCCCATGGAGAGGATGAGCGGTGTGCCATCCGGTACACCCAGGCTACGCCTTGCCTCATCCCTGTCGCCAGCAATGAGCTCGTCGCGAACAGGAAGACCAGTGATAACTGGTTCATTGAGGCATTCAATCCTATCTCTGGCATCCTCAGATGTCAGCATTACAACCTCTGCATATTTTGCGAGTTTCTTGTTAGTTATACCTGGGAAAGCATTCTGCTCATGAACAGCAATTGGAATTCCCATCTTGTGAGCCTTACGTAAAACGGGGCCACTTACATATCCGCCAAAGCCCACAACTACGTCTGGTTGAAACTCTTTTATTATTTTCTTAGCCTCTCCTGAACTTGTGATTGTCCAGATTGCGGTCCTTATATTCTTAATAATATTTTTAGGTGTCAACCTACGCTGGAAACCTGCAATTTTGATTGTCTTAAAATCAAATCCAGCGGCTGGAACCAGCCTTGATTCCATATGATCTGCTGTTCCGATAAATAGGATTTCAGCCTCATCACCATAGTCTCTTCTAATTCTGCTTGCAACCGCAAGAGCAGGATTTATATGTCCACCGGTACCACCGGTAGCAAATAATATCTTCATTGATTGTCACCTCAAACTTTTTTAAAGTTTGCATATCTTGATACGCCTAAAACAAGTCCCATCTCACCGAGCAGCATCAGAAGCGATGTGCCTCCGTACGAGAAGAACGGAAGTGAAATACCTGTGTTAGGCAATACATCGGTTACAACGGCAATATTAATTGCAGCCTGCAAACCAACCTGGAAAGAAATTCCGCATGCAAGAAGTGATGGGAATTTTTCCTTAATGTGCATTCCGATATAGAATCCACGAGCTACAAGAGCTACGAAAAGCAAAATAATGATGCCCGCTCCGAATACGCCAAGTTCCTCGCAAACGATTGAGAAGATGAAGTCGTTCTGAGGCTCCGATACATAGAGTTGCTTCTGAGTAGAATTGCCAAGGCCTACGCCAAAGAATCCGCCCGAGCCTATCGCATATAGGGCGTTATTGGTCTGCCAACGTACACCAAGAGGATCATAATCCTTATCTATCCAAGCAAGAATACGAGGTTGGGCATGCGCCGGCAAAATATCCGGTTTCGCGATTACTATAGCCGCGAGCACCACGACTCCGACTATCGCGACTATAAACCATTTCGAATCATAGCCTGCAAACCACAGCATCATAATACCAAGTGCGAAAATAAGAAGTGTACCAGATACGTGATTTTCAAGATAAACAAGTATGCAGACCGAGCCGATTATCGCGAGATATAAAGCTGCACAATAGAGACTTGTCGGAACATTCACTCCGCGTACATCTATACGCTCCTTAGAATTTATTCCTCTATAGTTTTCCGCAATATGGTAAGCGAGGAATAGAATTATCGCGAATTTTGCAATCTCCGACGGCTGGAATGTACCAAGTCCTGGAATCTGAATCCAGCGGTGGAAGCCCGCATATCCCTTAGGTGGAGGAAGTATAAGAACCAGCACAAGGAGAGCATATGAAATTGTAAGAACAGGTCTCGCAGCTCTTCTGTAAACCTTGTAATGGAATCTTGATACGAAGAACATAGCAGCGACACCAATTATTGCAAAGAACAACTGGCGCTTTATGTAATAGAAACTGTCGCCTTTCATATTGTAATAGCAGTATGTATATGATGCTGAGAACATCATGATAAGGCCTATTGTCAAAAGTGCAAGCACAAGGCCTAAGAAGACAACATCAATACCACCGTGAGCGAGCAATTTCGGATCTATTCTCCGCTCTCTAGGATTTGATTTTTTAGTAGCCATAACTCTACTCCAAACACAAATTTATTGTCCGAAATGAACGAGAATACAAGCAACAATGCCTGTAATGAGATTAACGAATGAGAAAATAAGTACGATTTTAACTTCTGACCAACCGCACTTTTCAAAGTGGTGGTGAATAGGTGCCATCTTAAATAGACGCTTACCTGTAGCATTAGGATCAGTTCTGCGAGCAATCTTTTTGGTAATCTTGAAATAGCCAATCTGAATTACATCCGAGAGACCTTCCATAACATATACAAATCCCACAAGGAGAAGGATTAGTGGACAATTTATTGCAAAGCTAAGTCCAACTACGATTCCTCCAAGGAACATTGATCCTGTGTCGCCCATAAAGCATTTTGCAGGGTGCCAGTTCCAGATAAGATAGCCTGCGAGAGCACCAGCAAGTGTACAAGCAAGAATTGATGCGCCCATAAAATGAAGAAGCGCTGAAATAACTGCAAATGCAATTGCAGTAGTGATTGTTACCGATGCGCATAGGCCATCAATTCCATCTGTGAAATTAACAGCATTAACTGTCGCATATATAACGATAACGGTGAAAAGAGCGAAAATAATAGGATTGCCATACTCAACATTGCCTACGAATGGGATATACATATAGAGGCTGTCGCTTGTCAGGCAAATTGTGATTATATAACCTGCTGATAAGAAGAGCTGGCAAAGTGTTTTTTGAATTACTGTAAGACCTTCATTTTGCTTCTTAGCCACTTTAATGTAGTCGTCGGCAAATCCGATAAGACCAAAACCAAATGCAAGTGCAAGTCCAGCATAGAGTTTTACTTTTATCTCCCCTGCAATTGGTGAGCCTCCGCCTACAATATCTCCGCCCATAATCTTGTCAACTATTACAACTACGATAAATGTGAAGATTATTGAGATGATAAACATAAAGCCGCCCATTGTTGGAGTACCCTGCTTTGCCTTATGCCAATTTGGTCCAATATCAAGAATTGTTTGGCCAAATTTCAACTTGTGAAGCCATGGTACCAAGACGATACCAAGGAGTGCGGATAATGCAAATCCGACAACGATACTAACTATGATAGCAACTACTGTATTCATACGAGTTCCCCTCTTACATAATCAATTACATCTTCAAGTTTCATGCCTCGGCTACCCTTGAAAGCAACGACATCCCACTCCTTTATAAGCGATGTCAGTTGCCTGCCAAGTTCCAACTTGTCATCAAATTCAAACACGCGAAGAACGCCATTTGCACGGGCTTCCTCAGCAGTAAATTTGGCAAGTTCACCATAGGTAAGAAGCATATCAACTTTGGCATCCGCAAGATATCTACCACAATCGCGATGAGCTTTTTCACTGTAATCACCGAGCTCTAGCATATCTGCGATTACTGCAATTTTGCGTTTGCCACCCGAGCCCTTAATCTTGAGTGTTGTTGCAAGAGCTCGAACTGAATCAGGACTTGCATTATAACAATCTTCAATCAAAGTAATATTCTTAATCACTTCAATTTTCTCGCGCATGCCAGCTGGCATATATCCCTCGAGGGCCTCCGCCATCTTAGAATTATCTATGCCAAGTTCTGTGCCGATTGCAATTGCAGCAAGAGCATCATATACATTGTGTTCGCCTGTTGTTGGGATGCGAACACTAAATGTTACTGGCTCTATATCCTCGCAACCGGCGCCGTCAAGTCCATCCTCTCTGGATGGGTTTATAACAGCAACAAATTTGGTTCCATCCTCATCGAATTCCAGGTTACGAGCCATGAAATCTGCATTTTTCTCAATGCCGAATCGTTTGATTCTAAATCTGTTATCAAAATCAGATTCCTGAACCTTGGCGAGCATATCATTATCCGCATTTAGGAATAGCGATGCGCCATCCTCCATGCCCTCGAGGATTTCGAGTTTTGCTTTTAATATTCCATCTCTGGAGCCAAGATTTTCAATATGTGAGACGCCAACATTTGTAATGACTGCCATCGTAGGAAGAACCGTTCTTGTTAGGACAGATATTTCTCCCTTATGGTTCATTCCCATTTCTACAACAGCCGCGGTGTGTGAAGCCTCAAGGCCTAATAAAACCTTAGGCACACCTATTGAGTTGTTCCAATTCGTAAAAGTCTTATGTGCGTTATATTTTGCACCGAGTACACATGCGATCATTTCCTTGGTTGTTGTCTTACCAACACTGCCAGTTACAGCGACAATTGGAATATCAAATGTCTTTCTATAACCATTTGCAAGTGCGAGAAAAGCCTCACTTGTGTTTTCAACTTTTATTGTAGGTACGCTGCACTCAATATCCTCGTGTACCATTACTGCTGCAGCGCCTGCGCTTATTGCGGCTGACACGAACTGATGTCCGTCGAGACGGTCGCCCTTTATGGCTATAAAGAGGCTCCCCTCGACGACCTCACGGTTGTCAATGACAACCGATGTGATAGTCGCCTCGCCGCTCACGCTGCCTCCGACCATTTTAGCTATATCTGAAAGAAGTAAAGTTTTCATTTAATCGTCCTCTGTACTTGCTGCTTCTGTCTGGAATGAAACCGTAACAATTGAGCCTACCGAAACCTCTGTACCAGGCACTATTGTCTGTTTATAAGATCTCGCATCATTGCCTTTGTTATAACCGGAAATTGTAATATTGATTCCAGCAGCAATCGCCTTTCTATTAGCCTCTGCAACAGTGAGTCCAGTGAGATCTGGAACTGTTGTCTTAGACGATGTGTTCTTGCTTTCTGTATAGAGAGCAATAACACCATTCTTAGGAATAATCTGACCTGCTGATGGGGACTGTGCAAGAACTGTCTCGCCCTTGCCCATAACTTTTACTGTAAAGCCCTGTGCTTCGAGTTCTTCCTTCGCATTTGTGACAGCAGCGCCAACATATTTTGGAGCCTTAACGTCAAGTTTCGCAAGTTCTTCATCTGTGAACTGTGGTTCAACATTGAGATATTCCATGCACTGTGAAATAACCTCTGCAACAACTGGTGCTGCAACTGTACCACCATGTGTTGCGCCTGAGCGTGGCTCATCTATTACGATAAGGACTGTAATTTCCGGATCATTTGCAGGAGCGAATCCGCAGAATGAAGCAATATAGAATCCATCGTGTGTAAGTTTCTGGGAAGTACCTGTCTTACCAGCCACACGGTAACCTGCAACATATGCATTCTTACCGCCGCCCTCTGTTACAACTCGTTCCATCATAGCAGCAACTTGGCTGGCTGTCTTTTCAGATACTACCTGACGTTTTACAGAAGGCTGTGTCTCAACTACCTTGTTTCCATTGTCATCAAGCATTGATGCAACAATATATGGTTGCATCAGCTTTCCGCCATTTGCAATTGAGTTAACAGCAGTTACAACCTGAATTGGGCTGACCTGGAAGGTCTGTCCGAATGAGCAGGATGCGAGAGAAACCTTAGTGAGCTTATTTGCTGTGTAATAAGTAACATTTGCAACCGGTGACGATTCAGCAGGAAGGTCAATTCCTGTTGGTTCTGTAAAACCGAATGCCTCAAAGTATTTGAAATATCTGGATGCTCCCAGCCTCTGTCCAATCTGGATAAATACAGGGTTGCAAGAATTCATAAATGCATCTGAGAATGTTTCTGATGCGTGACCCGTACGCTTAGCGCATCTATATTCACGGTCTGCGATTTGAATCTTGCCGCTACAATAGAATGAATCTGTCGGTGTTACTACACCTTCCTCTAGACCTGCTGCTGCAACAAAGCACTTGAATACCGAACCTGGCTCATACGAGTCACAGATTGTTCTATTTCTCCACTGAGAATAGCGCGCCTTAACAATGGCATCACTCTTGGCATCCTCATCCTCAATCTCCTCAAGCGCTGTAAGCGTTCTCTGATTGAGGATTGTATATGGGTCATTGCAATCGAAATCTGGCTGGGTGGTCATTGCGAGAATTGCGCCCGTCTTAACATCCATGATGATGCCGTAGCCGTTAGTGGCGCTGTGTCTCTCAACTGCTGCAGAAACTGCAGATTCCAGATAATACTGCATAACTTCGTCAATTGTAAGCTGCAAATTGAGACCTTTTTCTGCCTCGTATGAGGTTTTGAAATCCGACGCGATGGCAACCTGTCTCGCATTTTTCGCTGTGATAACACGACCGGCCGTGCCTGTCAGTGTGTTGTTATAATAATACTCGAGACCGGAACGGCCAACGCCGTCGGAACCCGTAAATCCTAAAATTGATGATGCGAATGAACCATAAGGGTAATATCTCTTAACATCATCTTCAATTCCGATGAATTGGTTATATCCCTTGTTCTCCTTATAGAACTTTACGACCTTGGTCTTGGCATCATATTCCACTTGTGACTTGATTACGACATATGCGCGTTTTTCCTTGCAGCACTTCTCATATACTGAGTCATAATCAAGTTCCAAAATATCAGAAAGTCCTGCTGCAACATTTTCTCTTGTTGCATCATCCGGTATCTTAGATGGGTTGATCCATATTTTCCATACATCAGCAGATTTCGCAATAACATTCATATTAGCATCATAGATTGTTCCACGATCTGCATTGACGGTTGTATCGGAGAGCTGTTGTTTTTCTGCCTTTAACTTATATTTTTCTCCATTGACAATGCCCACATTGACAAGGCCATATGCTCCTGCACCAAATCCCAAGATGCAAGTTAAAAGTAGGGCTATAAATGCCCTATTTTTCATTTTGTTTCTCTGAGTTTTAGACACGTTTGCCTCTCCTTTTTTACCCTTTATATACGACTATGAGAGTTAGGGAAGACTCCCTAACTCTCATTTAATTTCTATTAGAAAAGATCTTTTATTGATTGCCATAGGTTCTTGTGAACCTTGCCTCCAGAAATGGTGACGGCATCACCACCGGAAAGGTCAATATAGGAGACTTGATAGTTCTCAACCTTGACCATTCCCAGCACGTTTTGTGCATAATCGTCTACTTTATCAAGTGAGATTCTAGAATCAAGTTGCATATTGAGTCTTGTATTCTCACTTTCAACGATTTCTATCTGTGAATTTACGTTTGCAATCTTTCTATCTATTTCATCTACTTTAACTTGGCTATAGATCTGGAAGCCAATAAGTACGAATAGAAGAGAACATACTGTAACGATTTTGAAAGCCTTAGCTCTAGCGCGGCGCTCCTCTGCGCGAATTTCAGCTCTGGACTTTTGAACTACTCTTGGCTGAACTTGGCGTCTTGGTGCACGCTGTGGTTGTCTTCTAGGAGCAGCGGAACCATATTGCGCATTCATACGGCGGTAATCTACTGCTTCTGTTCTATTTTGATCGGCCAATGGTTCCACCTCCTTTTGGCTTATTTATTGGTATTATTTTAATTTAACTATTGAGCGAAGTTTTGCCGAGCGAGAACGCTGGTTTTGTTCCAATTCGGCCTCGCAGGCTGTCTTAAACTTAAATTGTAATTCTCCATCTGGTGTCTTTCCGCAGACACAGACTGGAAATTCTGGAGGGCAAGTACATCCCTCGCAGAATTTTGCGAATTCCTGTTTGACTGTTCTGTCCTCCAGAGAATGGAATGTAATTATTGATAAAATTCCATCGACTGCGAGACAGTCAAACATGTCATCCACAGACCCGGCGAGTTTCTCTATCTCGCCGTTCACTTCTATGCGCAAGGCTTGGAACGTTCTGCGTGCAGGATGCCCATTCCTACGTGCTTTTGCTGGCATTGAGTTCGATACAATTTCCGCCAGCTGCAGCGTCGTAGTAATTGGTGTAAAGGTTCTCTCCTTTACAATGTTCCTTGCTATGCTATTAGCATAACGTTCTTCGCCGTAGGTACGTATTATTCTGGCGAGCTCCGCCTCCGACAAACTGTTACACAAGTCGGCGGCTGTCGCTCCACTCTGACTCATGCGCATATCGAGTGGAGCATCATTGTGGAAGGAAAATCCACGCTCGGCCGTATCCAGTTGGTGGCTGCTCACGCCGAGATCGGCGAGAATACCGTCCACCTTATCAATTGATAGTGAGGCAAGAACTGACTTAATATTGCAATAATTGTCCTCAACTATCGTTACTCTCGGATCACTACCCAGACGCTCATTCAAAATTTCAATCGCGTCAGGGTCCCTGTCAATGCAAACAAGGCGTCCAGCGTCACCAAGCTCATCTAAAATGCCCTTGGAATGTCCGCCACCGCCTGCAGTTGCATCAACATATATTCCATCTGGCTTTATTGCCAGTGAAGAAATCGTTTCATCAAACAGGACCGGGATGTGGGAGAAACCGTTTTCGTTCATTAGAAGATAACCTCAATGTCGAGATCATCAGCATCACGTGTCTTATAGCTATCTGACTCGTATGCATCAGCATCCCAGATTTCGAACTTGTTGCCAGCACCTGCAATGACAACATCCTTCGTAAGTCCTGCATATTGTAAAAGCTCAGCCTTGATTGTGAAACGGCCTTGCTTATCAAGTTCAACCATGTCGGCGTTACCGAAGAAATTTCTCTTGTAACGACGATATTCAAGAGTACCAGGAAGTGCTTTTACCTGAGCGGCAACCTTTTCCCATTCCTCTTGACAATAGATGTATAGGCAAGCATCAGGAGCCTTGCAGACAACAAAAGTTCCTCCTAAGTACTCACGATACTTAGAAGGTATGAATACACGATTTTTAGCATCAAGGCTATGATTGTAAACACCTAGAAAATCCATATTCGTTCCCTGATTTCTGCTCCACTTTACCCCATTTTGGTGCAATTTCGCACCACTACACACCATTAGTATATTATTAAAGAGCCCCAAATGCAAGCATTTTCTTAGGTTTTTTCGAAAAATTTTTACGAATAGATTTTCTTGTGCTTACGAAACACCGAATCGGGATAGATTGTCATAAAAATGTCAAAGTATATGAAACGAAAATCGTTGAAATAATAAGGTTTCAATGTTAAAATGTATCTCACCTAATAATTAAAAAATATAACGTTGGGGGATTTAATCATGGAAAAATATCTTTTCCTAGTTCCAATTGCTGGTGCTCTTGCACTTCTCTTTGCACTTTTCCTTGCATTGAAAGTTACTAAGGCTCCTGTTGGAACAGACAGAATGAAGGAAATCTCAGACAGCATCCACGAAGGTGCTCTAGCTTTCCTCACATCAGAATACAAAATTCTTGTTGTATTCGTAGCAGTTCTTCTCGTAGTAATCGGTTTCGCAATCAGCTGGACAACAGCTATTTGCTTCGTTGCTGGCGCACTCTTCTCAGTACTCGCTGGTTTCTTCGGTATGACCGTTGCTACAAGAGCTAATGTTCGTACAGCTAATGCTGCTAAGGAAGGCGGCATGAACAAGGCCCTCTCAATCGCTTTCTCAGGCGGTGCAGTAATGGGTATGTCAGTTGTAGGCCTTGGCCTCCTCGGCGTAGGTCTCATCTACATCATTACTAAGGGCAACACAGATGTACTCTTCGGTTTCTCACTTGGTGCTTCATCTATCGCTCTCTTCGCTCGTGTAGGTGGCGGTATTTACACTAAGCCTGCTGACGTTGGTGCTGACCTCCTTGGTAAAGTTGAGAACAACATCCCAGAGGACGACCCAAGAAACCCTGCAGTTATCGCTGATAACGTAGGTGATAACGTTGGTGACGTTGCTGGTATGGGTGCCGATCTCTATGAGTCATATGTTGGCTCTGTTGTTTCAGCAGTAACACTTGGTGCAATTCTTACTAAGGAGCAGGTATTATTTGAAAAAGCTGGCGTATTATTCCCACTTTTCCTTGCTGCTCTTGGAATCATCGCATCAATCATTTCTACATTCTTCGTTAAGGGCAAGGAAGGTTCTAACCCTCATACAGCACTTAAGGTTGCTCAGTGGGTATCTTCTGGTCTCGTAATCGTAGCAGCTTTCGTTCTTTGCAAAGCTTGCTTCCCAACACTCGGTGCTTTCTGGGCAGTAATCGCAGGCCTTATCGTTGGTCTCCTTATTGGTACAGTTACTGAGTATTACACATCTGACGCTTACAAGTCAGTTAAGCACATTGCTGAGCAGTCACAGACAGGTCCAGCTACAACAATCATCTCTGGTCTTGCAGTTGGTATGCTCTCAACAGCTATTCCAATCCTTCTTATCGCTATTGGTATCTTCGTAGCATTCAAGTGCGCTGGTATCTATGGTATCGCTCTTGCAGCTGTTGGTATGCTTTCAACAACTGGTATCACAGTTGCTGTTGATGCATATGGTCCAATCGCTGATAACGCTGGTGGTATCGCTGAGATGGCTGAACTCGATGAGTCAGTTCGTAACATCACAGATAAGCTCGACTCTGTTGGTAATACAACAGCAGCTATCGGTAAGGGCTTCGCTATTGGTTCTGCAGCTCTTACAGCACTCGCACTCTTCAACACATACACAACAGGTGTAAACATTGATTCAATCAACCTCACATCTGCTCCTGTTGTTATAGGTCTTCTCATCGGTGGTATGCTTCCATTCCTCTTCTCTGCATTCACAATGGAATCAGTTGGTAAGGCAGCAAACCAGATGATCGAAGAAGTTCGTCGTCAGTTCCGCGAGATTCCTGGTATCCTTGAAGGTAAAGCAAAGCCTGATTACAAGACATGCGTTGCTATCTCAACCAAGGCTGCTCTTAAGGAAATGATCGTTCCTGGCGTAATCGCAGTACTTGCTCCACTTGCAGTAGGCTTCATCCTTGGCCCAGAGGCTCTCGGCGGTATGCTCGCTGGTTCTCTCGTTTCAGGCGTTTTGATGGCAATCTTCATGTCAAACGCTGGTGGTGCTTGGGATAACGCTAAGAAGTATGTTGAAAGTGGCGTATACGGCGGTAAGGGTTCTGAAACTCATCACGCAGCAGTTGTTGGTGATACAGTTGGTGACCCATTCAAAGATACATCAGGTCCATCTATCAACATCCTTATCAAGCTTATGACTGTTATTTCTACAGTATTCGCTGCACTTATTGCACAGGTTGGTGGACTTATCTAATCGCCCAACATAAACAAAAACAAACCCCGTGTGAGTGATCTCACACGGGGTTATTTTTATTTATATTTACTTGTCTATCTCTTGAGCCTGCATAAATACATAATACTTGTTATTGTCAATGCTGATATTCTTTCTTGCAATAATTGTATCAATATGCATTTGTGGCTTGCCCTTAAAGGTTGCCTTTCCGGAGATTTCAACCTTATTCTTGCCAGCCTTATAGATCTCTGACTCTATATGTTCTGGACTTACTTCATGAAGGAATCTCTCGAGATCTGACTTATCAACAACTTTTGGAATATAGCATTCCATAAGCCATGATACATCGCCTTCCTCTGGCTGTTCACCGATAAGATCGGTATTGCAGAAGAGCTGTCTAAATGATCTGTCATCCAAGTTTACTTCATAAACTAGAGCACATATATTCTGAACAGCAGATGTGAGAACTGAAGCAATTGACTCGTCCTCCATCTTCTTTCTCTCATCAGGAAGTGGCCTACGAGGCTCGATATATACGAATGCACGGAAGTCTGTATCAGAATCCTTACTGATTCGTGAAATTGTAACCTTGGCCCATTCATACTTACCTGAGGTCTTCATCATAAGTCTGCATTCTGTAATTATCTTAACTTCCTTTTGATAGAAAGCAGACATAATAGCAATTGAAGAACAACGGTCCTGAATAGTTTTTACATCATCTGGATGAACAAAGTTTTCTACGCATAGTGCAAGGGCTTCATCATAATTTGATGTGCCAGAAGCCTCAAGTGCACGTTTTGCAGCCTCGGCTGTCTTACTTACAGAGGATACTCCAATAAAGCCAAATTCATTGGTATTGAAATCAACCTCAAGTAACATTCCATCGAGTATGCCAAGAACAGCAGCATACTTCGCATTAGCAATAGCCTCACTGAGAACTGGATTCTCAATATCTCTTGCTGTAACTTCTATTGGCATTTCCTTACGGCGGTTGCCCTCAAGAAGTGTTGTAAATCTAGCATATGGGATAGGCTCTGAATATACATATCCTTGGATGATATCACATCCGATTTCTTTTAGGAATGCAACCTGAGCCCAGTTCTCAATACCCTCGGCAACCGTCTTCATATCAAGAGCACGGGCCATATTGATAACGCTGGAAATAAGTGCTTTATCACGGGATAAGTTTTCACTATCATCAAAGAATAACTTATCAAGTTTCAATGTATCCATCGGCAAGTTCTTGAGAACGTTAAGTGATGAATAACCTGAACCGAAGTCATCGACTGAGCAACTAAATCCAACCTTTTTCAGGCTGAGAACGATTTTCTTGAGAATTTCAAGATTTTCAAAAACGATACTCTCTGTGAACTCAAGTTCCAAGAGTCCATCAGGGATATTATATTTCTCTTTTATCTTGGTATAGCGTTTTACAAAGTCGAGTTTATAGAACTGAAGTCTGGATACGTTTATAGATACTGGAACAACCTTGATTCCCGAATCTAGCCATTCACGCATATTCTTACAAACTGTTTCGAAAACATATTGGTCTAGGTTGATAACGAAACCATTCTGTTCAAATAGTGGGATGAATTTACCAGGTGACATAAAGCCTGACTCTGGGCTTATCCAACGAACCAGCGCCTCAGCACCGACAATCTCGCCGGTATCTACACAGTACTTTGGCTGGAAATATGCTGTGAACTCGCCGTTCGCGAGAGCGGATTCCATTCGGCGCTCGAGCTCTTTCTCGGCGATTACACGTTCACGAATCTCCTCTGTATAGAATGCAATATGATATTCAGAACTTCCTTTGACAGACTTCTGCGCCATGATAGCACGGTCAATCATTTCACTGATAGTCAGTGTATTTGGTTCTGTTCCTGTACAATAAATACCTACATAGATCTCTGGCTTGTAATTTTCTTTCTGGATATCTTCAAACCAGCATACGTCATCAATTAGGGAGTATATCTCTTCAGCGAACTCATTCTTGTCTTGGTAAGGAATAAGAACGGCATAGTTATCAGCGGACACACGAGCATATAAGCCGTCGACTGATTTAACTTTTTCGCGAAGTTTCTGGGATATGAACATCAGCAAATTATCGCCTACGTCATATCCAAATGTATCATTGATATATTTAAAATTTAAAATATCTGCATAAAATACTGCATATGCTCCAGGAACCTTGAGCAATCGGTTCTGAGAATCACGTAAGAACTTCTCATAATTGATACCACTCGTCAGTTTGTCGGTATCGACATAATTCCCGAGACGGTTCTCAAAATGCTCAAAAGCGAATAGTGAAGCAAAAATTGTAATTAATAGATATGCGAGAATCAATACAACATAATTACATGTCTTCGCAACACCTGGTTCTGCATATCTCGAATTATAGATAGCAGCTACAATGGATGCAGCAGTGATTATTGTTACGAAAAATGCAAGCGTTAGAATTGTAGTGATTCTAAGCTTTTTTATCTCGTCGTCCGTACTAAAGAGACGACTTCCATGTTTTCCCAAGACAATACCCCCTAGGCATAAGAACATATACTAAAATATTATCATTATAATAAAGGGGTGTCAATTAATTTTTATTAATTTTCAATAAAAAATTAAAGATTAATTTTAAATTTTTGAACAAAATGACAACTTGCTATGTACTTTTTATATTATTATGTTATAATTACTATGTATTTTTGCGTGGAGGTAGCGCTATATGCCTGAACAAATCAAGAAACTAAAGCTAAATAGAACGGTTTCACTTACCGTTTTGCTTATAGTTGTATTTATCTTCTCTTACATTTTTTTGCTGACTTTTACGTACAACAAGCTCGAAAAAGCAGCATCTGAAAGTGTAATCGGTGCGACATCTAATGCCGGAACCAACATTTCAATGGTAATTCAAAATAATGTCTCCCAGATGGATATTATCCAAGCAGATATTATTTCTAGAATCGACTGGCATGATAAGGCAAATTTAAAATCCAATATCTCAACATATGTTAAGAGCAATATACCAACTGATGCTCTCATGCTTACCTTCTTCTATCCTGATGGTTCTTATATAACATCATTTGGCCAGACCGGTAAGATTACTGACATTAAGGGCTTTGAGACATCTATTGCCGGTTCGCCTCTTTTCATTTCCAATGTAACCGGAGAATCCAATCCTAATAACGTTTATTACTATCGTGAAATTAAGATTGATAAAAATTCTTATGGTTATGTAGTTGTTGCGTATGATTACGGCACGTTGCTTAAACAATCATATAGTAATGAGACTTATAATGACGGCGCTATCAATATTTTGTTTGACGCATCAGGCAGTGTAATTCTAAATACTGATACAGAAGCTATGACCGAGTTGTCTGGCAAAAGCAACTTCTTCTCATTCCTCACAGACCATAAATTTGATGGCACAATACCCGAGAATGGACAGTTCAAAACAACAACCACTCATCTCTTCACAACAGAAGCAGCAAAATACATTGTAGCAATCGGCCCAGTAGATCAATATGAAGATCTCGGAATAGCTAGAATCCTACCTTCACAATCACTATTCCTTGAAACAGGCGACTTGCTCCTATTTATGACAGTTGCTTCATTCCTTTTCTTCTTTGCAATCGTTCTTGTTGCGTATAGATATTACAAGTCTATTGCAACAACTTCTAATAGAATCAAGAATATAGCTTATACTGATCCTCTAACAGGTTTCCCTAACTTTGCAAAATTCAAGGAAGACGCTGAAGAGATCTTGAGACAAAATGACGGCAAGAAATATTATATTTGTTGCTGCGATATGATTGGTTTCCGTTACATCAATGATGCATTCGGATATGATGTCGGTGATGAAATCCTTGTTTCAATAACCAACGAAATCGACCAGTTACTTGATAAAGATGAAATATTCGCACGTATCTCTGGTGATAAGTTTGTAATCCTCACCACTAAGGACTATAGCAACACAGATGAGAATATGTTCATCTACAAGTTGCAGGATCGTATCTCTACAATACAGCCTCTCTCCAAGTCACATATCAGACTTGAAGTTCAGCTCGGTATCTATGAGATACTCCCTGAGGATATTACAGACGATATGTCTATCAACGCGCTCTACGACCGCTGCCTCGTTGCTCTATATTCAATCGAGCACGTAGACACAGGTGTTGCCGTTTATGACGTATCTATCCACAACGAGCAAATTGAGAAAAAGAATATCGAGTCCAAGATGCATCAAGCACTCAAGGACGGCGAGTTCCGTGTCTACGTTCAGCCAAAATATAGAACCAGCAACGGTAAACTTGCAGCGGGCGAAGCTCTAATACGTTGGATAGACCCAGAGAAGGGCATCGTCCCTCCTATCAAGTTTATTCCATTATTTGAGCAGAACAGATTTGTACACGACGTTGACCTCTATGTTATGGAAGTTGTTGCACGTTTCCAGAGAATGCGTCTCAACGAAGGTCTCCCAGTTGTACCTATCTCCCTCAACATTTCTCCTGTTGAAATTACAATGCCAGGATTCCGTGAATCCTATATCAGCATCAAGGATAAATATGATATCCCTGACAAGCTCATCGAGCTTGAGTTTACAGAGGGTATCTTCTTCGACAACGAGGATCTATTCAAGGATGTAATCCGCGACTTCCAAGCACATGGTTTCACCTGCTCCATGGACGACTTTGGTTCAGGTTATTCATCACTTAATATCCTAAAAGACCTCCCTGTTGACACATTGAAACTTGATAAGTTGTTCTTCCGTGAGAGTGACAATACAACACGTGATCGTTCAATCATTCGTTCCGTTGTTGCAATGGCCCGCTCCCTTAACATCAAGACAGTTGCAGAAGGTGTTGAAACACTTGATGTAGTTGAGTTCCTAAAGCTTATCGGTTGTACTCTTATCCAAGGTTATATCTATTCCAAGCCTCTCCCTCTTACAGAGTTTGAGGAGAGACTTGATAATGAAGGCATCGACACAGATGACGAATTCGAATATGACTTTGACAAATTTGAAATCGTTCCTCTTGATATGCCTCTCTCCAACAGCGTAGACAGTTCTCTTCGCAGAACTTACGCTGGTATCGTAGAGATCAATGCCGGTGGTAATATCTATCATATGTACTACCCTGGCAAGAGCACAGAAAACTTTGAGCAGATTCCTGAGCGTGGTTTCTATACAACATTCTATGAGGACTTCGTTCCAAAGTTTGTTCATCCAAAGGATCTCGAAGACGTTAAGAAGTACATGAACCCTATGTACCTCACAAACCACTTCAAGCAGAATAGTGACCTTGATATAGAATATCGTCATATGAGAAAAGATGGCGCATATTCATGGATTAAGCTCCATATTATCAAGGCATCCGGTGGACGTGCAGATAGCCAGATTTACTTCGGTTACTTCAATATAATCGATGATTATAAAGAGACTGAGGAAAATCTTACTGCTGTACAGAACCGTTTCTCTGCTGCTTATTCAACACTTAATGGTGTTGTATTTGAGCTTGATTTACAGGATGGTAACATCGATATATTGGAGGCACACTCCAATATGCTGTCAGCAGTAAAAGATGTACATGCATTCGATACATTTGTTGCATTCATCAAGGGCTACTTGCTTCATCCTGATTACGTCGAAAAGGTTAATAAGATAGCAAATCTTGAATATCTTCGCAACTATTTCACAACCAATACAATTACTCCTCTCGAAATAGAAGCTCTTGCGAAGCCATCAAGAAAAGTATCTCGTTACAATGTTTACAAGGCAACGTTCTCGGCACAGACTGCAGCAAATAAGATTCTTCTCATCGTAGAAGATATCACTCAGCAAAAGATTGCCGAAGCAGCATCTGAGGCACGTCATTACATCACCGATGTAGCTTTTGCTAACATCTACGAGCATGTAACAGTTGTCAATCTCGAGAAAGATATCTTCACAGATGCTGTATATCCTCAGAATGGTAGTAAGACTCGCGCTACTACATCCGAAGGAAAATACAGTCTCCACTGGGCTAACAACTCCAAGAATAAACTCAAGGAAGAGGATCAAATTTCTCTTGCTCCAATCTTCTCTATTGAAGGTCTTCGCAATTTCTATGCTGATAAGAGCACCAAAGAATTCAAGATAATTTTCCAAGAGAAGGATAGTCCGGAAAGCACTCAGTATAAGTGGAAAGAGACGCTTCTCGTATCTGTTCCTGAGACCTATGGTCAGGATCCATCTGTATATCTCTTTAAGCGTACTATTAATGACCTTAAAGAAGCCGAGAAGAACCTCAACGAATATGCGCATAGATTAAGTTACTCACTCGCAATGTTCGATTATGCATATAGCGTAGATTGCAATACAGAAAAGGTTGAAATCATCGGTGGTCTTAGATTTGATACTGAAATATTCAGCAATCCAGATATAACTTATACCGATGTCACAACCGTAGTTAAGAACGGAATAATATCAGAGGAAGATCAGGCTGCATTCCGCAGACTTACATATCTCGATGAACTTATTCAGTTCTTCTCAACCAATCCAGCAACCATCACTCACTGCTTCAAGTCAGCAAGTGATGATCATGGAGTTGTAGAAGTATCAATTATCTATGGTACTCGCGAACAGAAAATAACATTCTTCGTTCGTGAACTTAGCAAGACAACAATCGAGGGAATAGAAAATTCAAAAATTTCTACTACTTCATAATAATTGTATCTTGTTAATGAATTAATAATTTGTTAAAATATTGAGGCGGTCGAGCAAGGCCGTCTCAATTTTTTATTTTAAGGAGTTTTAGACATGAAAGGTTTACTTGCAGAATTCAAAGAATTTATCTCTCGCGGAAACGTAGTTGACATGGCAGTCGGCGTTGTAGTAGGCGGTGCTTTCACAGCAATCGTTAACGCTCTCATCGAGAGCATTATCAATCCAATAATCACACTTATCGCTGGCCAGGCTGATTTCTCTGCTGTAACAATTGGCTTATTCCCAATCGGCACACTTATCAGCGCTATCATCAACTTCCTTCTTATCGCTCTCGTTGTATTCCTTATGGTTAAGGCTATCAACGGTCTCAAGAACAAGGGCAAGAAGGCTGAGGAAGAAGCAGCTCCAGAAGAGCCAGCAGCTCCAACAGAGGCTGAGCTTCTCGTTGAAATCCGCGATCTTCTCAAGGAAAACGCTAAGAAATAACCAGTTAGAGGACTTGAACTTTTGAAAACGCTTTATTTTGATTGTGGCAACGGTGCTGCTGGAGATATGCTCTCTGCCGCTCTATACGAACTTATTGATGACAAAGAAGAATTTCTCCACGCTCTAAACCATGCAGGCATACATAACGTCACAGTGGAAGCAGAGCCATCTGTAAAGCTTGGCGTCTCTGGCACACATTTCAAAGTTAATATTTGTGGTCATGATGAAGAAGCTGCTGAAACTGTACCAGATAGTACACCTCTCTCCGACGAGAAGACTATGGTACACGAGCACGCGCATCACCATCACCATTCCTCTCTTGAGGATATTACAGATATTATCGACTCACTTGATATTCCTGACAAAGTACGCGAGGATGCAATCAATGTATATAAATTGATTGCCGAAGCCGAAGGAATGGTTCACGGCGCAGCGCCGTCAGAAGTGCATTTCCACGAGGTGGGAATGATTGATGCTGTTGCGGATGTCGTAACCGTATCTTGGCTTATCTACAAAATCAATCCATCGCTTATAATGTCATCCCCTGTTAATACAGGATCGGGCAAAATAAAATGCGCGCATGGCATTTTGCCAGTTCCGGCACCTGCAACAGCATTGTTGCTCCGCGACATTCCATTTTATAGCGGAGCCACACAATGTGAACTATGCACCCCGACCGGCGCTGCGCTCATAAAATATTTTGTCACGAAATTTGGTCCTATCCCTACCATAAAAATGGAGAAGATAGGATATGGCATGGGTACTAAGGATCTCGATACACCTAACTGCATTCGTGCGATGCTCGGAGAAACTGATAATATAATTGCTGAGGAACCACTCCTCGTTCGTCACCCTGTTAATCACTCTAACGAGCAGAAAAAGATTATTATCAATCGTATCTCCAGAGCCATAGGCCATCTCGAGTCAATCAAGCGTATGGTTGAGGACAACCGAGATGCTGATGATGTTCTAATTCAGCTCTCAGCTGTAGAATCTTCAATCAACTCAGTATCCAGAGTAATTATCAAGAGTCACTTTAAATATGCTATTGATAAAGCGTGTGATACTGGCGACGAAAAAGATATCGCCAGTGTTCATGGACTAGTTGATAAATTCCTAAAGAAATAAATTTAGCCCTTGGCAGAATTGCCAAGGGCTTTTTCTTTTTATATTCTTATTTTGCAAAACTCTTAATTATCGCAGGAATTGCAGGACTAAGAAGCTTATCAACATTTACGATAAGTTCATCTATATCACTCTCGCGCATGCCACCATCGAGCCATACTATAACAATATCAGCAAGGGCAGAATTTGCAAAATGTAATATAAAGTCTACATCCGAATCAGCAATTTCAAGATTCCGCGTTTCCATCTCTAAAATGCGGCAATTTAGCACATCCATAACCCATACATAATATGCACGTACAGCTTCATGTGGAACATAAGGATAGACATTCAAAAGAAATGACTTATCACGTAATGTCGCTTGAAGTATTGTACGGAAAGCATCTTTCCAGTCTGATATATCCTTATTGTTGAGAATTAGATTTTCGCAATTCGCTCTACATGTCCAAGCAAGCAACCCATCTATATCCTTAAAATGATAATAGAATGTCATTCTACTTACACCACATGTATCCGTGATATCAGATATTGTAACTTTACTGAGAGGTTTCTCGCTAACTACTTTATAAAACGCATCTCTTAGAGCAAGTTTAGTCTTCTCTGCCATAAAGCTACCCCCTTTTTCTTAATCTAATATAACAAAAATGATAACATACGAAGATATAAAAAACAACACTATTCGTCCAAATATATGGACGGATAGTGTTGCCTATTACTATGAACAAATATAGGATTATCCAACGAATTGGAATACACAATAAGCGGCATATATTGCAAGTAATGAAATACCCTGCCAGCGATAAAGTTTACCCTTGATAAGACCTGGTAATGTCATAAGAAGCATTACGAGAAATACAACTGGCAAGTCAACAACCACGCTTGCATTAAGTCCGCCAATCAATTTTGCTGCCGGTAAATCAAACGGATTTATTGTAATTGCAAGACCAGATACCAATACAAGATTGAACATGTTAGCACCGATGATATTACCAAGTGAGAGAGCACCATGTCCCTTTCTCAGAGAAGTGATTGCTGTGACGAGTTCAGGGAGCGATGTTCCAAGTGCTACAAGTGTCAATGCAATTACTGATTCTGGAACTCCAATTTTCTCCGCCAAAATTGTGCAGTTATCAACAAGAAGATTAGCACCTATAGCAATAGCAATTGCTCCAATTACAAGAAGTAATATATTCTTTCCTGTTGATACTTCTCCCTCTTCTTCCAGAGGTTCGTCAATCAGTTCTGTTTCCGCACTTGGATTCTTCATATGTGTAAGAGCGGACTTTACCTGAAGACCAATATATACTGCAAAAATTGTCAGCAATATGATTCCTATTGTTCTAGAAAAATGTCCTGTAAAAATAGCAACTCCTGAATAAAGAATTGCTGAACCAAAGAAGAATATTGCAGGAATTCTCATACTCTTCTTATCTGTTAATCCTGGTGCAAATGTAAGCGTTATTGCAGATATAAGTGCTGTATTACATATAATAGAGCCTATCGCATTGCCATATGCTGTCTGTGACTGTCCAACAGCCGCAGCACTTGCCGATACCATAACCTCTGGCAAAGTTGTGCCAATTGAAACGACTGTCGCACCAATTAGAAGATCTGGTACACCGAACTTCTTGGCAATACCGACTGCTCCGTCTACGAACCAGTCACCACCAAAAATCAATAGAACAAGACCTATTGCGAATAGTACTCCTGCAACTGGGAATACTAATTTATCTGCTACTGAAAATGTAATTAAACCGAAAAGTGTACTCATTTCTGTCATGATATCACCTCTTTAAAAAAATACTCCTGTTATCCAAATTTCAAGACCTATACCGATTAGAATTACGCCACCGAGAACATCTGCTTTCCAACCGAGTTTGGTACCAACTTTCTTGCCAATTAAAACTCCGACAACCGAAATTACAAATGTAACAATTGCAATTATCAAATTACAAATGGTAGCTTCGAGCAAACTATACTTGGAAATTGTAAATCCTACTGACAAGGCATCAATTGATGTCGCAACAGCTTGGATAAATAGTGCTTTCATTGTAAGTTTCTCAAGAACAACATCCTCATCGGATTTTCTTGCTTTAATTCCATCAACTAGCATCTCTCCACCAATATAGAGAAGTAGAAGTAGAGCAATCCATGGAATAAATTTTTCAAAAGTTGCGAAACGTTCTGCTATCGTATGTACGCAAAACCAGCCAATCATTGGCATGAGTGCCTGGAAAATCGCATATGCACCACCAACAAGACAAATTTTAGGCACACCCATTGTTGGTTCCTTAAGACCATTTGCAAGAGATACAGAAAAAGCATCCATTGCAAGTCCTATGCCAAGTACAACAGAGAACAAAATGAAATTCCAAGTCATTTTTATTCCTCCAAATAAAAACAAAAGACTCATGTGTGGTAAAAGCCACACATGAGTCTCGCAATTTAAAGCAATGCCAGACCAAAAAGGTCAGGATGTTGACATTTGCTACACCTTACGGTGTCTGCTACTCCCTCAAGGGATGTCATTATCATAACAAAAAAGTTTGAATTTTGCAACTTATTTTTTAGTGCCGAAAAGACCTCTAACGATTGCATTTGCACCTGTGCGCATTACGGATGAGAGGGCTGTATTTGCAGCTTGCTTTGCAATCTTGTCAGCAGATTTAACACTACCTGAGCCTGTAACTGTATTTACCATATTAGTGGTAATCGAACGTGCAACTGAAGATGCAGCGTTTGATGCTGCGCGCTCAAGTACCTTCTTTTTCTTTTCAGCTTCTTTAGCAGCTTCTTTCTCAGCCTTTTCCTGTGCCTTTTGAGCAGCCTTTGCTTCAAGCTCAGCCTTGCGCTCTTCAGCCTTTATTGCTGCGGCCTCAGCCTTAGCTTCCTCTTTTGCAATCTTCTCGGCTTCTTTTGCTTCGGCTGCTTCTACTGCTGCCTGCTCCTGCTCAGCCTTGAGCTGCTCTGTCGCAGCCATTATTACTTCATAAGCAGACTCAGGATCCTGAGTCTCCCTGTATTTAAGATCAAATTCTGATGAGACAATTGCTGTGTTAACCTTGGCCGGGTCAGCCTGTCCCATAAGGCTCTGAGGAGGTAAAATCTTGGCTTTCTCAACTACCACTGGCGTGCCCGACTCATCAAGGAATGATACAAGTGCTTCACCTGTGCCTACTTCCATAAGGGCCTGCTCTGAATCAAAAGCAGGATTTGCACGGAATGCAGCAGCTGCTGCCTTTACCATCTTTTGCTCAGCTGGAGTGTAAGCACGAAGTCCGTGTTGAACACGGTTTGAAAGCTGAGCCAAAACATCATCAGGGATATCTGATGGTGACTGTGAAATAAAGTAAATACCAACGCCCTTTGAACGGATGAGTTTTACTACCTGAACAATCTTTTGTACAAATGCCTTTGGAGCATCTGCAAAGAGAAGATGTGCCTCATCAAAGAAGAATACCATACGAGGCTTATCAAGGTCGCCTACCTCTGGAAGCTGTTCGAAAAGTTCATTGAGCATCCAAATAAGGAATGTTGAATATACGGTTGGGCTACCGATAAGTTTTGCCGCTGAGAGAATATTAATAAATCCACGGCCATCAATATCAGTGCGCATCCAGTCCTTGATATCGAGCATTGGAAGGCCAAATACACCTTCGCCACCCTCCTGTTCAAACTGTAAAAGTGCGCGCTGAATAGCGCCAATTGATGAGGATGATACATTGCCATATGTCAATGTATACTCCTCAGCATTCTCGCCTACGAAGCCTAGCAAAGCGCGGAGGTCCTTAAGGTCATAGAGCAAAAGTCCCTTATCATCCGCTACTTTAAATACCAAGTTAAGTACGCCCTCTTGAACATCCGAGAGATTCAAAAGACGTGAGAGGAATGTAGGGCCCATATCAGAGATTGTTACTCTTACTGGATGTCCAGCCTCACCAAAGATATCCCAAAATCTTGTAGGATAACCCTTTTGCTGGAAATCATCTATTCCAAATTTCTCCTTTGCACGCACGTCCATGCCTGTGCCTGGCTCAAGCATACCTGTAAGGTCGCCCTTAACATCAGAGAAAAATACTGGAACACCAAGGTCTGAAAATGACTCAGCTATAACCTTCATAGTTACCGTCTTACCAGTACCTGTTGCACCTGCGATAAGTCCATGACGATTTGCCATCTTTGGCAAAATATAGAGTTCTGTTCCTTCAAAAGAACTTGCTACCCAAATCTTTCCGTCTTTTAACATAAGTATCCCCCTCTATTTGATTGCTTCTCCGTCTTCTTTGGCAAGAGAATCCATGAGTTGATGAAGTGTTTGCAATAAAAGAACCGCTTTTACACTACCAAACTGTAATCCAGATAAGAGTTCCCTTGGAATACATATGGCTTCTTGTT